>JBEGVQ010000191.1:0-104501 GCA_041178345.1 Acidobacteriota bacterium | reverse complement strand
CCCCAATCGAGCACGTAGTGCATGAAGCCCAGGTCCATCAGCTCGATCAGGTTGCCGTCGCAGTCTTTCGCGAAGAAGAAGGTGTGGCCGCGCGGTGACTTCTCGGGCTTCGACACGCACTCGACCCCCTTGCTGATCAAGTAGTCGTACCACTTCTGGGTGTTGCGCACGTTGAGGCTGAAGTGGGTGAGGCCGACCTTGTGCCACGGGCCCTGCACCAGTGGCGTTTGCGGCTGGAACTCGAAGATCTCGAGTACGGCACCGCCCGGCACACGGATCCAGCCGATCTTGCAGCTCGGTGTCGGGGAATCAACGCCGAAGAAGCTCCGCACGCGATCCGAGGGCGTGTCGGAGACGCCCACCAGTGGGCAGCCGAACACATCCCAGTAGAAACGGACAAAGGTGTTGAAGTCGCGGACGGTGATGCCGACGTGGCTGAAGGAGCGCGCTCTCATGCGTGCTATTGTCGCTCAGCTGCGGCCCGGTCCGCACGTGGCCGCCAGCCGCGCCACTCGCCGTAATTCAAGGACAAGCTCGAAACCCGGCTCCTGCTGTTGCGGCGGCGCCTCGAGGAAAAGGCCGGCGGTAATCGCCTGGTGCCGAGGGGCCGCGGCCGCGTCGCGCTCGACGTCGCGGGCGACCTGGAACTGATCGAAAGGGACTGAGACATGCGTAACCACTTGCTCGCGAGCGTGTTCACCGGCCTCCTGCTGGGCGCGCCGGCGTCAGCGCAGGAACCGGTGGCCTGGGGGCAGGGCGCCGACATCACCTTCCACACGTTCTCGATTGTCGCCGTCGATCCGCGCACCGGCGAGACCGGCGTCGTCGTGACGACGCGCAACCCGTGCGTCGGGAATGCGGTGCCGTGGGTTCGCGCCGGCGTCGGCGCGGTGGCCACACAGGGCGGCACGCGGCTGGAATATGGCAACGACCTGTTGAACCTGCTGGAACAAGGCGTGGCCCCGCAGGCGGCCATGGACCAGGTGGTGGCGGCAGACGAGGGTCGCGAGAACCGGCAGGTCGGCGTGATCGACATCAAGGGCCGCTCAGCGCAGTGGACCGGCCAGCGGCAGTACGGCTCGGAGAAACAGGGCGACTGGGTCGACATGCGCAAGGGGACGACCTTTGCCGTGCAGGGCAACTCCCTGGTCAGTACCGCGGTGGTGGAGGCGGTCGCCGATGCGTTCCAGGCCAGCGAGGGCGCGGTGCGCACGCTGGCGGATCGGCTAATCGAGGCCCTCCATGCCGGCCACGTGCTCGGCGGCGACGGCCGGCACGGCGAAACGCAATCGGCCGCGGTGCTGGTGGCGGATCCCCGTCCGGGCCGATCGCGGCGGCCTGACGGCGTGACCGTCAATATCAACGTCTGCGAACATCCGGAGCCGATCGCCGAACTGCGCCGCATCTACGACACGGCCGCGGAGCGGCTGGGCTTTCGGCGGCTCGAACAGTTCGCCGGCCGCGACGTGATCGAATTGAAGTTGATCCTGCATGCGCTTGGCTATTACCGCGCTGCCGAAAAAGAGATCGTGCTGACGGGCCCGGGCGCGAATGTCTACACCGAGGAGGCGGTGAAGGCGCTGGATGCGTTCCGCGCCGCCCAGGATTGGGGCACCACGGTGCCGGGATTTGTCGATGCGCGCGTGATTCGGCGCCTGTGGAGCCGGTTGAAGGAGAAACAGCTCGACGATCAGGTTCGCCGCAAGCTGCTGGAGATTCAGACCATCCGCTAGGCCAGGCGGGTGTCGCGGATGTGCTCGGCTGCGCGCAATGCCTGCGCCACGATCGTCAGCCCCGGGTTGACCGCCGCCGATGACGGGAAGAACGACGCGTCCACGACGAAGAGATTCTCGACGTCGTGGGCGCGGCAGTAGGTGTCGAGCACCGACTGGCGGGGGTCGGTGCCGAACACCAGCGTGCCGCACTGGTGCGTAGTGTTCTTGGACTTGTGCGAGTGCGCCACGACGATCCAGGCGCCGAGCTTGCGTAGCAGCCGCTTGGTTTCGCGCACCAACTGCTCGTGGGCCCGCAGGTTGTTGGGCCGGTAGTGCAGCCGGATCGTGCCGTCCGGCGCCAGCGTCACCCGGTTCTCGACGCGCGGCAGGTCTTCGGTCATCGCCAGCCAGTCCACGCCCCGGGCCACCCACATGTCGTAGGCCCACACCGGGACCTGGCGCACCACGGTCTGCGCCATCACGCCGTGCGTCCGGCCCTGCGACTGGATCTGGCCAAGCGGAAAGGGGCGGTGCGGCCCCTTGAAGTAGAAGTCGTTGATCGCGACGGTCTTCTGGAACACGGTGTCGTTCACGCGGAAGGGATGAAACCCCTGCATCATGGTCGCCAGGTGCGCCATGTAGCGCTTGCCGACCAGTCCCGACGAGTTCGCCAGCCCGTCGGGATGCTTGTCGCTGGCCGACCGCAGCAGCAGCGCCGCCGAGTTCACCGCCCCGCACGAGACGATCACGAGCGGCGCCGACACGCGAATCCTCTCCCCGGCTCGCTCGACTTCAACCGCCTCGATCCGCCTGCCGCTCGCGTCGGTGATCAGGCGGCGGGCCAGGGCGTGGGTCCACAGCGTGACGTTCGAATGCCTGGTCGCCGGGCCGATGCCACACACCTCGGCGTCGCTTTTTGCGTGAATCTTGCACGGGAACGAATTGCAGGTGTTGCAGAGGATGCAGTGTGGCTGCAGCCCGAGCGGCAGCGCCGAGGGGTGCAGGCCCTGCTGTTTCAGGCGCTCGACGATTTCGCCGACCATCCGCGCGTGTGGCACTGGCGGGTGCGGATAGGGCCCGCGCGGGCCCTCGGTGGGATCGGCGCCAGCCTCCCCGTGCACGCCGTACAGTTGCTCCGCGCGTTCGTAGTACGGCGCCAGCGTCGCGTAGTCGATCGGCCACGCCGGCGAAACACCGTCCACGTGCTGCACCTCGCCGAAGTCTTCCGGCCGCAGGCGATACATCACCGTGCCCCAGAACTTGGTGTTCCCGCCGACGCAGTAGTGCGTATACGGCCGGAACGGCACACCGCCCTCGTCGAGCCACGTTTCGGGGGTGCGGTAGCGCAACTGCCGCCACACCGAGTCGGCGCTCCAGTTCTGATCTTCCTGGGCGATGAAGTCGCCGCGTTCAAGGACCAGGAGCTTCGCGCCGGTGTCCGCCAGGGCACGCGCCATGGTGCCGCCGCCGGCCCCGCTACCAATGATGATGACGTCCCATGCCCCTGGCGGCCCGCTGGAGCCGAATCGCTTCTCCATCTCAGGTCGCTGAGTAGATCTGATCCATGAGCCGCTGATCTTCCATGGCGCGCTCAAGACTCATCTCGGGAGTGGTGCCGTTGAGGATCGACTGGCGGAAGTCGCGATACATCGCCTGGTAGCCTCGAATATCGCGGAAGCCGGGGAAGATGATCCGCGGAAATCCCTGGCCGCGCGCGAGCAAGAAGGCGCCATTCGATTCAAACGTGATGATGCCCTGGCGTCCGAACAGCTTCGACAGGCGCAAGCCCTTCAGCAACGATGGAATCTCGCGCGAGTAGTACAGCGAGCCGACCGCGCCGTTGTCGTAGTGGAAGGCCACCATCATGCTCTTGGCGCGTCGGTCGGGTCCCTCGTGAGAGGGCAACGGCCGAAAGCCCGTGATGCGCGTGATCTTCGGGCCGAGGCTGCCGGCCAGGTGCAGCCAGTGGATCCCTTCCTCGAAAAACGCGTCGCCGCCGGCCATCGATTCGTCGTTCCGCCAGTCGTCCGCGCTCTTCAGCCGGTGAACGATGCTGCTGAAGTGGCCGAACACCATCTCGCCAATCACGCCGTCGGCCAGCAGTCTGCGCAAAGTGATCGCGAGCGGCTTGTAGTGGTCGTTCTCGCCGATCAGCACCACCTTGCCGGCACGGTCGCGCGCCTCCTTCACCACCTCGTAATCGGCCATGGCCGGGAACGCCGGTTTCTCGACGAGCACGTGCTTGCCGGCCGCCAGCGCCTGCAGCGTGAGGTTCAGGTGAAAGCTCGGCGGCACGGCAATGACGACGGCGTCGATGTTGGGGTCGTGGATGGCCTCGGCGTAGTCGCCGTAGCTGCCACTGCCTCGGTACTTGCCGCAGAATTGCGCGGCCCTGGCCCGGTCGCGGCTGGCGTAGCCGCAGACGATCTGGCTGCGGAAGCGCCGCAGGTTACGGCTGTGCACGCGGGTGATGAAGCCGCAGCCCAGGAAGGCGATGCGGAGGGGTGCTAGCATCGGGCAATCTATCATACCGTGCCCGTCCGGTTGGCCGTGCCGCAGTATAGAATCGAGCGCTTGGCTCCCCAAACTGTCTGGACAGTCTTTGCTGCCACGGTCGCGAAGTTCGGCAAGCGCGTGGCGATCGAAGTGCAGCGCCCCGACCGCGTCGATCGCTTCACCTACCAGCAGCTCTACGACCTGGCGGTCGCCCACGGCGTGTGGCTGGCCGCCAGCGGCGTGCGGCCGGGCGACCGCTGCGCCATCCTCGCCCACAACGACGCGCACTGGTGCGCGGTTTACCTGGGGATCCTGCGGGCCGGTGCCACCGCGGTGCCGCTCGACACCAACTACTCGGCCAAACAGGTCGCCACCATCGTCAAGGACTCGGGTGCGCGCCTGCTGTTTGTCAGCGAGCGGCTGCGGCCGGTCGCGGCTGAAGCGCTGACTGCCGGACTGATCGATCCACAGATCGACATCGCCGACGTCCATTCCTCTCCGGGCACGGCGACGGCTCTGTCACCAGCGGCGGAGTACCCGCCTTCGGCACCCGCGGTGATCCTGTACACCTCGGGGACCACGTCGGACCCAAAGGGCGTGGTGTTGTCGCACGCTAACCTGCTGGCCGAGCGCGATGCCGCCTTCAAGGTGGTCACGGTCACCGACCAGGACGCGTTGCTCGGCGTGCTGCCGCTGTTCCACTCGCTGGCGCAGCTGGCCAACCTCCTGCTGCCGTTTGCCGCCGGCGCCCGCGTCGTCTATTTGGAGACCGTCAACTCCACCGACCTGGTGCGCGCCTTGAAGGAGCGCCAGATCACGATCTTCTGCTGCGTGCCGCAGTTCTTCTACCTGATCCACCAGCGGGTGATGCAGCAGGTGCAGAAGTCGGGACTGGTTACGCGCGTGGTCTTCCGCATGCTGCTGGCGCTCAATTTTCGCCTCCGCCGCATTGGCCTCAACCTCGGGCCGGTGTTCTTCGGCAAGGTGCACGACGTGATGGGCCGCAAGATGCGGCTGTTGGTCACGGGCGGATCCAAGTTCGACCCGGCCATTGGCCGCGACCTCTACTCGCTCGGATTCACGATTTTGCAGGCCTACGGGCTCACGGAAACGAGCGCGGCCGCCAGCATCAACACGGTGGACGAGGCGCACATCGACACGGTGGGCCGGCCGTTACCCGGCACCGAGATCAAGATCCTGCCGCCCGAGCCCGGCGCCCTGGACGGCGAGATTGCCATCCGTGGTCCCATCGTGATGGCCGGCTACTACAACCGCCCCGACGCGACCGCGCTGGTGATGCGCGACGGCTGGTTTCTGAGCGGCGACCTCGGCCGCATGGACGCCGAGGGCCGGCTGCAGATCACCGGCCGCAAGAAGGAGATGATCGTCCTGGCCTCGGGCAAGAACATCTATCCCGAAGAGATCGAAGCGCACTACCGCCAGTCGGCGTACGTGAAAGAGATCTGCGTCATGGGCCTGGCCGAACCGGGCCGGCCGAGCACCGAGCGTCTGTTTGCCGCGGTGGTGCCGGATCTCGACCTGATGCGCGAGCGGAAGATCGTCAACGCCGGCGACATCCTGCGCTTCGAGCTCGAAGGCCTCGCGGTCGGCCTGCCGGCGCACAAGCGGGTGCTCGGCTACGACATCTGGTTCGAGCCGTTGCCGCGCACCACCACCCAGAAGATCAAGCGGCACGAGGTCGAGCGGCGGGTGCGCGATCGCCAGCTGGCGGCGGCCGCCGACGACACGACGCCGTTGTCGGCTCAGCACCAGGCGTGGCTGGAAGATGCGCATGTGGGGGCGGCGGCTGCGGTGATCCAGGCGCGCCGGCGTGACGGCGTGCGGCTGCGTCCCGACGCGAACCTCGAGCTGGACCTCGGGCTCGACTCGATGGAGCGGGTGGAATTGCTGACCGAGTTGGAGCAGCGCTTCAATGTCAGGGTGCCGCAGGCCACGACCCACGAGATCTTCACCGTGGCGCAACTGGTGGAGGCGGTGCGGCCGGGTCTCGCAAACGATCCGCACGCGGCCTTCGCGCGCGGCAACCAACCTTCAGGTGGGCCGGCCGCCGATGAATCCTGGGCCGCGTTGCTGCGCGATCTGCCGCCCGTCACCGATCCGGTGCTGGGCGGATTGCTGGAGCGGCGTCCGCTGTTGCTGCCGCTGATGTTCGGGTTGTCCCGCATCGTCCGCCGGGCGCTCGGCGGGGTGCGGGTATCGGGGCTCGAACACCTGCCGCGGCGCGGGGCGTTCATCATCTGCCCGAATCACCAGAGCTACCTGGACCCGCTGTTGGTCAGCAGCGTGCTGCCCTTCCGCGTATGGCGCGATCTCTTCTACGTCGGCGCCGTCGAGTACTTCGAGACGCCGTTCACGCGCCGGGTGGCGCGGCTCGTCAACCTCGTGCCCGTGGATGCCGACTCGAACCTCGTTCCGGCCATGAAGGCCGGCGCCTTCGGCCTGGCGCATGGCAAGGTGCTGGTGCTGTTTCCGGAAGGGGAGCGCTCCATGGACGGCACCGTCAGGAAGTTCAAGAAGGGGGCGCCGATCCTGGCGCAGCATCTCCACGTGCCGATCGTACCGGTGGCGGTGAAGGGCATCTACGAAATCTGGCCGAGGAATCGCCCCTTCAACTGGCGGCTGGTGCTGCCGTTCAGCGGGCACCGCGTGTCGATTGTCTTTGGCGAGCCGATGACGTTTGACGAAAAGGCCAGCTACGCCGACAGCACCGCGCAGCTTCGCGAACGGGTGGCCGAGATGTGGGACAGGTCCGCCTAGAGGCGGACACCACATCGGGATGTGGCGTCCGGCCTTAGCCGGACCGTTCAGACGCCGATGTCGCGATCGCGGACGCCGATGCGCGAGGATGGTGGTGAGGGCGTGCGTCAGCCCGGGCCGGTCGTGACCGGTCACCCGGATCAGCAGGGCGCTTGGCGCGGTCAATCCCGCAGCGCCCTGGTCATGAAGGCGGCAATCGCGGCGCCCACCTCGGGCGCGATCGTCGCGGTGGCACCGAGGGACGCATACTCGGCCACCTCGCCGGTCTTCGCCGTGACCAGCAGGTGATTGACGCCCGGCACCTTCACAACTGCCGTTTCCGTCTTGGTTCGGCGCGCCCTGGCGTACTCGGCGAGCTTGTCGGCGTGGTGCGGCTTCACTTGCGTGTCGAGTTCACCCTGCACGATTAGCACCGGCTGGCGCGTGTCGCGCATGGCCCGCTGCGGATCGAAGGTCAGGAAGCTGTTGAACCACGGTGTGTCGGCGAGCCTGCGGGCCTCGGCCGGCAGGTCCTGCCAGCCGCGGCCCGAAACGACCGCCGCGTTGATCTTCTCCTGCAGCGCCACCTTTTCGGCCCGCTGGGCATCGTCCATTTTCATCTGGTCGAGCAGGTGCTTCTGCTGTTCGAGGACGATGGCCGATCCGCTGGCCGATGGCCCGGCGACGAGCGCCATGGCGCCCACCTTGCCGCGTTCGCGGCCCGCCAGCAGCATGGCCACGAGCGCGCCCTCGCTGTGGCCGACCAGGCCAATGCGCTCCTTGGCCACCTCCTGGCGCTTTTCGAGCCACGCCACCACCGACCGCGCGTCTTCGGCGTAGTCGGCAATTGTCACCGATTCGGAGCGGCCGCCGCTCTGGCCGACGCCGCGCTTGTCATACCGCACCACGATGAAGCCGGCGGCAACGAGGTCCCGGGCGAGCTGGCCGAAAATCGGGATGCCGGCGACGGTCTCGTCGCGATCCGTGGGACCCGAGCCGCCGATCAGCACCAGGGCCGGCAGCGGCGCGGTGGCGTTGGCCGGCTTGGTGATGGTGCCGGCGAGGTTGAAGCCGGTGGCCGGAATGGTCACGGCTTCGTCGCCTGGCAGCGAAAACGCGGCGGTGCGCGAGGCCGCCGAGGCGATGTCTTCGCGCGCCATCTCCAGCGTCTGCGACGGAATGCTCAGCCGCAGCAGGTTGCCGGTCGGACCCGCCCACAGTTCAAACGGCAACTCGCCAGCCGGGGGCGGATTGATGAAGAGCAACGAGTACTTCGTGGCGTTGATGGTCACGCGAGGCGTGTCGATGCGTTCGGCCGCCGTGGCCACCAGCCTGACCGTCACCTCGGCCTGCGGCGCAACGTAGGCCTTCAGCTCGACGCCCGGCTTCAGACCCTGGAGGCGCATGGCCAGCGCGGCGTACGACCCAAGGAACGCATTGGGCAGCACCACCGGATCGGCCGACACCGGGTCGACCTTCGTCTGCGGCGCGCCTTGCACCGAGATCACGTTCGAGGCCTGGCCGTTGTTGAAGATGGTCTTCACGGTCACGTCCTGCCCGCGGACGACGCCGTCAACCAGCAGCGACTTGGGCCGCCACTGCGCGTCGTACACCACCTCGGCGGTCCGCGACGTGATGTCAATCGGCGGGCCCAGGCGGCTCGAGCCGCGCACGGCCCACTCGTCGCCGACGCGCACCACCGCCACTTCCTCGCGGCCGATCGGCTGGGAACGGAAGAACACCAGGAATTGGGTGTCGGCGGCATCCGCCGCCGGCCGCGGCGCCTGGGCCGCGGCGCTCGAGGCCATCAAGAGAACCGTGAGGGCAACGCCGGTAAGATGGAAGAGGGTCACACAACAGCTTAAAACATGTTTTCCCTAGACGGCTACCGGGCCCTCCGGACGAACGGCGGCGTGGTCAGGCGAACTGACCGTGCCGTGTTGGCGATTACCGGCTCCGATCGCGTGGCCTGGCTGCAGGGCCTGGTGACCAACGACGTGGCTTCCCTTGCGCCCGGCGACAGCCGGTATGCGGCCTATCTGACGCCCCAGGGCCGGATGATCACCGACATGACAGTGACCGCCCGGCCCGACCGGCTGCTGCTGGATGTTCCGGCGCCGCTCGCCGCAGCGCTCCGCGAGCGGCTGGACGGCTTGATCTTCGCCGAAGACGCCCAGGTGATTGACCAGGGCGGCGCCCTCGAGCTGTGGACGGCCATTGAACCCGGCGAACCGAACGGCGGCCCGATGGTCAGTACGATCGTCGCCGCCGGCGAGTCCCACGGTTTCGCGTACCCCGAGATCAGCCTCGACACCTTCGAGGTGGTGCGCATCGAGCGTGGCCTCCCCCGGTTCCTGGTCGACATGGACACCGACACCATCCCGCTCGAGGCCGGCATCGAAGACCGCGCCATCTCGTTCACCAAGGGGTGTTATGTCGGCCAGGAGGTGATCGTGCGGGTCACACACCGCGGTGGCGGGCGCGTAGCGAAGAAACTGGTGCGCTGGAAGGCGGATCCGTCAGCCGCCGTCGTGCCTCTTCCCGGCTCCCGCATCCTCGCCGGGGAGGGGGAGAGGGACCTCGGCCGCGTCACGAGCGCCGTCTTCTCACCGGCGCGCGAGGCCGTGGTCGGCCTTGGCTATGTGCATCGCGACTTCGTCACCGCGGGGACGGAAGTTGCCATCGGATGGAACGATTCCCGGTCGAAGGTGACCATCGAATGATTGTCGTGGCCGCCGTCATCGAGCGAGACGATGCGTTCCTGGTGACGCTGCGGCAGGCGGGCACGCACCTGGCCGGTCACTGGGAGTTCCCCGGCGGCAAGGTCCACGTCGGCGAGACCCACGTCGAAGCCCTTCGTCGCGAACTGTTCGAGGAGCTCGACATCGTCGCCACCGTGGGCGAGGCCGTGCACACCGTGACGCATGCGTACCCGGAGAAGACCGTCGAGTTGCATTTTTATCGCTGCGAGTTCGCGGGCGAGCCGAAGCCGATGCTCGGGCAGGGCATGCGATGGGTGCCGCGCGGTGAACTGGCCGGCCTGCCGTTTCCCGAGGCCGACCGCGCCCTCATCGCGTTCTTATGTGGCGTCCGGCTTTAGCCGGACCATCCGGCAAAACCCCTTCATCGAACACCCCCCGCACTTCGGCCTGCGCGCGCTGCAGTGGGTCGCGCCAAAATCCATCAGCGCCTGGTTGAAGTCGAACACGTGCTTGTGTGGCAACACGGCTTCGCTGTGCGCCCACAGCCGCTTCTTCATGGCGTGGCTCTTCGGATCGCCCTTGCCGATGAAAACGCGAAACAGCACGCGCGCGACGTTGGTGTCGAGAATGGCGGCGCGCTCGCGAAAGGCAAAGCTGCGGACCGCGCCGGCGGTGTACTCGCCAATGCCCTTGAACGACAGCAGCGTCTCGCGGTCCGACGGCAACTGGCCGTCATACTTCTCGACCGCCTGCTGGGCGATCGACTGCAGCCGCTTGGGGCGGATGTTGTAGCCCAGCGGATACCACGTCTCGGTGACCTCGGCCGGTGGCGCTTCGGCGAGCACGGCAAAGCTCGGGTACTTGCCGAGCCACTCGAGGTACTTCGGCAGCACGCGATCGACCTGCGTCTGCTGCAGCATGATCTCCGACACGAGGATGTGGTACGGGTCGCTGGTGTTGCGCCAGGGCAGGTCGCGCCCGTTCTTGCGGTACCAGGCCAGCAGGTTACGGCGGAAACGCTGCCGCAGGGCCGGCGCCGGCAGGGGTGGGGTGCGGGGTTTGGGCGGCAAGTGTGGTGCTCGTGGTGCCAGAAGGCCCTGATTACGATGGTGCCAGAAGGCCGGGACTTCAGTCCCGGCCCGCCGTAGCCGCCTATAATCCTACCAGTGTCTATCTATACAAAGACCGGCGACACCGGTGATACCAGCTTGTTCGACGGCACCCGGGTCTCGAAGACCCACCCGCGCGTGGTCGCCTACGGCGACGTGGACGAGGTGCAGGCGTGCCTCGGCATGGTGCGCGCCGCCGGCCTGCCGCCGGACCTGGACGAAATGTGCGTGTCGCTGCAGCGCGACCTGTTCGCGCTGGGCGCGCGGCTCGCCGACCCGTCGCACAAGATCGCCAGGCGGGTCGAAAAGGTCGTGATCAACGACGAGACCATCAGCCGCCTCGAAGGCTGGATCGACAAGCTGGACGAGGAAATCGCGCCCCTGCGCCACTTCATCCTGTCGGACGGCTGTCCGGCCGGCGCGGCGCTGCATTACGCACGTACCGTGTGCCGCCGCGCGGAACGGTCGGTGCTGCTGCTCGGCGCCGATGCGGTCGAACCCGTGGTGGTCGTCTACCTGAACCGCCTGTCCGATCTGTTATTCACCATCGCCCGGGCGGCGAACCATCGCGCTGGCGTGCCCGAGACGCAGTGGTAAACCTCGACCAGGCCTACGCGTCCTGCCAGCGGCTGGCCGAATCTCACTACGAAAACTTTCCGGTCGCCTCGCGGCTGATGCCCGCGCGCCTGCGTCCGCACATCGCGGCCATCTACGCCTTTGCCCGCACCGCCGACGATTTCGCGGACGAGCCGGGCCGCGAACCGGAAGAGCGCTTGCGCCTGTTGGACGAGTGGCGCCGCCAGCTCCATGCACCGCCGGAGGACGGGATCTTCGTCGCCCTGCATGACACGATCTCTCGCTTCGGCCTGCCGCTCGGTCTGTTCGAGGACCTCCTGAGCGCTTTTATCCAGGACGTGTCGACTACGCGGTATCCGTCGTGGGACACCGTGCTCGACTACTGCCGGCGATCCGCGAACCCGGTGGGGCGCCTGGTCCTGCGGTTGAGCGGCTATCGCGATGACGCGCTCGATCGGGCCAGCGATGCCGTGTGCACGGCCTTGCAGCTCACCAATTTCTGGCAGGACCTGGCCATCGACTGGCCGCGCGGACGGCTGTACGTGCCCGAAGAAACCTGGCAGGCCGCCGGCGCCGACCCGGCGGCCCTCGCTCGCGGCACCCTGACGCCCGAGTGGGCGGCGGCCATGCGCGCCTGCGGCGCACGCACGCGGCAGCTGTTCGCCGCGGGCCGGCCGGTGTGCGACGGGGTCGGCGGGCGCCTGCGCTACGAGCTGCGCGCCACCTGGCTCGGCGGTTCCCGCATTCTCGATCGCCTCGAGGCGGTCAACTACGACGTTTTCACGATGCGCCCATCCCTCGGCGCGAGCGACGCAATAGTGATAGCTTCTAAAGCGCTGCTGTGGCGCGCGACACCTCCTTCTCCTATTCGTTCTTAGTCCTGCCCGACGAGCAACGTCAGGCCATTGGCCTGGTGTGGGACTTCTGCCGCGCCGTTGACGATGCGGTGGATGAGGCGCCGGATGAGGTGACCGCGGCGCGAGAGATTGGCCGCTGGCGCGCAGAAGTGGGCCGCCTGTTCGGCGGCGAAGCCCCGCTCACGCCGCAGGGGCAGAACCTGGCGCCGGTGGTGGCGGCCTGTTCGTTGTCGCGGCAGCCGTTCGACGACCTGGTGGATGGCGTCGAGATGGACCTTCGTCACAAGACCTACCCGACCTTCGACGAGCTGTCGGGCTATTGCCGCCGCGTCGCCTCGGCGGTCGGCCTGATGTGCATTGAAATTTTCGGCGCCCGCGACTCGCGATCGCGCGACTACGCCTTCAACCTGGGCCTGGCCCTGCAGCTCACCAACATCATTCGTGACGTGGCCGTTGACCTCAGGAACGGCCGCGTTTACCTGCCGCAAGAAGACCTCGCGCGCTTCGGCGTGAGCGCCGCCGACTTGCGCGCCGGTGTCGTCACCCCGGCCGTGCGCCACCTGCTGGCGCACCAGTGCCAGCGCGCGCGCCAGTTCTACGCCGCCGCCGCGCAGGCCATGCCTCACGCCGAGGCGCACAAGCTGGTCGCGGCCGAGATCATGGGCGGTATTTATTTCGAGATCCTCCAGCGCATCGAGCGCCGCCACTATGACGTGTTCACCGAGTTGATCCGCGTCCCCAAGGCCGTGCGGGCGCGGATTGCGCTCTCGATTTGGGCGCGTGGCCAGCTGTCGGCGCTCGGCTACCGCCTGTTCTCACGCGCGTGACCGCCGACGCCGTAGTCATTGGCGGCGGCGTGGCGGGCTTCAGTGCTGCCACCGCGCTGGCAGAAGCCGGCGCGCAGGTGGTGCTGCTCGAAGCCCGTCCCGGCCTGGGCGGCCGCGCCACGGCCTTTACCGATCCCGAGACCGGTGAGCGCGTCGACAACGGCCAGCACATCCTGATGGGCTGTTACGTTGACACGCTGGCGCTGCTGGCGCGCATCGATGCGCTCGACCGCGTGCGCTGGCAGGCGGGTCTCGCGCTGACCATGGTCGACGAGCGCGGGCACGAGTCGGTGTTGAAGTTGCCGCCGATGCCGTCGCCGCTGCACCTGCTTGGCGGTGTGCTGGCATGGGATGCGCTCAGCTGGGCCGAGCGGCTGTCGATTCTGCGCGTTGGCGCGGCGTTGCGACCAGGAGGGCAGAACTTTAGTTCCGCCGAAACTGTCAGGGAGTGGTTGACCCGCCTCGGCCAGGCGCCGCGCCTGTGCGAGCTGTTCTGGGAACCGCTGGCACTCGCCGCGCTCAACCAGTCGATCGACCAGGCGGCGGCATCGTACTTTGTCGGCATTCTCGAGCGGATGTTCGGTCCCGACCCTTCGTCGGCCGCGCTGGTCATGCCGGTCGTGCCCCTCGACGAACTGTATGCCGAGCCGGCGCGGGCGTGGCTCGCGGCGCGCGGGCACGAGGTGCGGGTCAACGCGCCGGCCAAGGTTGTGATCGAGGGTGATCGCGTCACCGGCGTGCGGGTGCGCGGCGATCACATTGCCGCGCCGGTCGTGATCTCCACCGTTCCGTGGCACGCGCTGAGTGCCGTGTTCGAGGAGCCGCCGGCTGCGCTGGCCGGCACCATCGCCAAGGCGACGGCTCTCGGCAGCCTGCCGATCGTGACGGTGAACCTGTGGTTCGATCGCCCGGTGATGCATGAAGCGCTGATCGGATTGCCCGGGCGCGCGTTCCAGTGGGTGTTCGATCGCCGCGCCATCGTCGGCGGCGCCAGTTCTCACCTGTCGATGATCGCGAGCGGCGCCGAGACGATCGTCTCGATGGGCAACGATGAACTGATCGCGCTGGCGCTGGCCGACGTGCGGGCGGCGCTGCCGGCGGCACGGGCCGCGGTGGTTCGCAAGGGCCTGGCCGTGCGCGAGAAGCGGTCCACTTTCTCGCTGGCGCCGGACGCGCCGCCCCGGCCCCAGGCCGAAACGGCCATTGCCGGGTTCGTGCTGGCGGGCGACTGGATCGATACCGGGCTCCCGGCCACGATCGAGTCGGCCGCGGTGTCGGGCCACCGCGCGGCGCGGATGGCGGCGAATCTTTCGGAACCCTCGTGAACCCGTGAACCTCGTGAACCTTCCTGAATGACCTCCATCCTTGCGCACTACTCGGAGGTCGCGCTCAAGGGCAAGAACCGGCAGTGGTTCATTGGCCGGCTGGTGCGTCACCTGCACATGGCGCTGGCGGGATTGAGCGTGAAGGAGATCCGGACGCCAATGGGCCGGATCGAGATCGTGCTCGGCCGCGAAGCCACGGCCGGCGAGATCCGGAACCGGATATCGCGGGTGTTCGGCATTGCCAACTACGCGGTGGCGACCCGCGTGCCGCTCGACTTCGAGGGCATGGCCGAGGCGATTGTCTCCCGGCTGCCGCCGCGCGAAAGTGCGTCGAGTTTTCGGGTGCACGTGCGCCGCGCCGATCAGCAGTTCGCGACCCCGTCACCCGACCTGGCGCGCGACCTTGGCTCGAAGGTCTGGCACGCGCGCGGGTGGAAGGTGGACCTGGATCAGGCCGACCTGGTGATCGGCGTCGAGATCGTGCCGGGGCAGGCATACCTTTACCTGCAGAAGGAAGCTGGGCCCGGCGGGTTGCCGACCGGTACGGCCGGCCGCGTCACGGCGCTGCTGTCGGGCGGCATCGATTCGCCGGTGGCGGCGTGGCGCATGATGAAGCGCGGCTGCCACGTGACGCTGGTGCATTTTCACAGCGCGCCGTTCCTGTCGAACACCTCGCAGGGAAAGGCCCGCCGGCTGGCCGAGGTCTTGACCCGCTACCAGTTGCGGTCGCGGCTGTTCCTGGTGCCGTTTGGCGAGCTGCAGCGCGAGGTCACGCTGAGCGTGCCCGGCGCCCTGCGGGTGATCATCTACCGGCGCTTCATGTTGCGCATCGCCGAGCGCATCGCGCGCCACGCCAGGGCGAAAGCGCTGGTCACCGGGGACGTGATTGGCCAGGTCGCGTCGCAGACGCTCGACAACCTCGCCGCCGCCGACAGCGCGACCCGGTTGCCCATCCTGCGGCCCCTGGTCGGCATGGACAAGGAGGAAATCATGAGCCAGGCGCAGCGGCTGGGCAGCTTCGAGATCTCGATCGAGCCCGACCAAGACACCTGCACCCTGTTCACGCCGCGCCATCCCGAGATCCATGCGCGCCGGCACCAAATCGACGAGGTCGAGGCCGGGCTGCCCATTGCCGAGATGGTCAAAGCCGCGACCGCCCAGGCCCTTGTCGAAGACCTGGTTTACCCCGGGTCTGCCTGATCTGGGCGGTGATAAAGTACTCCGGCATGCCTACCGTCGAAGACATCCTCGGCACCGACGCCAGCACCCTCCTGACCCACCAGTGCAAGATCCCGAAAGAGACGCTGCACCTGCCCGGCCCCGACTTCGTGGAGCGCATCCACCTGTCGTCGAACCGGCCGGTGCCGGTCCTGGGCCGCCTGCAATCGCTGCTCGATCACGGGCGGCTGGGCGGCACGGGCTACGTCTCGATCCTGCCCGTTGACCAGGGCATCGAGCATTCCGCCGGCGCGTCGTTTGCGCCCAACCCGCAGTATTTCGATCCCGAGAACATCGTCAAGCTGGCGATCGAGGGCGGCTGCAACGGCGTGGCCTCGACGCTCGGCGTGCTTGGCATGACCGCGCGCAAGTACGCACACAAGATCCCCTTCATCCTCAAGCTGAACCACAACGAGTTCATCTCGTATCCAAATGCGTACGATCAGATCAAGTTCGCGAGCGTGAAACAGGGCTTCAACATGGGCGCGGCCGGCGTCGGCGCGACCATCTATTTCGGCTCGGAAGAGTCGAAGCGGCAGATCCAGGAAGTGACCGAGATGTTCCAGCACGCGCACGAGCTGGGCATGTTCACCGTGCTGTGGTGTTACCTGCGCAACGCGGCGTTCAAGACCAAGGAGGTGGACTATCACCTCGCCGCCGACCTCTCCGGCCAGGCCAACCACCTCGGCGTGACGATCGAGGCCGACATCATCAAGCAGAAGCTGCCCGAGTGTAACGGCGGCTACAACGCGATCAACTTCGGCAAGACTCACAAGAAGGTCTACTCGGACCTGACGAGCGATCATCCGATCGACCTCACGCGCTACCAGCTCGCCAACTGCTACATGGGCCGCGCCGGCCTGATTAACTCCGGCGGCGCCTCGGCGGGGGAGAGCGACCTCAAGGAAGCGATCAAGACGTCGGTGATCAACAAGCGGGCCGGCGGCATGGGCCTGATCTCGGGCCGCAAGGCATTCCAGCGCCCCATGGCCGATGGCGTCGGCTTGCTGAACGCGATCCAGGACGTCTATCTCGACAAGGGCATCACCATCGCGTGATGCGTGGCCTGCCCGCCATAGCGCCTGGGCGCGAAGGCGGGAGGCAACCCTTTAGGGTTGCCTTGATCGTCCTTGGCACTCTGATCCTGATCGCCGGCGCGTCGCAACTGGCGCGTGCCGGCTACTCCGTTGACGAAGAGTTCACCGTCTTCGCCGTGCGCGGCATCCAGCAAGGCGGCCTGCCACACCTGCCCTCGGCGCTTCTCTACGATCGCGGTCTCGCTTACTCCTACGCCAGTTGGATCGCCGGTTGGCTCACCGGAACGGAGCTTCCCGCCTATCGCGCACTGAGCCTGCTGAGCGCGCTGGCGTCGGTGCTTCTCGTATTCGCCATCGTCCGCCGCGTCGCGACCGATCACGCCGCACTGCTGGCGGCCACGCTCGTCGCGGCCGCGCTGCCGTTCTGGGCGACGGCCACCACCGGCCGCTTCTATGCGCCATTCCTGGCCTCGTACCTGGGCGTGCTCTTCGTGTTGACCGGTCGGGGCGTGCCGCTCGGTGTCCTGGCAGGCGTGGCGATGGTTGGACGCCTGACACATGAACTGGCTTTCACCCTGGTTACGGTGCCCATGCTGTGCCTGGTCTTCGATGACCGGGGCCAGCGTCGACGCTGGCTTGCCGCAGCTGCTGCCATCGTCTTCGGGCTGATGGCCGCTCAAGGTTTGCTGTTCGGCCTACATGCGTTGGAACCAGTCAGCGGCGAGACCATGGTGCGGCGGTTCTTCCTGTGGCAGGTGCTGAACCTGTTCGAGGTTCCGGGCGATCGACAGTACGGCCTGGTGCTGACGCTGATGGTGGTCGCGTGGGTGCTGGCGCCAGCTCGGGCCGCCATCACTACCGTCGTCGCGTTATCAGCTACGGCCATGGTGGTGGCATTCTCGCTGGCGCGCGCGTCGAACCTGGGTTCCCTGGACGCTGCCACCGTGGTGCGCGTGCTCTCCGACGGCGCCCTGTACCCGCTGGATATGTTCCGTCACCTCGCCTCAGCGCACTCGGTGCTGACAGTGTTGGCGCTGGTGTCGCTCGCGGCGCGCCTCTTGGGCGCCGGCGGTGAGTGGCGGCTGCACGAGCGAGGGGCGCACCTGCTGTGGCTGTTCTGGGTCCTGTGGTTCGGCGTGATCGATTCCGGCATCACCACCAACTACCTGCTGCTGCCGGTCGTGATGATGCTCGCCGCCGTTGCCATCGACGTGGATGCCATCGTTGGCCGCCTGCTCCCGCACCGTGCCGCTTTCGCGGTGGTCGCCCTCGTCGCGATGGCGATCGGGCTGGATCAATGGCGAGGCTCGGGCTCCATTCACGATCACCTCGAGGCCGAGCGACCCACCATCAACATTCCCGGCATCGACGAGGTGCGTGCCGGCCTGCTGCCGGCGGACCGGGTCGCCTGCACCGACGAACTGGCGTGCCTGTTATTGGTCGGCCGGATCGACCGGTGGCTCGCGCTCGACGACTTCGTCCGCGATCGCTTTCTGGTGACGCGGCCGGATGGCACGTCAGCCGGCGTCTACACCGGTGCACCGGCCGTGTTCCGTCCCGGCGACTTGTTCACACCGAATGCCGACGGCACCCTGCCCGATCGCGTGCTGATCGTGGATGTTTTCAAGGAGTATCCAATCGGTGACTCGCGCTCGTGGGTGCCAAGAGCCATAGAGCTCGACGGATTACAGGTAATCCCGCTGCTCGAAGCGCCGCAGGGGCGAGTGCTCCAGATTTCTCCCCAGGAACGACACGCCGGTCGACTACCCTAGCCAGGCGAGGTGAAGCGTGGCCATGCGTGGACGTTGGGTTAGAGTAAACGGCCACCACCAACATGGATTCTCGCGTCACGATCCACATGGCGGCCAGCCTCGACGGCTTCATCGCCCGAAGAGACGGCCGCGTCGACTGGATGGAGACCTCGGACACGTTCGAGGGCGGCGACACCATGACCCAGGAGTTCGTCGCGGCGTTCCTCGCGACCATCGACTGCTACGTCATGGGCTCGCGCACCTACGAGACCGCCCTGGACTTCGCGGCGAAGGGGCATGGCTGGGCCTACGGCGACAAGCCAACCGTTGTGCTCACCAGCCGCGAACTGCCACGGACGCGGGAGACCGTCGAGTTCTACTCGGGTGACCTTGCCAAGCTGGTGAACCAGCGGTTGAAGCCGGCCTTCCGCAGCATCTGGTTTGTCGGCGGTGGCACCGTGTGCGGTGAATGCCTTCGCCGTGGATTGGCTGACGAAGTCCGCTATTCGATCCTGCCGGTTCTGATCGGCGATGGCGTCTCGTTCTTCGATCGGCTCGGCCAGGACGTGGCGCTGCACCTGGTCGAGGTGAAGGGCTACCAGAGCGGCATGGTCGCGCTGCGCTACGACGTGAGAGGTTGACCACAGGATGCGTCACGCCCCGCTGCTTTGGGTAATCGCCTTGACCCTGTCCGCGTGCTCGGCGGCCGGCAGCCAGGCGACTGAGGCCGGCGTGCTGTCGGCGTCGCTGCGGGCCGGCCTGCAGAACGAGCGATTCCAGATGGTCACCTCCATCCGGGGCTTGCCACTCGGCGTCCGCGACGAGCTGCAGAAGTTGTTCGGCAGCCACACGCTCGACATCGCCGACCCGGGAGCCGCGCTCGAGCCGACGGGCCTAGCCAACGTGCTGCCGGTCCGGCGGCTGGTCGCGGCGGCCTGCTCGACCAACTACTGCCTGGTGTACTACGAGCGCCTCGGCGATAACCCGACCTGGCGTGTGGCGCTGTTTCACTGGACGCCAGACGTCACGCGGTTCGAGTGGGGCGCCACGGCACCGGGCGATCTGGCCACTGACGATGAGGTGCGGAAGGCCATTCTTGCGGGACGAATAACGAGCCCGGCCAACCACTGGTAGCGGCCTTCGGCGAATCACCACTCCGCGCCGGGCTCCTGGCGTGGACCCAATCTCGCCCGTGCGAGGGGTCTGACCCCGACCGGGCTATGCGGAGGGGTCTGACCCCTTCGCGGCCAAATAGTCGCGCAGCGCTTCATTCGTGCTGCGGAAGGCGAGGTCATCCCACGGAATTGCATCGAGGTCGAACTCCCTCGCTTCGATCCCCTCGTCATCGACGGCGAGGTCGCCCGACATCTTCGTGGCGGCATAGACGATGATCACCGGCGCCCGGCCGGCGTACGAGTAGATGTTGACGAGGTGGTCGAGCCGGACGTCGAGCCCGACCTCTTCGCGCGCCTCGCGAATGGCGGCCAGGGTGATCTCCTCGCCCCGGTCCACATAGCCGCCCGGAAACACCCACTTGCCATACCCGGGTTCGATGGCGCGCCTGACCAGCACGATCTGCCGGCCCTCGTTGACGCGGATGATCGTGCCCACGGCGATCTTGGGATCCAGGTAGAACACGAACCCGCAGGCCTGGCTGGTGCAGACCAGCCGCTTGGGCTCGGTCACCTTCAGCACGCGAGGTTCGAGCGGGCTGCCGCAGACCGGGCAGAACTGGTACGGCGGGTTAAGGTCGTGCGAGTGCCCCAAGTCCCTCAGTATAGAATTCTTACATGTCGATCCTTAAAGTGGCCCGGATGGGCCATCCCGTCCTGCGCGCCGTGGCCCGCACCGTCGACAAGGCCGAGATCAAGAACCCGTCGACCCAGGATTTCATCGACAGCATGATCGACACCATGTACGAGTATGCCGGGGTCGGCCTGGCGGCCCCCCAGGTGCACGAGAGCCTGCGCCTGTTCGTGGCCATGCTCGACTCCGACGGCCAGGGCGACGGCGATGCCGTGGTGCTGATCAATCCCGAGATCACGGTGATGGGCGATGCGACGGTCGAGGGCTGGGAGGGCTGCCTGAGCATTCCCGAAATTCGCGGCCGCGTGCCCCGAGCCCAGCACATCAAGGTGTCAGCTCTCGATCGCAATGCCAAGCGCTTCGAACTCGACCTCAAGGATTTTCCGGCGCGGGTCGTCCAGCACGAGACTGATCACCTCGACGGCGTGCTGTTCTTCGACCGCATGAAGTCGCTCGCGACCCTCACCTATCTCGAGGAGTACTCGCGCTACCACGCCCGTCGCGACCAAGACGACGACGAGGACGACGAGGGTTGAGGGGCGCGGCGCCTTCTGCCCGCCGGGCGCATCCCGGCGGATCGCTGCGGATAATGGCACTCGGCTCGGCCGCCGGAAACCGCCCGCGAACGCGTATAATTGCGGCACTTCCCACCATCGCGCAGCGCGCTCCGGTGGGCAGGCCCTTTTCCGATGCCAGCTATTGCGCTCGAGACCGCTCCGCCCAGGGTCACGTTGTTGTCGTCGCCGTCCGTGCCGTACGACGGCGCGATTGCCGCGGCGCGGACGTGCTATTCGCCGCGCGTCATCGAACGCAGTGAGATCACCGATAAACAGCGGGATTCGATCGGTCCGCTCACGTTCGAAGGCGGCCATCACACGGTCTTCCAGCACGCCCACTTCGAGTTTGGCCTCGAGAACATCTCGCGCCAGCTGGTGTGGAGCGTCCTCCACTCGTACCCCTTCTACAACTCGGAACAGTCCAGCCAGCGCTACGTGAAGCTCAACGAGCCGCGCGCGTTCGTGCCGCCCATCACCGGCGAGGCGCTGGACGTGTACGAACAGGCCGTGCTGCGGGCGTGGGACTCGTACGCGAAGCTGTCGGCACTGCTCAAGGATGATGCCTGGGCCATCCTGAAAGAACTGCGCTACGTCAGGCCGACCAACTCCCCGGCCCGGCTCAAGGCCGTGGAGCGCGAAGCCGAGAAGAAGGCGATCGAAACCGCGCGCTACGTGATTCCGATCGGCGCCTTCACCTCGATGGTCCACACCGTGTCGGGCATCGTCTTGCACCGGCTGCACCGCATGCTGAACGCTGGTGACGTGCCGTACGAAGCGGCGATGGTGATTGGCGCCATGGTCGACCTCGTGAAGGAAGTCGACCCGATGTTCTTCGAGAAGATCGGCCTCGACACCTTCGCGCGCGAGGCGATGCCCGAATTGCAGTTCCCGAACACGCGCGCGTCGGGCGACGCTTTCGCCGCCGAGTTCGATCGCCGCCTGCAGGGCCGGGTCTCGCGGCTGCGCGACTGGTCGGCCGGCGCCGAGCGCGTGGTGGCCGACGCCGTGCGCGCGACCTTCGGCATCACCACGGTCGAGATGGGCGACGAGGAGGCGATCGACCGGGTCATGAACCCGGCGCGCAACCCCTACCGGGTGGACATGCTCGACGTCGCGTATCACTCGCCGATGATGCGCACCCTCCATCACGCCAGCTACGTGTTCGAGAAGAAACTGAGCCACACCGCCGATTCGCAGGACCAGCGCCACCGCATGGTGCCGGCGTCGCGGCCCATGATGACGCTGGCCGACACGACGCAGCCCGACTACATCACGCCGCGGCTGATCCGGCAGAACCCCGAGGCGCTGGCGGTTTACGAACAGGCCATGGCCGAGGCGTGGGCCGCCAAGAACCGGCTGCTCGCACTGGGCGTGCCGCTGGAGTACGCGCTCTACGTCGTGCCCAACGCCAAGGCGCTGCGCCTGGTCGAGTCGGGCTCGTTCATTGCCCTGCAGCACAAGTGGACGTTGCGCACCTGCTTCAACGCGCAGGAGGAGATCTACCTCGCGTCGATGGACGAGATCAGCCAGGTCAAGGCCATCCATCCGCAGCTGGGCCGCCACCTGGGACCGCCGTGCGTGTTGCGCAACCAGATCGTATCGCCGCGGTGCACCGAGGGCTCTCACTTCTGCGGCGTGCCGGTCTGGAATTCGTTCCCGAACGCCGAACGCCGCCTCTGAGGCCGTGCCGATCCTGCCCTGGATCGCGCATGCTTACACCGCTTCGGGCGCGGTGATTGCGCTCGTCGCCACCAGCGTGACCTTCGCGCACAATTTCCGAGCCGCGTTCATCTACTTGATCGTTGCGACGTTCATCGACGCCACCGACGGCGTGCTGGCGCGGGCGCTCAAGGCCAAGGAGCGGCTGCCTCACTACGACGGCGCCCGCCTCGACGACATCGTCGACTACCTGACCTACGTCTTCGTGCCGGTGCTGATCGTGTGGCAGGCCGAGTTGGTGCCGGTGCCGTTCCCGGTTTGCGCCGCCATGCTGCTGTCGAGCGCCTACGGATTTGGCCAGGCGGATGCGAAGATCAAGAGCACCGATCACTTCTTCACCGGCTTCCCGTCCTACTGGAACATCGTCGTGGTCTTTCTCTACGTCTGGCAGCTTGCGCCGCTCGCCAACGCCTTCATCCTGGTGGTGCTGGCGGTGCTGGTGTTCGTGCCAATCCGCTACGTCTATCCCTCGCGCACGGTGACGTTGAAAGTGCCGACGCTGTTGCTGGGCGCGTCCTGGGCCATGATCTTCACCTGGATGGTCTGGCGCCTGCCAAAGACCGACGGTCCGTGGATGCTGCTGTCGCTCGTGTTCCCGGTGTACTATGTCCTGCTGTCGTGCTGGCTGCACGCCAGGCCGTCTGCACCCCGCCGCACCTCAGCACCGTAGCACCGCCGCATGTCGCCTCTCGTCATCATCTTCGTCACGGTCTTCATCGACCTGCTCGGCTTTGGGATCATCATCCCGCTGCTGCCGTTCTATGCCGAGTCGTACGGGGCGTCGGCGCTGGCGATCGGGTTTCTCGGTACCAGCTTCTCGCTGATGCAGTTCGTGTTCTCGCCGATCTGGGGCCGCTGGTCCGACCAGATCGGCCGCAAGCCGATCATCCTGCTTGGCCTGATGGGCTCGTGCCTGTCGTACCTGGCGCTGGCGCTCGCCACCTCGCTGCCGCTGATCTTCCTGGCCCGCATCATCGGCGGCATTGCCGGCGCCAACATTCCCACTGCGCAGGCCTACATCGCCGACGTGACCACGCCCGAAAACAGGGCCAAGGGCATGGGCATGGTCGGCGCGGCGTTCGGGTTGGGCTTCATCTTCGGGCCCGCGATTGGCGGGTTGCTGAGCCGCTTTGGCCCGGAAGCGCCGATGTGGTTCGCCTCGGCGCTGTGCCTGGCCAACTTCATCGGCGCCTGGTTCCTGCTGCCCGAGTCGCGGCGGGTCTCGTCGGCCACCCGCACGCTGGGTCGCATGGCAGCCTTCAGGCATGCCCTGACCAAGCCCGCGCTGGTCCTGCTGTTGTCGCTCTTATTCATCGTGACCGCGGCGTTTTCGAGCTTCGAGGCGACGTTTGCGTTGTTCAGTGCGGCCCGGTTCGGGTTTACGTCCACGTCGATCGGCTTCCTGTTCGCCTTCATCGGGCTGGTGCTCGCCACCATCCAGGGCGTGCTGGTGCACAGGGTGGTCAAGCGCGTGGGCGAGGCGCGGCTGGTTCCGGCGGCGATCTTCTGTATCGCGCTCGGCATTGGCATGGTGCCGTTCGCGTGGAGCGTGCCGACGCTGCTCGTGGCGCTCGGCGTGCTGGCGGTCGGCATGGGCTTCAACAACCCGTCGCTCACGTCGATGGTGTCGCGGCTCTCAGACGCCGACGACCAGGGCGGCACTCTCGGACTCGCGTCATCCCTCGCCAGTCTCGGCCGTGTGATCGGCCCGGCCTCGGGCGGTTTCCTCTACGATTCCTATGGCATGACGACGCCGTACTTGAGCGCGTCGGGATTGATGTTCATCGCGTTCGTGGTGTCGTTGGTCGGGCTGTCGCGGTTGCGCCATGAAACCCAGGCTCCTGCACGCGGGTAATCCCGGACCGTACACCGGCGCCGGCAACTGGACGTACCTGATTCCGGGGGCGCATCCCGTGCTGATCGACGCCGGGGTCGGCGAGCCGGCGCACCTCGACGCGATCGCCGGCGAGGCCGCGGGCGGACTGGCCGAGGTGCTGGTCACCCACGGGCATTCGGATCATGCCGCCGGGGCGCCGGCCATTCAACGGCGTTGGCCATCCGCGCGCCTCTCGAAGATGCCATGGCCGGAACGTGATCACGCAGTGGCGTGGACCCCGCTGGCCGACGGCGACACCGTGAGGACCGGCGCCGGCCCATTGGAAGTGCTGCACACACCCGGGCACTCTCCGGATCACCTCGCGCTCTGGCACGCGGAGTCGCGGACGGTCTTCGTCGGCGACCTCCTGCAGACGGGGACCACCGTCTTCATTCCGGCGTCCTCCGGCGGCAGCCTGGCCGACTACCTCGCGTCGCTGAACCGGTTGTTGCAGCTGGCGCCGGTTCGCGCCTGGCCGGCGCATGGGCCGGTGATCGAGGATCCGCTGGCGCTCATTCAGTACTACCTGGATCATCGCCGCCAGCGCGAAGCGCAGGTGCTGACTGCGCTGGCCGACGGCCTGGCCACGGTCGAGGCCATCACCGAACGCATCTACACAAGCCTCGCCCCCGCCCTGACGCCCATGGCGCGCGAGAGCGTGCTGGCGCATCTCGTGAAGCTCGAAGGCGAGGGCCGGGCCCTGCGCGGCGAGGGCCGCTGGTCCAGCATGCGGTAGCGGTTCGTTCCACATCGGCCCGCAGATCGGGCCGCAGGTTCTGCGAGCAAAGGAAGCAGAAGATAGTTGTCCGGCATGGAGTGGTATCATCCGCGCGGCCTGGATCGCTGGTCCAATTTCTGGCCGGCTTCGGCTGCTCCTTCACTGCGTGGGTTGCAGCCAAGGAGCAGAGGAAATAGCCTCGGACTCGCAGCCTGGATACAGTTAGGCCGTATGACTGGTGGGTGGATGACGTTGACCTCGACCCGTGGCGTGGGCGGGGGCGCGGCGCCGGCGTTCCTGGCGAACACAGGGATGCCGCTGCTGTTCGGGGCATGCGGCTTCGTCGTGGGAATCGTCGAAGCCGCGCGGGGCCGCAGTCTGAGGAGATCAAATGAACTGGGCAGCAATTGGTGCCGTGAGCGACATGTTAGGGGCGGCCGCGGTTGTCCTGTCCCTCATCTACGTCGCCGCCCAGGTACGGCACAACACCACCGCCCTGAGCAGGGCCGCGTCCGCCGACGCGATCGCCGGCATAAGGAACTGGAACGAGACCCTCATCGGCGACCCGGTCATGGCGCGGATCTTCAGCCGGGGGGTCGAGGACATGAACGCCCTGGATGAAGATGGCCGGACACGATTCATCATCTTGATGCTGAATTTCCTCAAGACCTTCGAGGACATGCATTACCAGTTCTCCAAGGGGGCGATGGAACCAGAAGTGTGGCAGGGGTGGGAAGAGTTGGGCCGGATCTACTTCACCCGCCCGGGCATCCGCCAGTACTGGGGAGAGCGGCGGCAAGTCTTCAGCCCGGTCTTCCAGGACTGGATGGAAGGCCTCAAGCCCCCAACCGTCCGCCACGTCGGACAGATGGCCGTGGAGGGGGTTGGACGTCCGCCGGCTTCGTCCTGACGCGGCTCTTCCTGTCCGTGTGGTCGTCAGGCCTCAAGCCGAGGACGACGCACTCGCAGTGCGTGCGTGGCACGAGTCACGACGCGCGGGCTTAGGGAAAGAGTGTGGCCAAGCCGTCGAGGCCCTCATCTCCAGAGATGAAGCCCTTCAAGAACCAGGCGGCGTTTGCCGCTTGGCTGAACCTGTTCGCACTGACGTTCCGCACCAACAACATGAAGACCCCGGCCGGCCGCGCGAAGAAGATCGCGGACCTGGTCGCCACGCTCGCTCGCGGCGAGACGATCGTACCCGAGCAGCTATGATGCCTTCACCGCGATGAACCCAGCCAGCCCGTCCTTTCTCCACCAGGTCCCGTTCTTCAGCGCCCTGTCCGCCGAGGCGTGCGCACTCCTCGAACGCCGCATGCGGCGGCGCGACTTCCTGCCGCAGTCGACCATCGTCCGAGAGGGCAGCGCCGATGGCGCGGCGTACTTTGTCCTGTCGGGCCGGGTCGTGGTCCGGCGGCGCGACCCGGACACCGGCGTCGACTTCGTGCTCGCCGAGCTCGGGCCCGGACAGATGTTTGGCGAAATGGCCCTGCTCACCGGCCAGCCCCGCACCGCCTCCGTGCTGGCGGTCGACGAGACGACCTGTGTTGTGCTCGAGCACGCGGACTTCGAGCAGGTCCTGGCGGCCCATCCCGAACTGGCCGCCGCGATGATGCGGATGCTCGCAGAACGTCTGATCGACGCCAACCGGCACGCGGGGGTGGATTTCGTCAACCTCGCCAAAACGCAGATCGACCCGCGCGTGGTGACGCTGCTGCCGCAGGCGATGATCAACGCCCACAAGGCCGTGCCCATCGCCTTCGCGAACAACCGGCTGACGCTCGCGATGACCAACCCCAACAACCTGGTGGCGTTCGATGATGTGCGGCGAGCGATCAAGGGCGTGATGATCGAGCCGGCCATTGTCACGGAAGACGACTTCAAGCGCTTCATGGCAAGTACGTATCCTCAACTGGTGGCGAAGACCGAGGCCACCGCGCCGCGCGCCGTCACGCCGGCGCCGCCGTCGCCGACCGCGGGGATCGACCTGTTGCAGGCGGATCTCATCCGCGAGCTGCAACTGGCGGCCGACGCCGAGGTCGTGACCGCCGACACCAAGCAGGACCTGATGAGCGCGTCGGAAGATGCCCCGATCGTCCGGCTCGTGAACTCGATTCTCGGGCTGGCCATTAAACAAGGCGCCAGCGACATTCACGTGGAGCCGATGGAAGGCGACGTCACCGTGCGTTTCCGGATCGATGGGGTCCTGCAGGTGGTGCAGAAGCTGCCGAAGCGCGTGCAGATGGGCGTGATCTCGCGATTCAAGATCCTGAGCCGGCTCGACATCGCCGAGAAACGGCTGCCCCAGGATGGCCGCATCAGCGTGACGATGGAGGGCAAGCCGATCGACTTTCGTGTCTCGACCGTGCCTGGCAAGTGGGGTGAGAAGGTCTGCATGCGCCTGCTCGACAAGTCGAACACGGCGTTAGGTCTCGACACGCTGATCACCCACGCCCCGGTGCTGGCGCTCGTGCGGGAGCTGATCCAGCAGCCCTACGGCATCATCTACGTGACCGGGCCCACCGGCTCGGGCAAGACGACCACGCTCTACTCGGCGTTGGCGGAGATCAACGATCCCGGTGTCAATATTTCAACCGCCGAAGATCCGGTGGAATACGACCTGCCGGGCGTGACCCAGATCCAGGCGGCCCCTGACATCGGCCTGACGTTCGCAGCCGTCCTGCGCGCGTTTCTGCGACAGGATCCCGACGTGCTGCTCGTGGGCGAAACCCGCGACAAGGAGACGGCGCACACCGCGGTTGAAGCCGCCCTGACCGGGCACCTGGTGTTCACGACGCTCCACACCAACAGCGCCGCCGTGGCATTTACCCGGTTGCAGGAAATGGGGATCGAGCCCTTCCTGGTGTCATCGTCGACCATCGGCGTGATCGCGCAGCGGCTGGCCCGCCGTCTGTGTCAGCAGTGCAAGGAGCCCGTGCCGGCCGACGCCAACGCCATCCGCTACTTCGACCTGCCGCCGAACACGACGCTGTACATCGCGAAAGGGTGCGCGATCTGCGGCGGCAAGGGCGTGAAGGGCCGGATCGGCATCTACGAAGTGATGCGAATGACCGCGCCGCTCAGGGCGATGGTGGGCGCGGGCGCCCGGGCCGAGGAGATTCATGCCGCGGCGGTCGAGCAGGGCATGATCGACTTGAAACACTACGCCACGCTGCTGCTGACTGCGGGGCTGGCGACGGTCGAGGACGTGATGAGCGTCGTCAGTGTCGAGGCCTGACGCGGTGACGCATGTCGTTCTCGTTTATCCCGACATCCACTGGAACACCGGCAACGCCGGCCGCACCTGCCTGGCGGCGGGTGCGCGCCTGCACCTGATCGAGCCTCTGGGCTTCTCGCTCGACGACAGCCGTGTCAAGCGGGCCGGCCTCGACTACTGGGCACACGTGGACCTGCACGTGTGGCCGAACTGGGAGACCTTCGAGGCGCAGTTGCCGTCGCTCGGCGAGCCATATTTCTTCTCGACCAAGGCGACGCGCTCGTTGTGGGACGCGCCGCTCGGCGCACCGGAAGGCGTCGTGCTCGTGTTTGGCAGCGAGACTGCCGGCCTGCCCGCCGAGCTGCACGAGAAGTATCGCGATCGCTTTGTCGCCATGCCGATCCTGTCGACCCGTGTCCGCTCGTTGAACCTGTCGAACAGCGTCGCGATTGCCGCCTACGAAGTGCTGCGGCAGCGCCGCGCGCGCCTCCCGATTCGCTAGCCGGACGATATACTGGGTCTCCAATGACTCGAACGGTGGGTCTCGTCGGGGTGGGCTACGTCCTCCTCTACGGCGTGCTGTCGGTCCTGACCGGCCAGCGGGTCGTGGCCCTTGGCGATCTGGCCCAACTGATTCCGCCGCTCGCGTTCGCGGCTGTGACGTTCCAGCTGGCGAGGCGCTGCCGCGGCCAGGTGCGCATCTTCTGGCACCTGAATGCCGTTCACGGCCTGGTGTGGGCCACCGGCCAGGCGGTGTGGACCTATTACGACCTGGTGCACGGCGGGGTGCCGGTGATCTCGCCGACCGATCCGTTGTTCTTCGTGTCGAGCATTCCGCTGGCCGCCGCGCTCTACGGCCGTCCCGAACGCGATCGGCCGCGCTGGCTGTTCGACATCGTCCTGCTCGACCTCGTGCTGATCGCGCTGTTCTCGGCGTTTGTCTACCTCTACTTCGTCGTTTCAATCGCGATTACCGGCGGCAACGAACAGCTGTACCACGCCAACCTCACGCAACTGTTGAACGCCCGCAACCTCGCGCTGGCGCTCTGGGCGGTCTGGGTGTGGCGAACCGCGCCGTCGCCGGCGTGGCGCCGGGTGCTCGGCATCTACGCCGCGGGGCTGTCGCTGGCGTTTGCCGGCGGCATTGTCTCCGACGTGATCGACCGGGATAGCCGCTACTTCTCGGGCGCGCTCTGGGACGTATTGTGGATGCTGCCCTATGTGTTCATGGCCCTGGCGGCGGCGGTGGCCCATGACGAGAAGCTGTTCGAGCCGGCCGAAGAAGCGCCCGCCCAGGCGCGGCTGCCGGTGGTCTCGCTGATGGCCACCACGCTGCTTGTCGCCATTCCCGCCGTCGACGAGATCGCCCGCCGCCTGTTCGACGTGTCGGCGGCGACCGGCATGCTGCGGACGCGGCTGGCGCTGTCGATGATGATCCCCTTCGGCCTGGTCGTGGTGGTGCGCGAGTTTCTCTCCCGCCGCGCCCTGCTGCGCGCCGGCCAGGAACAGGTCTCGACCCGCGAACAACTGGCGCACAAAGAAAAGCTGGCCGCGGTCGGCCAGCTCGTGTCGGGCGTGGCCCACGAACTGAACAACCCGCTGCAGGGCGTGCTGGGCTACGCCGAGCTGATGCTGGCGACGCGGTCTTCGCCACGCGACACGGAAGAGCTCACCGCCATTCGCGACAGCGCCAATCGGGCCGCCGGCATCGTCCGCAACCTGATGACCTTTGCCGGCCGCACCTCGTCCGCGCGCGGCTGGCAGCCGATCAACCGGGTGGTCAGGGATGCCGTCGCCGTCCGCGAACCCCACCTCCAGACCAGCGGCATCGAGCGGCGGCTCGAGGTGGCCGCTCGGCTGCCGCTCGTCTACGTGGACCACGCCCGCCTCGAGGACGTGCTGGTCAACCTGATCCAGAACGCCGAGGCGGCCATCGCGTCGCGGCGGGATGGCACGGCGCCGGCCTCGGGCGTGCCGCGGCAGGCGCCCGGCGAGATTGTGATCACTACGCGCTGGCAGGGAGAGCCCGATCGCATTCTGGTCGAGGTGGCCGACAACGGCAGCGGCCTGCGCGAGGAGGACCTGCCGCGGGTCTTCGACCCGTTCTTCACGACCCGCGACGTGGGGCAGGGCACCGGCCTCGGCTTGTCGGTGTGTTACGGCATCGTCCGCGAGCATGGCGGTCAGATCACGGTGCGCAACGCTGAGTTGGGCGGAGCCGTCTTCACGATCGAGCTGCCGGTGATGGCCGAGTCGCTGGCGACGGCCGCCCACCCGCGTCCGGTGGTGTCATCGCCATCGTTCGCCCTGGCGCAGCCGCCTGATGACGACCTGGTTCGCGACCCCAGGAAGCGCAAGGCGCTGGTGGTCGATGACGAGGAATCGAACGCGGCGCTGGTGCGGCGCGTGCTCGCCGGCGCCGGTTACGACATCGAAAGCACGACCCTGTCGCGCCGGGCGCTGGTGATGATCGAGCGGACCGCGTACGACGCGGTGATCTGCGACGTCAAGATGCCCGAGCTGAGCGGCCAGGAGCTGTACGGCCGGGTCTGCCAGATTCGTCCCGAGATGGCGCGGCGGTTCATCTTCATCACCGGCGATATCGATGGCGAAGACACGCGCGAGTTTCTCGACCAGTCGCGCTGCAGCTACTTCATGAAGCCCTTCAACCTCGAACGCCTGACGGCCGCGGTGGACATGCTGACAGGCGCCCGGACTCCGGATACCATCGGATAACGCATCGGAACAAGCATCGGATCAGCCATGGACAAGATTGTCGACTTCATCAACGTGAACCGCGACCGCTACATCGGCGAGATGAAGCGGTACCTCGCCATCCCCAGCATCAGCGCGCTGCCCGAACACCAGGGTGACGTGCGCGCCTGCGCCGAATGGACCGCCGACGAGATGCGGCGCATCGGCCTGCACAACGTGCGCCTCGAAGAGACGCCCGGCCACCCGTGCGTCTACGGCGAGTGGCTGGGCGCGCCCGGGGCGCCGACCATCCTGTTCTACGGCCACTATGACGTCCAGCCGGTCGATCCGGTCAACCTGTGGACGTCACCGCCGTTCGAGGCCACCGTCCGCGACGGCGAGATCTACGCGCGCGGCTCCGCCGACGACAAGGGCCAGGTCTTCATGCACTTCAAGGCCGTCGAGGCGCACCTGAAGCAGCACGGCAGCCTGCCGGTGAACATGAAGTTCCTGATCGAAGGCGAAGAGGAAGTCGGCAGCGCCAACCTCGACAACTTCATCCGCGCGCACAAGGACCTGCTGAAGGCCGACGTCGTGGTGATTTCGGATTCGCCGATGTTCGACCGTGGCATTCCCTCGATCTGTTACGGCCTGCGCGGCCTTTCGTACTTCCAGATTGACCTGCGCGGCAGCAAGTCGGACCTGCACTCCGGTTCCTTCGGCGGCGCGGTCGCCAACCCCGCCATGGTGCTGGCGCAAATGCTGGCGCAGATGAAGGACAAGGGCGGCCGCATCAAGATCGACGGTTTCTACGACGAGGTGGTCGAGTTGAGGCAGGAGGAGCGCGACGAGTGGGCGCGGCTGCCGTTCAACGAGAAGAAATACAAACAGGACCTCGGCGCCCCGAAACTGTTCGGCGAGACCGGCTTCACCACGCTCGAACGCACGTGGGCGCGGCCCACGTTTGAAGTGAATGGCCTGCTGTCTGGCTTCACCGGCGAGGGCGCCAAGACCGTGCTGCCGGCCGTGGCCATGGCCAAGGTCAGCATGCGGCTGGTGCCGAACCAGGATCCCCAGAAGATTAGCGACCTGTTCGAGGCGTACGTGAAGAAGGTGGCGCCGAAGACGGTGGAACTGAAGATTACCCGCATGCACGGCGGCAAGCCGTGGATGACGGCGTTCGACAACCCGTTCGTGCAGGCGGCCGGCCGCGCCATCGAGCAGGGCTTCGGCCAGCGGCCGGTGTTCAACCGCGAGGGCGGATCGATCCCGGTGGTGTCGACCTTCCAGGAAGAGCTTGGCGTGCCCTGCGTATTGTTCGGGATCGGCTTGCCCGACGAGAACGCCCACGCCCCCGACGAGAAGCTCGACCTGGGAAACTTCCACAACGGCGTGATTGCCTCGGCGTATCTCTACAAGGAGATCGGCGCGCTGAAGGTCTAGTTGAGCTGGGCGACGCGGCGGCGGAGCGTCTTCACGTGCTCCCAGACCTGCTCGGTCTCTTTGCGCTCGTCGTCTTCGCCCTGCTCCGATAGGCGGGCCAGCTTGAGGTATTCCTCGAAGTCCCGCAACGCGTGCGAGAAGTCGTTCATGTTGTAGGCGAGCAGTCCCCGGTCCTTGAGGTCGGCCAGTGACGAAGGCTGCAGCGCCAGCAGCACGTCAGTGGTCGCCCGCGCCTGCGGGAACGAGTGCATCTTCACGTAGAGCCGCTTCAAGTTGTTCAGCATCCGCACCAGCACCTGGCGGCGCGTGGCCCGGGCCAACAGCGACGGCTCGAACGCCGAGCCCTCGCCGACGCGGCTCAGCAACTGGCGGCAATCGGCCTCGTTCAGGATGGCGCCGCCGTGGAACGGATCGACGATCAGGCCGTCGCCGGGATGGCCGCTGTGCAGGTCGTGCAACACGCGCACCAGGAAGTGGCCGGGGAAGTTGATGCCCTCGGCGCGCAGCCCGGCTCGCCGTGCCACTTCGATGTAGACCAGGGCCATGGTGATCGGAATGCCCTTCTTCCGATCCATTACTTCGTTCAGGCAGCTGTTGCGCGGGTCGTCGTACTGCTCGCGGTTGCCGGTGAAGCCGAGTTCGCCGAAGAGATAGCGGTTGACCGCGTCGATGCGGGCGGCGATCGGCGCATCGTGTCCCGGATCCCTGGCCACGAAGTGAAACGCCGCATCGCCCATCACGTTCAGCCGATCGAGGTACGGGCCGGCATCGAGTTTCGGATACTCGATGCGCGCGACCAGGAACGCCGGCGCCGCCAGGTCCGGGCCGGGGCGATCGGCCGCTTCGGCGATGAGATCAGCGAGCGAGGCTCCGGGTTCAATCGGCACAGAGCGCATCCAGATCGGCAATGGTCAGGGCATGCAGGCCGGGCACCACGAGTTCAGCGTCGCCGCGCAGTTCCGCCTCGGAATAGGTGTTGGTCACCGCCACGCAGCGCAGATCGGCGCCGCGGGCCGAGACCAGGCCCCATTTCGAGTCTTCAATGGCCACCGATCGCCACGGCACCAGGTCCAGGCCCGAGTGCTGGCGCAGCTGGGCAAATGCGGTGAGGTACGGCTCGGGGTTGGGCTTGCTGCGCTCGGTCTGATCGGCGCCGACCACGACCGCGAACAGCGATCGCAACCCCGCGCGCTCGAGCACGTGATCGATTTCGTGGGTGAGGGCGCCCGAGGCCACCGCGATCGGCACCACCGCGGCAGCCGCGCGAATGAAGTCCGCCGCGCCGGGAAACAACATTTCGCCGGCGGCGGCCAGCGCTTCGTAGCGTTCGCCCTTGCGCTCGATCAACGACCGCACGCGGCCGTCATCCATCGGCACGCCCTGGTCTTTCCCCAATGCCTTGAACACCCCGACATCGTCGTAGCCGAGGTACTTCGCGTAGTAGTCCTCGTTCGAGATCGTGAGGCCTTCGGGCGCGAGAATGTCCTGGTACGACTTGAGGTGCAGCCGCTCGCTATCGGCAATCACGCCGTCGAAATCGAAGACGATGGCCTGGAGCGCGCCCGCGTTGGTCACGGAATGCTCGATTCGCCCTTGGCCAGCTTCTCACCGGCACGGATGGGCACCTCGAGCCGGTTTTCCTTGGGCGGATACGGGCAGTCGAACTCTTCGTTGTAGTAGCAGTAGGGGTGGTAGGCGACGTTGAAGTCGACGACGTAGATGCCGGTGGGCGTCGGGTCGAGCTCCATGTAGCGGCCTGCGGAGTAGGTTTCAACGCCGTTGGTCGGGTCCGAGAACGGCACGAACAGGCGCGTGACTCGCGGCTGGTCCAGTTCGTGGAATGCGGTGAGGCTCATCTTCTGGCCCTTGACCATGAACCGCAGCGTCCCGATCCGCTCGATGTCGCGAATCTTGCCGGTGGAGGTCGGCACCTTCAGCCGGGTGCGCTCGCCCGCCGGATCGAGCGATGCCGGCACCGCATACATCTCGTCGATGGGAAAGTACGCCAGGGGGACGAGCGCCGCCATCTTGTCGGGCGGCACGGGGTTGCCGGGCTGGGCCTTGAACGCTTCGTCCTTGGCGGCGCGTTGTGCCGCAATCGTCGACGAATAGTCTTCGGGTTGCCCGCACGCCGCCCCGGCCGCCATTGCCGCAACCGCCACCACCGCTCGAAGTGCCCGCCTCACATGCCAACTATAACCCTGAGGTATCCTGAAGAGCTATGTTACGAGCCGGAATCGTCGGTCTACCCAATGTCGGCAAGTCCACCTTGTTCAACGCGGTCACCCGCACCCGCAAGGCCGAGGCGGCCAACTATCCCTTTTGCACCATCGACCCCAACGTTGGCATCGTCACCGTGCCGGATGCGCGGTTGGCCGTGCTGCAGGGCATTGCCAAGACCAACGTGGTGATCCCGGCGGCGGTCGAGTTTGTCGACATTGCCGGCCTGGTCAAGGGCGCGAGCGACGGCGAAGGCCTCGGCAACAAGTTCCTGACCCACATCCGCGAGGTCGATGCCATTGTCCAGGTGGTGCGGTGCTTTGACGATGAGGATGTGCTGCATGTGTCGGGGTCGGTGGACCCGGTCCGCGACATCGAGGTGATCAACACCGAGCTGATGCTGGCCGACCTTGAAACGGTGCGCAAGAAACGCGAGCGCGTCGCCAAGGAAGTGAAGCGCGGCGACAAGAATGCCGCGGCGGAAGACGCCGTGTTGGCCAAGGTCGAAACGGCGCTCGACGCCGGCAAGCCGGCGCTCACCGTGGTGCTCACGCCCGAGGAACGGGTGCTGTCGGCGCAGTTCTTCCTGCTGAGCGACAAGCCGACCATCTTTGCCTGCAACGTCAAGGAAGGCGATCTCGCAACTGCCGACAGCAATCCATATGTCACCAAGGTGCGCGACTACGTGAAGACGCACCTGGCGTGCGAGGCCGTGGTGATCAGCGCGCAGATCGAAAGCGACCTGGTCGACCTGGAGCCGGCCGAGGCGCAGGAGTTCCTGACGGAGCTTGGTGTGTCGGAAAGCGGCATTGGCGCCCTGATCCGCGCGACCTATCACCTGCTGGGCCTGCAGACCTACTTCACCGCCGGCGAGAAGGAAGTGCGTGCCTGGACCATTCACCAGGGCGACATGGCGCCCAAGGCGGCCGGCGTGATCCACTCGGATTTCGAGCGCGGCTTCATCAAGGCCGAGACCGTCGCCTACGACGACCTGGTCGCGTGCGGCTCGGTGGCGGCGGCCCGCGACAAGGGCCTCTACCGCATGGAAGGCAAGGAGTACGTCGTCAAGGACGGCGATGTGCTGCTGTTCAAGTTCAACGTGTAAGGACGCGTGCGTATCCCAAGCTGCTGGATTCGCGCGAAGCCAAGTTGTGCCGTTGCCATGCGGTTCTGGTACGATCCGCGGATGATCGCTACTGAACTGGCCGCCCTATCTTCCAGCGAGCTGACCCGGCTGGTCCAGGAACTCTCTGCCTCCCAAGACGCATCTTCAACCACACTGTCCACGACCTCATGAAGATATGTCCAAGCTGCGTGGCGCGCCACGAGCGGGCTGAATGGCTCTGTCCGGTCTGCGCCAGGAGTCCGGATAGCCAGGGCGGCATCGTGCGTTTTGCGCCCGCTCTTGCCGAGGAGAACGACGGATTTTCCGCGGAATCTTTCGCCTGTCTGGCGCTCCTGGAGTCGGGCAGTTTCTGGTTCCGCGCCCGCAATCGCCTGATCGTCTGGTCGCTGCAGCGGCACTTCGGTCAAGTCGGCAGCTTTCTTGAGATCGGCTGCGGTACCGGGTTCGTCCTGGCCGGCGTCCATCGCGCTTTCCCGCAGGCTATCCTTGCCGGGAGCGAAATCTACGACCAGGGCCTCTCCTTTGCCCGGGATCGCGTTCCCGCCGCGCAGTTGTACCAAATGGACGCGCGCAAGCTGCCCTTCGAGGAGGAATACGACGTGGTCGGCGCGTTCGATGTGCTGGAGCATATCGACGAGGATGACGCCGTGCTGCGGGAGATGTTCCGGACGGTCCGGAAGGGCGGCGGCATTGTCGTGACCGTGCCCCAGCATCCGTTCCTGTGGGCCGAGGTGGATGATTATTCCTTCCACAAGCGGCGCTACACGCGGCCGGAATTGCTCCGCAAAGTCCGGGCGGCCGGTTTCCAGGTCGAGCGCGTGACCTCCTTCGTGTCGCTCCTCCTGCCGCTGATGATGCTCTCCCGCCTGTCCCGGCGGAAGTTCAACCCCGGTGCGGAACTGCGCCTGCCGGGGGCGCTCGACCGCATGCTGGAGGCGATCATGGCCATGGAAGGCGCGCTGATTCGTTGCGGCCTTTCGCTCCCGGCGGGCGGATCCCTTCTGTTGGTGGCGAGGAAGACCTGAACCTCTGCCAGAATGTCGCATGAGTGAATCTCGGCCATACCTGGCCTTCAATCGGCCCGGTCTCGCGGGGACGGAGTTCGAGTACATCCACCAGGCCATCCAGGCCGGACACATCTCGGGCGACGGGCCCTTCACCCGGAAGTGCCAGGGTCTGCTGGAGGAGGCTTGCGGGGTGGCCAAGGCACTGCTGACCACCTCCTGCACCGATGCGCTGGAAATGGCGGCCCTGCTGCTCGACATGGCGCCCGGCGACGAGGTTATCGTGCCCGCGTTCACCTTCGTCTCCACGGTCAATGCCTTTGTGCTGCGCGGCGCCCAGCCGGTGTTCGTCGATGTCCGGCCCGATACGCTCAATCTGGACGAAGGACGGCTGGAAGCGGCGCTGACGGACCGCACGAAGGCCATCGTCGTGGTGCACTACGCCGGAGTAGCCTGCGAGATGGATGCGATCCTGAGCATCGCGGGCCGGCGCGGGATCCCGGTGGTGGAGGACAACGCACACGGCTTACTTGGACGTTATCGGGGGCGGAACCTGGGGACCTTCGGTGCGCTGGCGACGCTGAGCTTCCACGAGACCAAGAACTTCACCTGCGGCGAGGGAGGGGCGCTGCTGATCAACGACCCCTGTTTTGTCGAGCGAGCCGAGATCGTCTGGGAGAAGGGCACGAACCGCAGCCGGTTCTTCCGGGGGCAGGTCGACAAATACAGCTGGGTCGATGTGGGTTCGAGCTTCCTGCCCTCCGACATCCTGGCCGCGTTCCTGCTGGCCCAGTTGGAAGCGCGCGAGCGCATCCAGTCGAGGCGGCGCCGTCTCTGGGAACGCTACCGCGCCGGGCTGGCCGAGTGGGCCGGCCGGGCCGGCGTGCGCCTGCCCGTGGTGCCGCCGCATTGCGATCAGTCCCACCACATGTTCTACCTGCTGATGCCGTCCCTCGAGGCACGCGATGGGCTGATCCGGCACCTGAAGGAGTGGGGGATCGGCAGCGTCTTTCACTACCTGCCCCTGCACCTTTCCGACATGGGCAAGCGTTTCGGTGGGCGGCCCGGCGATTGCCCAGTGACGGAAAGCGCCAGCGACCGTTTAATCAGGCTGCCGTTTTTCACCGACATGACCGACATCGAAATCGAGCGCGTCATCGACGCCGTCGCCCAGTTTACGCCCCCCTGACCCGCGGGGGGCGAAGGGCGCCGTGGTCGGGAGGCAGCTTCGTCCGCGCAGAGCCTGAGAACGGGCGTTCCGTCAGCAGAAGAGGTCGCTAATGCGGTCTATCGCCTCAACAGGTCAGGAGGAGACGCTCGGTCTCAACGCGCGTGCGAGCAGGTCGGATGCGCCATGAGTTGTGGCGTGGGTGATCACGCCCAGCGCATCGAGGGCTGAGGTGACTTGCAACGCGATGCCAAGTGCATCGACAGCTTCCGTCATCGCAAGTCCAGGGTCGCCATCACCATTCGTAGGCGAGACTTGGCGACGGCTGCGTACCCGGAGATTGCCACGCTTTGGGGGACGCGCGAATTATCGCGCGACTGGCACGACCGGCTTCCCACGCTGCGCACGCCGGTGATCACGGTGACCGTGCGGATGCGGACGACGTCCGCATCCGCACCACGAACCATGGCCGCCGGCGCGCGGGATTTCCGGCGGCCGGTTAGTTGATTTCCAGCTCGGGATCGAGCACCAGGCGGCCAAGCACGACCGAGAACTTGTACAGGCCGTTGCGGCCGTTGTTCACCACGTAGACGCCGTCATTATTCGCGACGGGAGGCGCCACGGCCTGGCCGTTCATCTTGAAGTCGGCCATTCCGGGACGGGCGCCATCCGCCACGCCGCACGAATTCGGGATGTTGCCCGCCACCTGCAGGACGATGCGATCGCCCGGGCGGGCGCGCAGCCGATCATTGGGCAGGTCCGTGCTGAGCGAGCACGGCGAGCCGGCACGAACGCTCACGTTGATGGTGTGCTGCACGGGCCCTTGAGCCAGGCCCGGCGCCGCCACGATGCACAGCACGAATGCCACGGCGCCAATCGACAGCCAGTCTTTGCTTCTCATTCCGCTCTCCAATCTCACTGGGGGGTTACTTCTCTTGCACGAGCGCCTGGAACGCGGGCAACGATCGCAGCGACGCCAGATCGTCGTCGGCCTTGACCACGGCGACGGCGTAACCTCTGGCGATGGCGTCTTTCAGTGATTGCAGCGCCGGTGCCGGCTTCTTTCCTAACGCGTAGACGACCGACGCACGAAACAGCACCGCGCCATCGCCGGGAGCCAGCTTCGCCGCCTCCGCGAGGTGGCGCTCGGCGTCTGCCGACCGGCCCAGCTTAGCCTCATATACGGCCAGGCGCGACAGGTTTTGCGCATCTTTCGGATTGACGCGCAGTTCGGCCGCGGTCAGGTCCAGCGCGCGCTGGTAGGCCGCGCGGGCGTCCGCCGTGCGGCCAAGCCGCAGGTACGCGTCGCCGAGGTTGCGGTGCGGCACCGGGCGGTTGGGCGACAGCGCCAACGCCTGCTGATACGCATCAGCGGCTTCGGCGAAACGGCCCTGGGCATACAGGATGGTGCCGATGTTCGAGAAGGTGAGCGCGTAGGGATTGCGCGCCACCGACTTCTGGTACGCGTCGAGCGCGCGTGCCTGGTCGCCCATCGCCTGGTAGAGCGTCCCGAGTTGCTGGAATCCGCGCGGGCTGTCGGGCGAGAGCTCGGCGACCCGCTTCAACACGGGCTCCGCCTCGGTGAACCGGCTGGCGTTATACAGCACCACGCCGAGCTGGCTGTAGTTCTCCGCGTAGTTGGGACGCAGCGCGATGGCCTTGTTGAACTCGGCAATCGCATCGTCGACCCGGCCCTGCTCCGCCAGGATGCTGCCCAGCAATCGTGGCGCGTCCACGTGATTGGGACGCAAGGCCTGCACGCGGCGGAGTTCGTCCGTCGCATCCGCAATGCGGCCGCTGCCCTGGTAGATGACGGCCAGCGTATAGTGCGCCTGGGGTTCGTCGGGCGCCAGGCGGATCGCATCGAGACCGGCGGCGATGGCCCGCTGCGTGAACTCGGGGTCCTTGGTCTGCGCGTAAAGAGCCCAGTACGCCTCACCGAGTCCGGCGTGCGCGAGCGCCAGCGAGGTGTCGGTGCTGATGGCCCGCTGGAAGGCCTCCACGGCGCGCTCGACGTTGCCCGCGCGATCGCGCTCGTCGAGCAGGATGCGGCCCTGCCAGTAGGCAGCCAATGCCGCGGGCGTTGCCGCCGCCGCGGCTGCCACCGCGGCCGGCGCCGCCGCGTCCGTGTTCACCCGCAGCGCCGCGCCGATGCCGTCGGCCATTCGGCGTTGCAAGTCGAACAGGTCGGCGAGGCGTCCCTCGAATCGCTCGGCCCACATGACCCGGCCGCTGGCATCGAGCAGCTGGAGGTTCACACCAAGTTGCTCGCCCGCCTGCTGGACGCTGCCGCCCACGACGTAGGCGACGCCCAGCTTCGCCGCCAGCAAGGCTGGCGTCGCCGCGGCCGCCTGGCTGCGGCGAACTTCCGCCGGCGAGACCACGACCAGCGCCGGCATCGCCGCGAGGCTGGTGCTGATCGTCTCGGCCATGCCCACGCCCACAAACTCGCGTGTCGTGTCGCCACTGAGGTTATCCAGCGGCAGCACGGCAACGCTGGCCAGCCCCACGGCGGCGACGGGTGACGAACCGGCGGACGGTGCCGTGAACCGCCACACCGCGGCGCTGCCGGCCAACAACAGCGCGACCACGGCCACGACCCCCTTGGCGAAGTGACGATGACGCGCGGGGCGGACAATGCTGACGGTCGGCGCCACCGCGTCGGCGGCGGCGCGCAACGCGGCGGCCAGTTCCGCCGCCGACTGGTAACGGGCCGATGGTTGCCGCGCCATGGCCCTGGCAATCACCTGCTCGACGGCGATCGGGATGGTGCCATCGATCGAACGCGCGGAGGGCACCTCGCCCGCGACCGCCGCCGCCACGCGCTCGACTTGACTCTTCTCGACGAACGCCCGGCGTCCCGTCAACATCTCGAACAGCACCACCCCGACGCCGTAGATGTCGGCCCGATGATCGGTCTCGACGCCGATCAACTGTTCCGGCGCGCTGTAGCCGGGCGTCCCCACCATTTGCCCGCTGTAGGTGTGCTGGGTCAGCGTCGGATTGTCGTCGCCAGTCGCGGCCGTGCCGACGCGCGCGAGGCCGAAATCGAGCACCTTCAGCGTGCCTTCCGGCGTCAGGATCAAGTTGCCGGGCTTCAAGTCGCGGTGAACAATGCCGCGGGCGTGCGCAAAGGCCAGCGTCGCGGCCAGTTGCGACGCCAGCGCGAGCGCGTCCGCCGGGGGCAACGCACCCTCACGCAAGCGCGCGCTGAGCGTCTGCCCCTCCACGTACTCCATCACGATGTATCCGGCGTCCTCGATTTCAAGCACGTCGTAAATGGCGGCGATGTTCGGATGCGTGAGGCTGGCGATGGCGCGTGCTTCCCGGAGCATGCGACGACGCGCCTCGGGGGTGCCGGCGGCGTCCGAGAGCACGCTTTTCAAGGCGACGCGGCGGCCCAGCCGGGTGTCGAGGGCGAGCGCGACTTCGCCCATCCCGCCCGCGCCGAGCGGGCCGATGACTTGGTAGGCGCCGAGCAGACTACCGGGTGCGAGAGTCACTGGCGTTGGCGCATTATAGCTGCGCTGGTCATCGTTCTGGTGACAGGGACGGCACGCCGCCATCCGAGCGGCTTCGCAATCGGACCTGGGCCGACTCATGCAGCGCGGCTTTGGCTTCGACCTCCTGGCGTGTCCGCGTTGCGCGGGCCAGCTGACACTCGCGGCGCTGACTGAGGACAGTGCGGTGAATCAGCGCATTCCGCGGCACTTGGGTCTGCCGGCCGGCGTGCCCGAGATGCGCCCCTCCCGCGCCTCGCCCCTGACGGTCGCCAGACCCGAAATGCGCCCTGCGTGGTGGGCCCTGGGAGGCAGCTTCGTCCGCGCAGAGACTGGGAACGGGCGTTCCGTCACCAGGAGAGGCCGCTAATACGGTCGATCGTCCATTGCCGATCACGGCACCCGGCTTCAACGCACGGATAGAACCGGACGGCCGGGCCCTGGACGGCAGAGTTGGCAGCGACCCACGTCGGGCCACGGGGCACGGACGAAATCCTCCGTGCCCCCGTGGTTAACGTCCGTATCGGGCGTGTGAAACTATTTCAGCCTCCGGTAACGCGCCTCGGTCGACTGTCCGTCCGCGTTCTTGCTGACAACGATGAGCATGTCGCCCTCGGTGCGGAAATCGGTGGTGCTCTCCCGTCCCTCGTTGTCGGGAGCAGCGGCGCTGATGATCTTGCGAGTCAACTTGCTACCCGCGACGCGGTAGGTGCCGTATTGGCCCTGCAAGTTATACCGTTCGATCAATTGCTCCTTTGTCATCTGCGCTCGAGGCGTGTTGCCCTTGGCGCGGTTTGCCGCCGCCGTGAACTGCACGTAGTGACCATCGCTGTAGATCAGGTGAAGCGGAGGCGTGGCTGGCTGTTGCGACTCTCCGGTGGTGAGGTTCTTCGATGACACCTGCTCCCAGGCCCCGGCAATGGGGTCCTTCGCCTGGGCAAGCGCATTGACGGGCAGCAACATGACGCCGACGAGGACGAGGACGCGCGTATTCATGCACAACTCTCCTTTAGCGACCGGGGGGACGTGGCCCTCTCCTGAGCGTCGAGGGCGGCCCATTATGACCTACGGCCAGGCTTCGCCTGTATAATCCCGTCACTTCCCACGCGCCCACGACAAGTCGGGTCACGCCTGGCGCAATATGAACTGACGGTCGGACACCTCACCGCCCCCCTGCGATACCAGCGCTCAACCGAGGGCGGTCAAGCTAGGCTAGCCGGATGGAACCACGCGTCTCGTTCATCACCCTTGGCGTCACCGACCTGGATCGCGCCACGCGCTTCTATCGCGACGTGCTTGGCCTGCCGCAGAAGCCGACGCCGCCGACCGTGGCGTTCTTCGAGATGGGGAAGACATGGCTGTCGCTCTACCCGCGCGAGGCGCTGGCGGCCGATGCGGGCGTGCCGGCCGCCGGGTCAGGGTTCCCGGGGTTTGCGCTCGCGCACAACGTGCGAACAATTGAAGAGGTGGACGCGCTCCTCGCGCACGCCGCGGCCGGCGGCGGCAAGCGGGTCAAGGCCGGGCATCACACCGACTGGGGTGGCTACGCCGGCTACTTCTCGGATCCCGATGGGTTCCTGTGGGAGGTGGCGTGGAACCCCAAGTTCCCGCACGTGTAGTGCTATGCAGGATCCGCCTTTCGGCGGATTGTCCGGCTAAAGCCGGACGCGACATCAAAATACCGACGAGACGAACCCGAACACCGCGGCCGCCGCGGTCAGCTGCAGCGCCAGCGCGACGCGGTCGCGCAGGAACAGCACGCCCAGCGCAATCAGCACACCCGCGCCAAACAGGAAGTTCCAGTACAGCTCCTGCACGCCTTCCTGGACGCCCGTGGTCCCGGCCCGGCGGCGCGTCTGCTCGATCACGGCGTTGGCAATGTCGCGGTCGCTGTCGCGATCGATCTCGAAGTAGCGGCCGCCGCCCGCGGTGGCAATGCGGGTCAGCTCCGCGCGGTTGAGCGTAGACCGGATCAACGGCTGATTGGGCTGCCGCTTGGGATCCGGAATCAACCCGCCGGCGGTGGTGCCGATGCCGACCACGTTCAATGGCACGCCGCGCTCCAGCGCCAGCGCCAATGACTTGGCGACCTCGCCGCTCCACGACTGGCCGTCGGAGATCAGCAGGAATGCCTTCGGGTTGGTGTTCGCGCCGAGCTTGTCGTCGAGACCCGACTCACGCCGGATTTCCTCGTCCTTCTCGATCAGCCGCAGGCCCCAGTAGATGCCGCGCTCGATGTTGGTGTCCCACGTGCCGTCGTCTTCGAGGCGGAACGGCGAGGTGTCCTCGAGGTGATCGAGGAAGAAGAAGTAGGTGTTGGGATCCTTGGTCAGGCGAATCTGCGGCGTGGCCATGTGGGCGAACAGCGCCATGGCGACGCGGTCGTTGTCCCAGCGCAGCGACTCGCCCAGGGTGCGGAGAAAGCGCATCGATCGCTGCCAGCGGTTGCCCTTGACGTCCTGGACGTGCATCGACGCCGAACCGTCCTGCAGGATCACCAGGTCGACGCCGGCATTGCGCACGAGCGAGGTCACCGCCTGCGGCTTGGCCAGGGCGAGGGTGCCCGCAATCGTCGCCAGCAGCAGGCAGAACCAGAACAGCAGTTCGCCAAAGAACGACACGCGCTCTTCGACCGGCACCTGGCGATGCCGCATGAACGCCTGCGCATCGGCACGCCGCCGCCAGACCTGCCACACCCACAGGACGAGCAGCAGGGCGGGAATCGCCAGCAGCGGCAAGAATCCAGGCGCGCCGAACTTCATTTCGTAAAACCCTAATCCCCTCGGTCCCTGGGCTCCTAAGCCCTAGCCTTTTCTGACCTTCGTCGTGCCCTTGCCCGCTTTTTCGGCCTCGAGCCGTTCGTCGGGACGCATCGGGACAATCATCTTGAACTTCTTCATGTCCGACGCTTCGGGCGGTGCGCCCTCGAAGCCGTGCAGCGTGAGCGTGGCGGTCGCATCGAACGGCGCGACCGGCTGCTTGCGGGCCGTGAGCACCGCGCGCAGGCGCGCGGCGTACTCGTAGTTGAATGCGGCCTCGGCGTTGTCGGGCTGCTCCCGGAGGATCTCGGCGTAGCTCTTCACCACGTTGTCGAGCCGCCCGACCACGGTCTGCCAGGTGCCGCCCTCCTGGCGCAACTTGCGATAGGCGGCGTTGGCCGCCATCAACTTGGCGTCCACGGCGGTCGCCACGGCGTCGTAGTCCCCCTGCCAGTACGCCGCCGCGGTGTCGAGCGCGTTGGCGGAGGCGGTCAGGCGGTCGCTGCCGGGCAGCAGGCGGGCAATGCGGCCGGGGCCCTGCGCCAGGTCGGCCGCTTCCTGGTAGCGCAGCGTCACCAGGTCACGCTCGGCCGCGGCCAGGCGCTGCTCCGATTCCGCCGTGCGCCACAGGATAGCGCCCACGGCGACAAGGACGATGACGATCAGGGCCTGACCGAACCATGATGACGATCTCATGCTGTGCTCCTCTAACCCCGGACAAACCTAAAGGTTTGTCCCCACGCCATAGGAAAACGACCTATGGGAATGTTTGAAACGCCGGAATCGTGAACCGCAACAGCAGCGCCGCGCACCAAAAGGCGAGCGCCGTCAGCGCGAACGGCGCGTAGCGCGGACGCTCGGTGCTGTATTGCTTCATCTCGATGGTGCCGGCCGACGCGCGATCGATCGCCTGGATGGCCTGGATGATCGTCGCCTCGTCGCCGCCCGAGAAGAACTGCCCGCCGGTCCGCCTGACCGCGCCAATCCACAGTTCGTCGGCGACGCTCCGCTTGTTCTGGATGTTGCCGCCGATCTTGATCAGGTAGACCGGGATCTTCGCCCGGGTCGCCTCGCCCAGCACGTCGTCCACGGTCTTGCCGTTCTCGAGCACGTCGGCGTCGGCGCCGTCGGTGAAAATCACCATCAGGTTGCCGGACGCGTCGAGGTAGTCGAAGGCGTTGAACAGCCCGACGCTTTGCTCGACTGCCCGCGCCACGACCGTGCCCTGGTCGGGGAACGCCATGAACTCGTTCCAGTCGCCGATCAGCGCCGTGCTGAGCAGGATGTTCTCGTAGTCGGTCGTGAACGGGGTAATGACGTACGCATCGTCGCCGAACTCGACCAGCGCCATGAGGTCGCGGTACTTGCCGGCCATGCGGCGCTCGATGAAGTAGCGGGCCGCGCCGACGGTGGTGAAGAACGCGGCGTTGTTGGGCGCGCCCTTGGCCAGCGTGGTGGACGGCAGCGCCGACAGCATGCTCGACGAAGCGTCGATCAACAGGCTGATGCGGCGGCCTGGGTAGGTGGTTTCCGAGCGGGTGAGCGAAGTGCGTGGATCGGCCAGCGCCAGGATGAAGAACGGCAGGCCGGCCAGCGCCAGGATCAGCGCGCCGTGCCGCGACAGCGACGCGCGTGACCAACCCGGACTGGTGACAATCGCCGGCAGCGCCATGCGGCTCTTGCCGGGATTGCGGCTGCCAAACGACCGGATCACCATGAACACCGCGGCGAGGCCAATCAGCGCCAGCACCACCTGGCGCGCCGTCGAGCTCTCCGAGAAGATCAGCCGTTCGAGGTACAGATCTCCCCACTCGGCCCACGTGGCCTGCACGAGCGCGGAGATGTCTCTAAAGACCTGCATTACCTGGTTAGGCCCAGACCTTCTTGCGCATGTCGACGAGCGAGCGCATGAAGTTGCCCGACCATTCCGAGATCAGCGAGTGTGCCGACTGCTGTTGCTTGGTCACGCGAATGGCCGTGCTGACCGCGTCGTCCATGTCGACCTTCTGCCCATCGCGGCCGTAGCGGGCGACCGTCATCGTCTTGAGCGCGTCGACCAGCGTCGGGTCGGTCGCCGATTCCGCGGTGACCGAACCCGACACGTACATCGGTGTGCGGCCCATGCCGCGGCCGATCAGGAGCGCGCCGTCGACCAGCGGGTCGTTGGCCAGCACCGGGCGCTGGCCGACGCTGCGTCCCGACGCGTAGCTGCCGGAAACCCGCGCCGCCGACAGCGCGCGGCCGGCCAGCTCGGGCGTCCAGCCGCCGCGGCCCGCCTGCTGCACCTCGCCCAGTTCGCTCGCCACGTGACGCAGGATCGCCCGCGGCGCCAGGTGCGCGCGGCTCGCCGTGGTGGTCTTGGTCTTGCTGCGCATCATGCCGATCAGGATCACCGCGGCCATGACGCCGGCCAGCGCAAACAGCACCGTGGCGGCGGTCTGGAACAGGTCGGCGCGCGAGCCGCGGGCCTCGATCGCCGAGAACGCCGACGCGGCCGGCTCGCGAATGTCCGAGGTGTCGTCGGGCACCACCGAGATCAGCTTCACCGAGGCGCGGGGCAGGGCATAGCTCTGCTCGCGCCCCATCACCGACTCGCCGCCCGTCACCTTGCTCTCGATGGTGTAGGTCACCTCCAGGGGCGGGATCGCGACATCGGCGCCGAACGCGTCTTCGGCGATCAGCCGCATGCGGTAGTCGTATTGAATGAAGCGCTTGCCGATCGTGACCAGGTCGCCGGCGTGCGTGCCACCGGTGACCTCGAACGGCGGCAGCTGCACGACGGTCGGGTCGAGCTTCGACAAGTCCGGCACCACCCGGGCGGCCTCGGTCTCGACCACCGCGCAGGTCAGCCGCAAGTCGAAGAACTCGCCGGTGCGCACCGCGCTGGTGGAGGTGCGCCACCAGCACTTGATGGGCTCGACCTCGACGAGGTCGGTGCCGGTTTGGGCCAATGCCGGCGATGCCGATACCACGAGCAACAGGGCCGCGCGAAGAATGTGTGTGTTCATGTTGTCTCGACTGCTAACTGCTAACTGCTAACTGCTTACTTCCGGCGCCGGAGGCGCCGCTCTGCTACCCATTCAATCAGCGAAACATCAAACTTCACCTGGTCGGCGCCCAGGCGAATGACGTCGAGGTCCAGGGCCTTGGCCTGGCGGGTGATGTCGTCCTGCCACAGCTTGATCCGCTCGCTCTGCCGGCCGAGCTCGCGGCGCGACATCATGCGAGTGCTGCCGGTTTCGACGTCGTAGACCTCGACCCAGCCGGCCGAAACGCGCGGCAGCTCGAAGGCGAACGAGGCATCCACCATCATGATGAAGACGTCGTGGACGTTGTCGACCTGAGACAGCTCTTTCAGGAACGCCGGCGCATCGTCGAACAGGAAGTCGGAGATGACCGGCATCATCGAGGTCTTGCGCGAGAAGCCGGTGAGGGTCGCGCTGAGGCTCCCCGAGTTCTTCAGGTCCTGCAGGCCGTGGCCATCCTGGTAGGCCTCGAGGCAGTGAATCACCTGGCCCTTGCCAATCCGCGGGCGCACGGCGCCCAGGGTGTGAAAGCCCTCGTCGAACGTCACCAACCCAATCGAGTCCTGGAAGAACACCGCCGACATGCCGATGGTGGCGATCGAGCGCGCAATCAGCGTGGCGATCTGCAGGCCGCGGCGATCGCCTTTGGCGGACGGGTCGGCGCCGCAACGGGTCGAGGCCGAGCGGTCGGCGACGAGGATTACCCCCGAGGTGGTGGGCTGCTCGAACTCGCGGACGATCAGCGGGCTGAAGTTGGTGAGCGATGACTGCGCCCAGTCGATCGCCTCGAAGCGATCGCCCGCCTGCCAGTCGCGCAGCCCGACGAAGTCGAACCCCGTGCCATGGAACATGCTGGAGTGTTCGCCGATCGTGAACTCGCGCATCCGCTTGAGGATGAGCAGCTCGACCTCGGTAATCTCCGACAGGTTGATGAGCGGCTCGACCTCTTGTTCCCGAGTTCTCATGGAATCGGGGTGCGTTCGATCACGTCCTTGATCACCGCGTCGGTGGTCAAGCCATGGCTGGCGGCGTGCGGGCCAAGCCACAGGCGGTGGCCGAGCACGTAGGTCGCGAGGTCCTGGATGTCTTCCGGGTAGACCTCGTCGCGACGCCGGACGAGCAGCGCCCACACCTTGGCGAGGCGGCCCCACACGATGATCGCGCGCGGCGAGGCGCCGAGGTCGACGCCGGTTTCGACCAGCTCCGACGGCGAGTGCTTCAGCCAGTCGGTGTCGGCGTTGTAGGGACGGGTGTTGGCGACCAGCCGCTGGATGTAGTCGCCCAGCCGTTCGTGCAGGTAAACGTGTTCGGTGATCGCGGCGCGCAGCTCGATGATGCGTTCCTTGCGCATCAGCGGGTTGAGGCGCACCTGCTTGAAGTCGAAGTGCACCAGCTTGCGCTCTTCCTCGGGTGGCAGGTAGCCGATGTTCACCATGATCGCGAAGCGATCGGTGGCGGCTTCCGACAGCGGGAAGGTGCCCTGGCCGAGCTCGACCGGGTTCATGGTGGCGATGGCGAAGTTGAACGCCGGCAGCTCGTACGTCGTCTTACCGACTGTGACGGTGCGGTCCTGGAGGCCTTCGAGGAAGGCGCTCTGCGACTTCAGCGGGATGCGGTTGATTTCATCCAGCAGGATGACTTCGGCCTCGGCCAGCGGACCCATTTCGGTGGTCAGCTCGCCGGTCGCCGGATTGATCATCTGGAAGCCGACCACCTCGGTCGGCTGCAGGTCGGCTCGGCCCTGGATGCGCGCGAACTTGGCGTTGCTGATGGCCGCCAGGATGACGCCAAAAAACGTCTTGCCGACGCCCGGCACGCCCCGCAAGAGCAGGTTGCCGGAGTTGACCTGGCGCTGCTCCTTCTTGTCGTAGGTCGTCGGAATCTCCGACAACAGGACAAGGTTCGCCAGGATCTTGGGCTGCTGGTAACCGACGAGGGCCTTGCCGCCTTCCGCAAGGATGGCCTCGTGGAAGGTAATCGCGTCTTGGAGATCAGGATGCACAGGTCCGCCTTGAAGAGTCCGCCTTGGAAAAGGCCAATCGTATCCGAAGCATGACGGCCGGCGCTAGGAATCCCAGCCACATGGGGGGTGTAGCCGGCGACGGCCCGCCGGGATACAATCGGAGACCTCGGAATCGACCCGGGGACCCACTTGAAGGAGAGTTCGTAATGGCGGTTGGAACGAAAGCTGGCTGGCGCCTGACCCTTGGCACCCTGCTCTTCGGAGCGGCGATCGCAGGCATCGTGACGCCTTTGGCGGTGAAGGCCGAGCAGGCGGCACCGGCGCCCGAGGTGACCTTCACCAAGGATATTGCGCCCATCCTGCAGCGCAGCTGCCAGAACTGCCACCGGCCCGGCCAGGTGGCGCCCATGTCGCTCATCACCTACGAGGAGGCGCGGCCCTGGGCCCGCGCGATGAAGCAGCGCACGGCGCTGCGCGACAAGGCCGGCGCCATGCCGCCGTGGTACATCGAGAAGAACATCGGCATCCAGCACTACAAGCACGACCCGTCGCTCAGCGACGAGGAGGTCGCCAAGGTCGCGAAGTGGGCCGACACCGGCGCGCCGCGCGGCAACCCCGCCGACATGCCGCCGCCCATCACGTTCCCCGACGGCGCCTCGTGGCACGCCGGCGAACCCGACCTGATTGTCGAAAGCCCCGAAATCACCGTCAAGGCCAACACGCCCGACTGGTGGGGCGAGTTCGAGCCGACCAAGATCCCGCTGACCGAAGACCGCTACGTCGCGTCGGTGGAGATCCGCGAGGTCAACGACTTTGCCAAGGACGCGTCGGGCCGCGATACCGTGGGCCAGCGCTACGTGTGGCACCACCTGATTTGGGCGACGGCCGAGCTCACCGGCGACGGCGACCCCATTGACGCCTCCATTGGCGACGGCGCGGTTGGCTGGCCGGTGCACGAGGTGGGCCGCAACGCCGACGTCTTCGAGCCCAACGCGGGCCGCCTGCTGAAGGCCAACTCCAGCATCATTTACCAGTCAGCCCACCTGCACGCCGGCGGCGCCGACGTGAAGTCGAAGCTGCTGTTCGGCTTCAAGTTCCACCCCAAGGGCTACAAGCCGGCGCGCCGCAGCACGCTGCGCAGCCTCGGCAACGGTCTCGACATCGACATCAAGCCGAATGAAGCCAACCAGCAGCTCCACGCCTACATGGTGCTGCAGCAGCCCACCAAGATCGCCACCTTCGAACCGCACCTGCACGCGCCCGGCCAGCGCATGTGCCTCGAAGCCATCTGGGGCATCAACATCCAGACGCTGACCTGCGCCGGCTACGATCACAACTGGGTGCGCCAGTACGAATACGACGATGACCACGCGCCGCTGCTGCCGCGCGGCACCATCCTGCACATCATCGGCTACATGGACAACACGCCGAACAACAAGAACATCCCCGATCCGCGCAACTGGCAGGGCTCGGGCAACCGCTCGATCGCGAACATGTTCATCGACCTCGGCCAGTCGGTCCCGCTGACCGACGATCAGTTCCAGGAAGAAATGGCGGAACGGCGCCGCCGTCTCGGCCCCAACCGGCCGGACGTCATCATCGGCTGCCCGCTGTGCAACGTGATTCCGCCGCCGGCCAAGCCGACGGCGCAACAGTAGGGATCTTCGCAATGATTCGATCACGACGCGCGCGCCTCTTCCTCGGCGCGGCCACGATAGTCCTTGCTTACCAGGCCGCCAACGGCCAGATGCTGTCGTACTCGAGCGGCCAGACCGTGTCGCCCGCCTTCGAAGGGTGGGAGAAGAACGACGACGGTTCGTTCAACATGATGTTCGGTTACATGAACCGGAACTGGGAAGAGGAAGTCAACGTGGCGGTCGGTCCGGAGAACGGCTTCTCCCCCGGGGCCCCCGATCAGGGCCAGCCCACCCGTTTCCTGCCGCGCCGTAACCGCTTTGTCTTCAAGGTGCGCGTGCCGGCCGACTGGGGCAAGAAGGAACTGATCTGGACGCTGACCACCAAGGGCAAGACCGAGCGCGCGTACGGCACCCTGCGCGAGGACTCGCTGGTCGATAACCTGGTCCAGGCCTCGGAGCAGGGCGCGATCGGCGCCGGCATTAGCAGCCCCGAGATTCGCGCCAACCAGCCGCCCACGCTGTCGATGGACGGCGGCGATCGCCGCGCCCAGGTCGGCCAGCCCCTGACCTTGATTGCCATTGCCCAGGATGACGGCGTGCCCGCGCCGCGGTTTGGCCCCGACTCGCGCGAGGCGCGCCTCGTCGCCCAGGCCCGCGCCCGTGCCACCAACGGCACGCCGCCCGCGCCGACGCCGCGCGGCACCGTCGCGTTCGACCCGGCGACGCAGCGCCCGCCCTCAGCCATCACCGTCGGCAGCCAGACCGGGCTGCGTCACTCGTGCTTTGTGTATCGCGGCGCGGGCCGGGTGACGTTCACGCCGCGCCAGGCCAAGGTGTGGGAAGACACCCGCGCCGGCGCCAACTCGCCGTGGGCGCCGCGCTGGATGGCGCCGGCCATTCCGCCCGACGGCAAGTACACCGTGTCGGTGACCTTCGAGGATCCCGGCACCTACACGATTCGCTGCCTCGCGTCAGACGGCGCGCTCAACACACCCAAAGATGTCGTGGTGACGGTAACGAACTAGAAATAGCGATCAGGACCGGCAACTGGTGTTGCCGGCTCCTCGCTCGAGCTCGCACTTCACGAACCTCACGCGCGCCCGCGCGAAGCTCAGCATCGTTCCCGCCGCCCCCTCGTAAGTGGCATTCGAATAGGGCTTTGCCGGATCTTCCTTCATCGCGGTATCGATGCGCTGCACCTGGCGGATGATCTCGGTGTCGAGCCAGTTGTCGGCTTCCGCCAGTTCGATCGCGCGGGTCATCTCCGAGCGGTAGATCGCGGCATACTCGGCCAGCGACATCAGCTTCTCCATCAACACCGTGCCGACGCCCCAGTCGTTAGTGGGCAGCTCGGGCGAGTAGAAGGTGTTGTCGGCGTCCCACATGATCAGCGTGTGGAGGTTCTGGTTCTCGAGGCGGTAGAGGTAGAAGTTGTTCATGCCGAACGCGCCAAGGAACCCGTCGGTCTCGGCCAGGAAATTCTGCGCCGCGACAAAGCGCACGAAGGCTGGCAGGTCGAGCAGCCCGCCGATGGCGGCGGGCAGGTCGGCGGCCGGGGTGTCGTTGGTCAGCCGCACCAGCGTTTCAATCAGCCGGTAATTCTCTTCATCGCTCTTCGATTCATGGGTCGTGGCCTCGAACCGCAGCTTGTACGGCGCGAGGCTGCTGCCGAGATTCGTGAACCGCCATTCGTCCTGGTACTTGAATTCGAACAGGTAGCCGTCGTTCTGGGTGTCGGTGCCGATTTCGCCGAAGACGCGCGCCAGCATGTCCTTGTCGACCGATTCGACAATCGCATAGACGCCCACGTACTGGTTGTTGACGTAGAGGCGGGTGTGAATCTCGCGCGACACCGGGATCCCCAGCCGCGCGTAGAAGCCGGCGGCGACCGTTTCGTGAATGCCCGACGGGTCTTGCGTCAAGTTGTCGAGGATGAACGACTTCAGGCCCAGGAACGTCTGGCCGCTCGCATAGCGGTCGAAGTCGACGCGTAACCCCGGCTTGGTGTCGCTGCGAGAGCCGCGGCCCCGGGACCGGATGCCGGCGTTGCGCACCGTCTGGCCGTTCCACACGAGGTCGGCCGGGTAATAGGTGTCCTCGCGGAAGTTGGCCTTGAGCTTTGCCCAGTCGGCCGAATGCAGCAACAGATCGACCCGCTGGAGGGTTTCGCCGGCAAAAAGCTCGCCGGCCGGCTGCGCCCGCACCGGCCCAGCCACCAGGCAAAGCATGGCGGCCACGATGCTTATCAACGTTGCCATGGCCTTACGCACGGTACACAATATAGACGAGTCATCCAGCCGCCGGGTTTAATCCGGCCGGGTGGGCAGAACTGCATTAATGAGGCCCCCCACGCCCCGGGCATTCGGGCTGACCCTGTTCCTGGGGTGTGCCATCGCGACTGGTGCGTGTGGCGGCTCGGCCGGCACGCCCACGTCGCCCACGGCGCTGCCGCCGGTGGTCACCACTTCCAATACCGCGATCGAGGTTCCCGTCAACGAGTCACCGGCCGGCCTCACGACGCCGCCTGCGCCCCCGGCGCCGGTCACCAATTGGGTCAACGTCGTCGGCGACACCGGCTGGTGCGGCGCGCCCGCCATGCCCCTGTTGTCTCGGCTGATGGCCACGCTGGGCGGCGACATCTTCCTGGCCGGGGATCTCGCGTATCACCACGGCACGATGAACGAGTTCCAGCGCTGCTTCGATCCCGACTTCGGCCGCTTCCGCTCGCGCTTCTGGGCGGCGCCCGGCAACCACGACTACCAGACCGCCGGCGCCGATGGCTACTTCACGTATTTCGCCGAGCGCGCCGGCCCGGTGCGCCGCGGCTACTACTCCGTGCGCTCGGCGACGTGGCAGGTGCTGATGCTCAATTCGCAGGTCCCGATTGCGCGCAACTCGGCGCAGCTCGAATGGGTTCGCGCGGAACTGGCGGCCAACCCGGCGCGGTGCACCATGGCGGTCATGCACTATCCGTTCGACAGTTCAGGGCCGAACGGCCCCAATCCGCAATTGCGCGACCTGTGGAGTGTGATGCACGAGCGGGGCGTCGACGTGGTGGTGGCGGGCCACGATCATCTCTACGAACGGCACGCGCCCCAGGACGCGAACGGCCGCTCGGACCCGGCCCGCGGCATCCGGCTGTTCATCGCCGGCACCGGCGGCGCCCCGGAGTACGGGCGCGCGCGAACCGCGCCGCACTCAGAGCGGCTGATCTCGTCGCACGGCCTGCTGCGGCTCAAGCTGGAGCCGGCCCTCTACGAGTGGGAGTTCATGGATCCGAGGGGCAGCGTGCTCGATCGTGGCCTCAACGTCTGTCATTAGCCGCGCGCGGGCGATGATCACGGCACCGACCACCCACCGGCCGATCATGGTCGCTGAGGTCTTGCAGCACCTCCGGCCGGCCCCCGGCGAGGTCGCCGTCGACTGCACGCTCGGCGGCGGGGGACACGCGCTGGCCATCCTGGAGCGCCTGCAACCGGGTGGGTGGTTGCTCGGCCTCGATGTCGATCCAATCGAACTTCCCAAGACCGAGGCGCGGTTACGCGCGGCCGGTTTCGGCCCTGGCACGTTCGTCGCTCACCATGGCAACTTCGCGGAACTGCCGGCGGTGCTCGCCACCAACGGCGTCCCCGCCGCAAACGTGATCCTCGCGGACCTGGGGGTGTCGTCCATGCAGCACGACCGCGGCGAGCGTGGCTTCAGTTTCAGGAGCGTCGGGCCGCTCGACATGCGCATGGATCCATCTCGAGGCGAGACGGCCGCGCAGCTGATCGCGCGGTTGAACGAAGACGACCTCGCGTCGCTGCTCACGACCAACGCCGACGAACCGCAGGCGCCGGTGATCGCCGGCATCCTGAAACGAGCACTCCCCGAGACCACGCATGCCCTCACGCGCGTGGTTCGCCTGGGGCTCCATGACGCGCGGCCGGACCTGCCGAAGGCCGGCGTCAAGATGTCGGTCCGCCGGACCCTGCAGGCGCTGCGCATTGCCGTCAACGACGAGTTTGCGGCGCTCGACATCCTGCTGGCGGCGCTGCCGCAGTGCCTGGCCCCCGGCGGCCGGGTCGCGATCCTTACCTTTCACTCCGGCGAAGATCGCCGCGTCAAGAAGGCCTTCCAGGCCGGTCACCGCTCGGGGGTCTACGCCGAGATCGCCGGCGAGGTCGTGCGTTCGACAAGGGCGGAAACCTTCGCCAATCGCCGGGCGTCGTCGGCGAAGTTGCGATGGGCGGTGCGGTCAGTGCACGCGATCACACCTGCCCCGGCGCACCCGTTATAATCCCGCTCATGAAGACCGACCGCCGCTCTTTTCTTCGCCGGTCTGGCGCCGCCGGCGCTGCCGCCGTCGCGCTTGGCTCCAACAGCATCGAACTGGTGGCCCAGGCGTCACGCGCGCTTGGCGCCCGCACGCCCGACGACGTCGCGGCGGATGAGGGGTACTGGCGCGACATCCAGAACGCGTTCACCCTGGACCGCTCGCTGATCAACCTCAATAACGGCAACAGCTGCCCGAGCCCGACCGTCGTGCACGAGGCCTACAAGCGCTACCTCGACTACTCGAACCAGGCGCCGGTCTATCACCGCGGGCTGATCGAGCGAAACATCGAGGTGGTGCGCCGCCGGCTGGCCGCGGAGTTCGGCTGCGATCCCGAAGAGATGGCGATCACGCGCAACTCGAGCGAGTCGCTGCAGATTGCGCAGAACGGCCTTGACCTGATGCCGGGCGATGAAGTCCTCACCACCGAACAGGACTACGGCCGCATGCTGACGACGTGGGACCAGCGCGCGCGGCGCGAGAAGATCACGATCAAGAAGGTGAACTTCCCGGTGCCGACCACGGGGGAGAGCCTGTACGCGATGCTCGAGGGCGCGATCACGCCGCGCACCAAGGTGCTGCACTTCTGCCACATCACGAACCTGACCGGCCAGATCTTCCCGGTGCAGAACATCGCGCGCATGGCGCGCGCCCGCGGCATCATCACTATTGTCGACGGCGCCCACGCGGTGGCGCACTTCCCGTTCAAGCTGCGCGACCTCGAGATGGACTACTACGGCACCAGCCTGCACAAGTGGCTGCTGGCGCCGACCGGCACCGGCTTCCTCTATGTCCGCCGGGATCGCATCGCCACAACCTGGCCGCTGCAGGCCGCGCCAGAGCGCAACGAGAACGACATCCGCAAGTTCGAGGAGATCGGCACCTCGCCGGCCGCCACCAAGGCGGCCATCAACGAGGCGCTGGCGTTCCACCAGGCGATCGGCACCGAACGGGTCGGCGCGCGCCTCCGGTACCTGACCTTGCGCTGGGCGAACAAGCTCAAGACCAACCCTCGCATCATCATGCACACCGACCTCGACCAGGTGTACGGCGTGGCCTGCGTCGGCGTGAAGGACGTGCCCGCCGCGAAGATCTACGACTTCCTGTGGGGCAAGTACCGCATCATCACCGCGGCGATCTCCCGGCCCGAGTACAACGGCGTGCGCGTGACGCCGAACATCTACACCCCGCTCGAGGAGATCGACACCTTCACCGCGGCGATGGAAGACCTGCTGAAGAACGGCGTGCCGTCGGCGTGACACCGGCGCAACGGCAGGCGGTCGAGGAGTTCCGGCGCCTGCGGGGGACCGACCTGTTCGGTCCGTTCGTGATCCTGCTCGGAAGTCCCGAGCTGCTGACCCGGGCCAGCGCCATGGGCGAGTACTTGCGCTATCGCAGCGCCCTGCCGCCGCGCCTCAGCGAGTTGGTCATCCTGATCACCGCCGCCCATTGGCAGCAACCATACGAATGGGACCTGCACGCGCCGATCGCGCTCGAGGCGGGCGTGCCGCAAGGCGTGCTCGACGCCCTGGCGCTCGGCAGGCGGCCGGCAGGCCTCGCCGAGGACGAGACCGCCCTCTATGACCTCTGCCAAGCCATTCACGACCGTGCCAAGCCGCCCGCGGCGGTCCGTGTCCGCGCCGTCCAGGCCGTGGGCGAGCAGGGTGTGCTCGATGCCATCGGCATCTGCGGCTACTACGCCTTGCTGGCCATGGTGCTGAACAGCCAGGCCCCCCCCGCGGGCGAGTAGCCGCCCGTCATCCCCTAGCGTCGATCGAAGTAGTCGACCAGTTTCTGCGCCAGCCGGCCGATCCGATCCTCGGCCTCGGCGTACGAGCCGGTCACGCTGTTTGCGAAGAACGCCACCACGACCGGCCCCGACCGCGTGTAGATGATGCCCACGTCGTTGGCGATCGTGCCGCCGTCGCCGGTCTTGTGCGCCACCGGGAGGTCCAGGAAATGCGGGAGCCGGCGGGTCCCCAGCTGCTGCCGGCGCAAGGCGAGCAGCATGGCGTCGCAGCTCTCGCGTGAAGCGGCGGTGCCGCGCTCGATGCTCTCGAGCAGTCGCGCCGTCCCCAGCGGGGTCATGCTGCCGAGCCAGAACTTGCGATCCGTGGACGTCCGCTCTTCACGCTCCCCGGCCAGCCGCTGTCGATTGGCCGGGTCGCGCACCATCTCGACCCACTTCGCGCGGGGACCCGTGAACAGGTCTCGGTAGCGGCCGAACAGCGGGTTGCGGTCCGACGCGTACATCAATCCGCTCGTCTCTTCCGCCGTCAGGGAGGCGAACGCCGGGTCGAGCATCGCCAGCAGGTCCCGCCGGTAGTCGTGCGGCCGCCCGTAGGCTGCCAGCCGCGGGTAACCGGTCTCGGCGAGCCATTTCGTGACGGCGGCCGGTCCGCCGATTTTCATCAACACGATGTCGGTCGCCGTGTTGTCGCTCGTGATGATCATCTGGGTGATGGCGTCGCGCAGCGTCGGCTGCAAGCCGGTGTCGTGGTATTGGAACACCCCGGTGCCGTGCCGCAGGTGCCCGCGGGTCAGCGTCACGCGTTCGTCGAGGTCGAGCTCCTTGCGATCGGCCATCTGGTAGGCCCGCACCATGAACGTCACCTTGATCACGCTGGCGGTGGAGAAGTCCTGGTCCGCTCGCACCCCCGCCGTCTCGCCCGTCGTCAGGTGATTGACGTAAACACCGGTGGTCGCCGGGATCCCCGCCAGTTCCGTCTCGAGCAGTGACTGGAGGTGGCGTGGTTGAGCCGCCAGCCCGCCGGAGACCAGTGACAGGGTGAGAAGGACCAGGGCGAGTGACCGCATCCGGCGACAGTAGCCGCTACGCCACGCGGCGTCAAAGGCTGAGATCGCGGAGCGGATCTGCATGCAGTCATGTGCAGCAGCGAATGGGGGGCGACTCGCGGTTCGATAAACCTCCGGCCTCCACCATCGCCGACAACCCGTCCATGCCTGATAATGAGCGAGACCACATGAAACAGGCGATCGCAGCGGTCTGCAGGCTCCTTTGCGCGCTGGGGATTCTTGGCCTCGTGGTGCTGGTGAACCGTTCGCAGTCCGACGAGGCCTCGGCCGACGGCGTCCGGTGCGAACTCGACCCGCCACGAGACATCCCCGCGCTGGAGGCGTGCCTGGCGCGGTCGCCTCGCGACGTCGAGCTGGTGCTGGACCTGGCGGCCGCCTACGAGGCCGCTGGGCGTCCGGCCGAGGCGCACGCCCAGTACGTGCGCGCCGCCGCGATTGACCCACGCGACGTCGACGCGCGACGGCGCCTCGACCAGCAGCCATGACGGGCGCCGTGATCGGCATCGCGCGCGGGCTGAATGCCGCCTACTTCGTCGGCACTTGTGTCTACTGCCTCCTGAGCTACAGCTCGTTTGCGTACGCGCAGTTCATCAAGCCTCAACTGGTCGGCTGGATTCCGGGCGTGGCCGCTACGCACCACCAGTGGTTCTGGCTCACGGTACTGATCACGACGCCGACGCTGGTTCCAGCCCTGCGGCGGGGCCCGTCCGCCGGGCGAGTGGTCGCAGCGATCTACCTCGGCGCGAACGTGTGCCTTGGCGTCTGGCTGCTGCTCAACCCTGTCTTGCTGCTCGCAGGACCCAATTCCCGCACGCTGGTGCTGGCCATGCTCTGCCTGGTCCCGCCGTTCGCGCTCGCCGTGGTTGACCACCTCACGGCCGTCCGGCCGGCGTTGCACCCGATCGAGCCGTCGCGGCTGTTCAAGGGCGCCGCGGCCGCATCGGTCGCGGTCTGGCTCGCATACCTGTTGTTGATCCCCTGGTACATTCCGCGAACGGTCGGGGTGGAATTGTCGTGGGCCGCGCTGCTGCTGGCGGTCGTGGTCTCGTGGTTGTCGCACCTGATGGTGTTTGCGCTCATCTATCTGATCGCGGCTGCCGCCGTCGCCCTGGCAGCGCTGCTGCGACGGCCGCAGGCCGAGTACTGGACGCTGGCGGCGCTCTGCGCCGGCGCCTTGGCCTTCGTGTTTCACCGCGTGGTCGCGTCGGCACTGTCGTTCCAGTCGGCCGAGTCGTGGGTGCTGTCTGGCGGTCTCAGCGTGTTGTTCGTCGCTGTCTGGTCGGGCGTGGCCTGGCAACAGCCGGCGGCGGGTGGCGATGCTGCCTCGGATGCGGTGGACGTGTGGTTCAGGCCGATCGCCAACCGCCTCCTTGTCGTCGGGGGCCTCATCCTGTTGCCGCTGATCGCACTGGGTCTGAGGACCGCGGTCGTGCATTTCGACTGGAACTTCCTGCTGCAGAAGCTTGGTGTCACGCTGGTCTGGGCGCTGGCGCTTGGTTGGGCCAGCCTCACCCTGCCACGCCTGGCCAGCATCGTCCCGCCGCTCAGCCGCCGCGCCTGCGATCGGCTGGCAGTCGCCATGGTGCTGGTTGGCCTGGCTGCAGCGCCGGCCGCCACGCGGGTGGCCCGGTGGAGCGGCGAGGCAACCCTCGATCCGGAGTTCGTCCTCGATCGCTTCTCGGCCCTCGACGGCTCGTATCAGCTGCTGCGCAGCCTGCTCAAGACCAACGCGGGTGCCGATGCCGACCTTTACCGCTTCCTCAAAGCCCACTCGACGCTGGGCCGGATCTCGGCGTCGCCGGTTGACGTCAACTTCGCCGACGCCTTCCACGCCACGGCCACCCCGCCCCCTCACGTCTTCCTCTTCATCGTTGACAGCCTGCGGCGTGACTACCTGTCGCCCTACAACGCCGCGGTCACCTTTACGCCGGCCACTCAGGCGTTTGCCGCCGAGTCGGTGGTGTTCGAGCGCGCCTTCAGCCGCTACGGCGCGACCGGGCTGTCGGTGCCCGCCCTGTGGGCCGGCGGAATGATGCTGCACAAGCAATACATCGAGCCGTTCTCGCCCATGAACACGCTCGAGAAGCTGCTCGATGGCGCCGGCTACCGGCGCTTCATCAGCGACGACCACCTGGTGAATCTGTTCCGGGACACGCCGGCGACGACGCTGCTGGATCAGCAGATCGACGAGATGGACCACACGGTGTGCGCCACCGTCACCGAGCTGCAGTCGCGCCTGGAGGCGACCACCACCGACCCGCGGCCCATCTTCGCCATGACGCGGCCGTTGCAGCTGCATACGGCGCGCCTCGTTCGCGACCCCGCAACCCCGGCGTCGGCCTATCCCGGGTTTGTGCCGGGCTATGCGGCGCAGGTGGCGGCGATGGATCGCTGTTTCGGCGGGTTCATCGGCTACCTGAAGCAGACCGGCCTCTATGACCGAAGCGTGGTGATCCTGACCTCGGACCACGGCGAGTCGCTGGGCGAAGACGGCCGCTGGGGCCATGCCTACACGCTCTATCCGGAAGTGGTGCAGATCCCGCTGATCATCCACGTGCCGCCGGCCCTGCGTGCGACCATGACCGCCGAGCCATCGGCGGTCTCGCTATCGACCGACATCACCCCCACGTTGTATGCGCTTGCCGGCCAGCCGCCTCGCGACCTCGGCGACCTGTACGGTGTCCCGCTGTTCGCGGCGTCGGGCCACCCACCGCCGGTGCGGCGCCGCGACTCATTCCTGCTGTCGTCGAGTTATGGTCCCGTTTACGCGATGCTGCGCCACAACGGGCGCTCGCTGTATATCGCCGATGCCGTTCAAGGCATGGACCTGGCGTTCGAGATGCGGGCGGATGGGCGAATGGAGCGGCAGACGATGACCGATGTGATTCGCACCGTGAACCGGCGGCTCATGCGCGATCACATCGGCCAGATTGCGGCAGAGTACCGGTTCACACCGGCACCCTGACCGAAACTCCTCTAGCTGAACACGTACCCGCCCTTGGCGGCGGTGGCGTCGGCCAGGCGCCGGCGCATCGCCACGGTGTTCACGGGCGTCACCTTCATCAACCGGCGCAGCGCCGCCAGCTGGGTGCGCAGGGTGTCGCCTTCGGCCATGGCCGCGAGGCAGCTGCGGGCCGCCAGCTCGATTCGGCCGGCCGCTTCATTGGAGGTGATGCGCGCGGCATCGGCATGCGCGTCGGCGTTGGCGACCTTGCGCGCGGCGGCGTCCTGTGCCCGCAGGACCGCGCTCTCGGCCGCGTAGGTGTCGATCAGGATGTCGGCGAGGTAGCTCAGCACCTCCTGCTCCTGCTCGAGCTTGGTGCCGTAGCGCTGCATCGCGGTGCCGGCCACCAACAGCACCACTTTCTTGAACACGCCGCAGGCGCGCGCCTCGTCGGTCAGCGGCTCGTCCGACGCCTCCGGAATCGCCATCGACGGGCTCATGATCTCGTCCTGCAGCTGCTTGGCGGCCGCCAGCAGCGGCAACTCGCCCTTGAGCGCCTTCTTCATCAGCATTCCGGGGATCAGCAGGCGGTTGATCTCGTTGGTGCCCTCGAAGATGCGGTTGACGCGGGCATCACGGTAGTGGCCTTCGGCGGGATAGTCGTGCACGAAGCCGTTGCCGCCGTGAATCTGCAGGTTCTCATCGAGGACGTAATCCACGGTTTCGCTGCCGAGCACCTTGGCAATCGACGCTTCGACCGCGAATTCCTCGAGTGCCTGCAGCATCGGCGCCGGGTCGTCGGCCTTCTTGTCGGCCGCGCCGGCCAGGCGCTGGTCGATCAGGCCGGCGGTCCGGTACATCATGCTTTCGAGCGCGTACTGCCGCGCCGTCATCTCGCCCAGCTTGTGCTTGATCGCGCCGAACGTCGCGATCGAGACGCCGAACTGCTTGCGCGACACCGCGTACTTGGCGGCCTCGCCGATCGCGGCGCGCGCGCCGCCCGAACACATGGCGCCCAGCTTGAAGCGGCCGAAGTTGAGCACGTTGAAGGCCACCTTGTGGCCCTTGCCAATCTCGCCGAGCACCGCGTCGGCCGGCACCTTCACGTCCTGCAGGATGACCGGGGTCGTCGAGGAGGCATGCAGGCCGAGCTTGTGCTCTTCCTTGCCGCTCGAGACGCCGGGCCACTTGCGTTCGACGATGAAGGCGGTGAAGTGCTCGCCGTCAACCTTGGCGAACACGACAAACACGTCGGCGAAGCCGCCGTTGGTGATCCACATCTTCTCGCCCGAGATCACGAAACTGCCATCGGCCTGCCTCATGGCGCGCGTCTTCGCGCCAAGCGCATCGGAGCCCGCCCCGGACTCACTCAGGCAGTACGCGCCGGCCATGTCACCCGCGATCAGGCCCGGCAGGTACTTCTGCTTCTGCGCTTCGGTACCGAACATGAAGATCGGCAGAATGGTGAGGTTGGCCTGCGCCCCGAAAGTGGCGCCGAACGAGGCATGCACGGCGATCTCCTCAGACACGATCAACGTCGAGATCTTGTCGAGGTCGACACCGCCATAGGTCTCGGGAACGTTCGTGCCGAACAGGCCCAGTCCGCCGCACTTCTTGATGAGCTCGCGCTGCAGCGCCCAGTCCTTCTGTTCCAGGCGTTCGTTGGCCGGCAGTACCTCGCCGGCGATGAACTCCGAGGCCGCCTGGCGAATCAGCTGGTGCTCTTCGGTGATCTTTTCGGGTGTCATCACCGACGCCGGCGCCGTCTCCTTAATCAGCCACGAACCGCCCCGTGCCATCGTTTCCGTCGTCGCGCTTGCCATGTTGTGTCTCCCCAACCGGTCCGGCTAAAGCCGGACGCTACATTCTTTCGAAAATTCCCGCGGCGCCCATGCCGCCACCCACGCACATCGTGACCAATCCGTACCGCGCCTGGCGGCGATGCAACTCGTGTATCAGGGTTGCCGTCAGCTTGCCGCCGGTGCATCCCAATGGGTGGCCCAGGGCAATGGCGCCGCCGTTGACGTTGACCTTGTCGGGATCCATGCCCAGCTCGTTCATGCATGCCAGCGCCTGCGAGGCGAAGGCCTCGTTCAATTCGATCAGGTCGATCTGGTCCAGCGTCAGCCCGGTCAGCTTCAAGACCTTGCGAATCGCCGGCACGGGACCGATGCCGAACAGTTCGGGCTTGACCCCGGCGGTGGCGTAGCCGACGAACCGCGCCAGCGGCGTGAGTCCACGTTCCTTCGCCAACGCCGCGGAGGTGACGATCACGGCCGCCGCGCCGTCGCTCATCTGCGACGAGTTGCCGGCGGTGACCGTGCCGCTCACATGGAAGGCCGGCCGCAGTTTCGCCAGCGCCTCGATCGAGGTGTCACGCCGCGGGCCCTCATCCGTGTCGAAGACCAGTGCCCGGACCGTGGGCGCGCCACTGACGATGCGAACCGTCAGCGGCACAATTTCATCCTTGAACCGGCCCGCGTCGATGGCGGCGATCGCGCGCTGATGGCTGCGCAGCGCGAACTGGTCCTGCGCTTCGCGCGACACCTTCGATTCGCGAGCGTGGTTCTCGGCCACGAGACCCGTGCTCAGGTAGACATCAGGGTAGGTCGCCACCAGCGCCGGGTTGGGCGACACCTTGTTGCCGCCCATCGGTACCATGCTCATGGATTCGGTGCCGCCGGCCACGGCGGCCTGCCCCTGGCCCAGCATGATGCGCTCGGCGCCGTAGGCAATGGCCTGGAGGCCCGACGAGCAGAAGCGATTCACCGTGACGGCTGAGGCCTCGACCGGAATGCCCGCGCGCAGGCTGGCAATGCGGGCCACGTTCAGGCCCTGTTCGCCTTCCGGCATCGCGCACCCGAGGATCACATCGTCGATCGCCGCGACGTCGAATCCGGGGATGCGGGCCAGGGCGCCCGTGATGGCGGAGGCGGCCAGTTCGTCTGGGCGCATCACGCTGAGGGTGCCCCTGGGCGCCTTGCCGACGGCGGTGCGAACGGCGGAAACGATGACGGCATCCTGCATGGTCATTCCTATTCGGCCAACAGTCCTTCGACGGCATCGCCGACGAGCGACGTCTTCATCTCGAACAAGTGGTTGGCATCTTCGATGGTGATCAACTCTTTCGGTTCAGGGACCTGCCCGTAAAACTTGCGGACCTCCTTGATCGAAATCAGTTCATCGTCGTCGCCGTGGATGATGAACTTGGGCAGCGTGCAGGTGGTCAGCACGCCGAAGTCGTAGCGATCGACGGGCGGGGCAATGCCGAGCAGCAACGACACGCGTGGATCCCCTGCGCCGACGGTCATGGCAATCCACGATCCGAACGACATGCCCGCAGCCCAGATCGGGAGGCCGGGGAAGCGAGCGGCCACGAAATCGAGGGCGGCCGTGAAGTCGGCCTTTTCACCTGCGCCCGAGTCGAACGTCCCGGCGCTGCGGCCGACACCCCGAAAGTTGAAGCGCAAGGCGGCGACGCCAATGCGCGGCATGGCCTTGGCGGCCTGGTACAGCGCCTTGGTGTGCATGGTGCCGCCGTGCAGCGGATGCGGGTGGCCGAACACGGCCACCGCCCGCGGCGCGCCGTCCGGCTCGTCCAGCAGCGCTTCGAGCGGGCCGGCGGGCCCGGGAATTTCACGCAGGAATTCGGGTGTCATCCACAAACCTTCCAAGAATCTCCGCGAACGTGTCGGGCCGCGTCACCAGGCCGATGTGACCGGTGCGTTCGAGCACCACCCGCTGCGCCGACTGCAACTCTTGCATGTACTGCTCGGTCACCTGCACCGGGACCACCTGGTCGAGTCCGGCCTCGCCGGTCATGACCAGCGTCCGTGCCCGGATCGTACGCAAATCCGCAAAGTGGTGGCCTGAGGCCCACGCCACCCGCCGCGCCATCAGCGTTGGCGAGGCCGGCGCCATCGCGATGCGCGCACCCTGGCCGGCCATGAACCTGAGCCGCGCGCCGATCTTCGGAATCGCCGCCGTCACTTCCGGATGCATTCGGCCCGGTGCCGTGACGACGAACATCGGGCTCATCAAGCGCGGTGCGCTCAGGTAGCGACGCTGGGTCTCGTTTGGCTGCCATCCGCTGTGCAGGGCCGAGGCCAGCACGAGCGACGAGACGCGCGCGGCATGCCGCGCGCTGAACTCCACCGCAATCAACCCGCCGTACGAGACACCGACAATGGCGGCCTGCGACAGTCCCGCCCGGTCCATGGCGGTTCCGACCTGGGCGACGTAGTTGTCGAAGGCCTTGGCCGGATCACACGGGAACGGGCTGGTCCTCTCGTCGCAGAGCGAGAACGAGATCACGCGATGATGCCGCGCCAGCGCCTCGACGGCCGGACGCATCCACTCCCAGCGGCCCTGCAGGCCGGGGATGAGCACGATCGGTGATCCGGTGCCGACATCAATCACCCTTAGTTCCTCAGCGGCTTGCCGGTCTTGAGCGTGTGCTGGATGCGTTCCAGCGTCTTGCGCTCACCGACCAGGCTCATGAACGCCTCGCGCTCGAGATCCAGCAGATACTGCTCGCTGACCGTCGTGGCGTGCGGCAGGTCGCCGCCGCCCATGATGTGCGCGAGCTTGCGGCCGACTAGGGCGTCGTGATCGCTGGCGCGGCCGGCGCGCCACATCAAGTGCACGCCGAGGTTGAGGGCCGCGGTGACCGATTCGCCGCCCACCGGGATCGCGGTGCGCGGCGCCGGCGCGCGGTAGCCCTCGCGCACGCGCTCGAGCGCCTTGGACTTGGCATCGGCCATCAGCCGTTCGCGGTTCATCGAGATGCCGTCGGTCACCGCCAGGTAGCCGAGGCGACGGGCCTCGGGACCACTGGTCGAGACCTTGCCCAGGGCCATCGTCTCGAAAGCCCTCTGGATGTAGGGCAACGGATCGCTCTGCGGCGTCGGCAGTTCGGCCATCGCCCGCGCGGTCATCTCCTTGGTGCCGCCACCGCCGGGGATCAGCCCGACGCCGACCTCGACCAGGCCCATGTAAGTTTCAGCCGCGGCCTGCACGCGGTCGCCGTGCAAGGCGATCTCGGCGCCACCACCGAGCGTCAGGCCCGCTGGTGCGACCACCACGGGCACCGGGCTGTAGCGCAGCGCCATAGTGGCCTGCTGGAAGGCGCGGATCATCATGTCAATCTCGTCCCAGTTGCCGTCCTGGGCCTCGAGCAGTACCAGCATGAGATTGGCGCCGGCCGAGAAGTTGGGCGCGTCGTTGCCAACCACCAGGGCCTGGCCGGTCTTGGCGGCTTCCTTCACGCCCGCGTGCAGCATCTGCACCGTGTCGGCGCCGATCGCATTCATCTTCGAGTGGAACTCGACCGCCACGACCCCGTCGCCGAGATCGACCAGGCTGGCCCCGGCATTCTTCTTGATGACGTGCCCCTGCTCCTTCGCCGTCCGCAGGATCTGCAGGTCGGCGGCGGCCGGCTTGACGGCGCCCTCGCGGAAGCGGGTGAGGCCGCCGTCGAGCATGCTGGCAATGAGCGGCGGGACGCCCCCGGCCATGGCATGGCCACCGGCCGCCTCGGCCGCCGCGAGGACCTCGCGCACGCCGATGATATCGAACAGCTCGAATGGACCCAGGTCCCAGCCAAAGCCCCACCGCATGACCCGATCGACATCGTCAATCGAATGGGCGATCGCCGGCGTGACCCGGGCCGTGTAGACGAGCGTCGGCGCGAGGGTGGCGCGCAGGAACTCGCCGGCCTTATCCCTGGCATTGAACAACGCGCGCACGCGCTCGGCCAGGTCGTCGATCGTTCGGCCCGCCTCGATCGAGGCGATCCGCGCCGACTGCTTGGCCCGATACGTGAACGTCGCCGGATCGAGGGTCCAGATCTCGCTTTCACCCTTGTCGTTCTTGCGGCGCTCGTAAAACCCCTTGCCAGTCTTCTCGCCGAGTTGCCCCCGCTTGATCAGTTCATCGACCAGGGCGGGCACCGCGAACGCGGCGCGGTCGGCAACGCTCTCGAGCCGCTCGTTCAGGTTGCGCAGCACGTGCGCGAGGACGTCGAGGCCCGCGATGTCCATGGTCCTGAACGTCGCGCTGCCGGGACGGCCCAGCGCCGGACCGGTGATCGCATCGATTTCCTCGATCGTGTACTTGCCCGTGGCGAGCGCTTCGAGCGTGCGCGCCACGCCGTACAGGGCGATGTGGTTGCCGATGAAGTTCGGCGTGTCCTTGGCCACCACCACGCCCTTGCCGAGCCGGTGGTCGCCAAACCGCGTGACCGCCGCCACGACCGCGGGATCGGTCTCGGCGGTGGGGATGATCTCGAGCAATCGCAGGTAGCGCGGGGGATTGAAGAAGTGCGTGCCGATCCAGTGCCGGCGGAAGTCGTCGGACCGGCCCTCGGCGAGCGCGGCGATCGGAATACCCGAGGTGTTGGTACTCACGATCGAGCCGGGCCGCCGCTTCTCGTCCACGCGCGCCAGCAGCTGCTGCTTGACGTCGAGCCGCTCGATCACCGCCTCCATGATCCAGTCGGAGGTGCCAATCTGGTCGAGGCCGGCCTCAAAGCCGCCGGTGGTGACCAGCGTGTGGGCCTCCGGCGTGAACTGCGGATCCGGCTTCAGCTTACGGGCCTTGTCGAGGCCCTGGCGCGCCAGTTCGGGGGTGAGGTCCAGCAGCAGGACGGGAATGCCGGCATTGGCACAGTGCAGGGCGATCTGGGCGCCCATGGTGCCGGCCCCGAGCACGGTCACGGAGTTGATGGGGATCATCGCGTGTGCGGCCTCCCGAGCCCGTTGATGAACAGGTCCACCACCGCGTCGGCTTCCGCGGCGAGGTCGTATTTCCGGCGGCTCAACATCCAGTTGGTGGCCATTTCGTCGAGGGCCCCGAAGAAGATCTTGGTGGCGGTGGTGGGGCTGACGTCCTTGCGAAACACGCCGGCCTGCTGGCCATCGGCAATCGCGTCGCGAATCAGCTTCAGGTAGTCCTGCAGGAAGGTGGCGGAGAAGCGCTCCATGAACTTCACCGATTGCCGCAGTTCCACCTGGAAGACCACCGCCAGGTCCCGATTGCGGCCGAGCCGGCCGAGGTGCAGGTGCGCGATGCGCCGCAGCCGCGCGGCCGGGTCGCTGACGCCGTCAACGGCGGCGCGGCCTTCGGCAATCACCTCGCGCATCGAGCGCTCGAAGATCGACACGAGCAGGTCGTCCTTGCCCTTGAAATACAGGTAGACGGTGCCGGCCGCGACGCCCGCCACCTTGGCGACATCAGCGACCTGCGACTGGAAGAAGCCGTTCTGCGCGAACACGCGGGTGGCCGCCCGCAGGATCAGGTCGCGCTTGGCGGTGGCGCCGGCCGGCTTGACGGCGGTGAGCCGCCGCGCCGCTACCGCCATGGCCGCCAATGAATGAACATTCATTCATTCTCGGTTGGGCAGTGACGGATGTCAACTGAGCCGGCTCTACCTAACCTCGAGGCTGGCCTGGATCGCGGACAGGAACGTCTCGGCCATCTTCCGATACCCAGCCTCGGTGGGGTGGAGGCCGTCGCTGCCAATGTAGGTCTCGACGCCCGCAATCATCGCGCCGTACAGATCGACGAAGACCGCGCCCTCACCTCGCGCGACTTCGCGAAGACGATCGTTGTACGCCTGGACTGCGGTGTTGGGAATCGACGACCGGAGTCCGGGCCGCGAGGGTGCCAGCGCGGCGATGAAGACGCGGGCGTTTCGATTGCGTCCTTCGGCCGCCATGTTGTTCACTTGCAGCGCCGTGGCTGTCAGCGTCGAGGTGTTGCTGATGTTGTTGTAACCATGCATCAGCAGCACGACCTGCGGTCGCTGTGCGGCGACGACCTGGGCGAAGCGGACCACGGCGTCCTCTGCCCTCTCGCCGGACAGGCCGGCGTTGGCGACGGTAAGGCTCGGCACCTGCAAGGTGTAGCGCGCCCTCATCAGGCCCAGGAGCTGCGTCGGATACGACGCCGAAGGCACCACGACCTGTTTAACGGCGCCGAGCCCGGACAGGCCGGTGGCGCTGCTGAGCGGCACGCCAACCTCGCCGGCGGTGATGCTGTCGCCGAACGCCAGGAAGCTGGTCAGCGAGAGAGTCGGGATGCGGGTCACGGTGACGTTGAACGAGCACGATCCGGTTCTGGCGAGCGCGTCGGTGGCCGTGCAGGCCACCTGCGTCATACCGATCGGAAAGTTGCTCCCCGATGCGGGCGTACAGGCAACGGTTACGGGCTCCTTGCCGGCCGTTACCGTTGGCGCCGCAAAAGTCACAGTCGTACCCGTGGCGGCGGCCGTACTCGCGGTTACCGGCTCCGGACAGGTTAACGTCGGCGGATCAGGATCCGGCGTGGGCGCGGGCGTCGGCGCGGGGGTGGGAGTGGGAGCCGGAGTGGGGGCCGTTGGGCTGCTGCTGCAGCCGCTTACGGCACCGGCCGTCAGCGCGACGGCCAGAAGTATCAACCACCACGCGCGTGTCTTACCGTGCCTCATCGTCAAATACCCAGCCAGCGATTGTAGCCCGGCCGAGATCTAGGGCGCAAACTCGTAGCACCCGGGCGTGATCAGCAGGTGGCCTTGCGAAGAAAACGCCAGGCTTGTGGGTGCGATTAGGCCGGCGCCGCGAAACTGTACCGTCCGCGCCTTCTCGCCGTCGCTGTCGTAGACGTAGGTATACGGCACCACGAACGACACCCACAGGCGGCCCGCGCCATCGACCGCCGCCGTGCGCACCGTCGGCGCCACCATCGGCAGCTCGCCGTCTCCGGCCACCCGGCGCGGCCAGCGGGTGGGCAGCGCCTGGACCACGGGGTCGATCTCGCGGCCCTGGATGGCACGCTCATAGACCAGCTCGCCGGCGGCGTCGTACTTGCGGAACGCCGGCGCGCCGGCCATGAAGACGAAGTAGAAGCCGCCCGCCGGATTGGGAATGGGAATGCCCGCGTTCAGCGCCAGGTGCAGCTGGCGATCGGATTCGTGGCCGGTACGCCGCAATTGGCCGATCGTCCGGGTCGGTGTCCCCGCGAGCCCGTACTCGGTGATCAGCCAGCCTGAGTCGGGCTGGCTCATCACGATCGATCGGCCGGTGTAGGTGAGCGTTCCCACGCCGTTGAGGCTGAGAGAGCCCAGCACGACGCGCGCCGCGCCGCGGCCCGGCAGCAGGAACCCGCCGGTCCGAATGCCGGCCGCGTCGAACAACTGCACCCGCTCGCGGCCATTGGGGGCATCGGCCACCGCGAAGCTGCCGTTGCTGGCGACATCAAACGCGCTCGGTTCGATCACGCGGCCGTCCTCGGCGCCAATCTGCACCAGCTTGCGGCTGGTGCGGCCCTGCTCGCCGACGCTGTACACGGCATGCGCGCGCCGGTCGAAGACGTAGTAGTCGCCGCTGGCGGTTTGCTTGAAGCCGAGAGGTTCGCGGAACTGGCCGACCACGTCCGGGGCCAGCGTGTTGACCGACCGCAGCACCTCGACGCGCCCGGGTGAAACACGAACGGCGGCCTGGTCACCCAGTGCCGCCGTCGTGGCCAACAGGACAACGAGGGCCGTGGCGCTAATACGCCGCAAGACCCTTGATGGCGGCCAGCACATCCGCCGACTGCGGCAGGATGACCTCCTCGAGTTCCGGGCAGTACGCGACCGGGCAGTCCATGGCGGCGACCCGCTTGACGGGCGCATCCAAATGCTCGAACAGCTCGTCGCTGATGCGGGCCGCGATCTCGGCGCCAAAGCCGCACGTCAGGGTGTCTTCGTGCGCGATGATCACCCGGCTGGTCTTGCGCACGAGCTCGGCAATCCCGTCCCAGTCGTACGGCATGATCGTGCGCAGGTCGAACACCGCGACGCTGATGCCGTCTTTTTCGGCCTGCTGGGCCGCCAGCAGCGAGCGCTGCACCAGCGCGCCCCACGTCAGCACCACCAGGTCGGTGCCCTCGCGGCGCAGCGAGCCCTTGCCGAACGGAATCATGAACTCGGCGCCAGGATAGGCGCCTTTGTTGTAGGTCTGGCGATAGAGGTGCTTGTGCTCGAGGTACAGCACCGGGTCGTCGCAGCGGATCGCCGTGCGCAACAGGCCCGCCGCATCCACGGCGTTGCTCGGAAAGACAATCCGGACGCCCGGGCAGTGCGCAAAGATGCTGACCCCCGACTGGCTGTGATACGGCGCGCCGCCGCGCAGGTAGCCGCCAATCGGCACGCGCAGCACCATCGGGCACGACCAGTGGTTGCCCGAGCGGTAGCGCAGCATCGACATCTCGTCCTTGATCTGCATCATCGCCGGCCAGATATAGTCGAAGAACTGAATCTCGACCACCGGCTTGATGCCGCGGGTCGCCATGCCGACCGCGCGGCCGACGATGTTGGCCTCGGCGAGGGGTGAGTTGAAGACGCGATCGGGGCCGTGGGCCTTCTGCAGGCCGTGGGTGACCTTGAAGACGCCGCCCTTGCCGGGCACGTGCGCCAGCGCCGCCACCTTGCTCGCGTCGGCGACGTCCTCGCCGAACACGACAATGCGCGGGTTCTTCGTCATCTCGTCATTGAGCGTGCGGTTGATGGCCGCCACCATGGTGTCGGGCTTGCCCTCTGGATGGGCCGGTGTCTCGAAGCGAGACGAGGCCGGATCCACGTCGGGCGAGAACACGAAGTGAGCGGCGGTCTCGACCCCCGGCTTGGGCGCCTTGAGCGCCGCGTCGGTCGCCTCGGCGAGCTCGCGATCGACCGACGCCGCGATCTCATTGAGGTCGGCATCGGTGGCCAGCTTCTCGGCCAGCAGGAACGCCCGCATCCGGGTCAGCGGGTCGCGCAGCGCCTCGGCCTTGCGTTCCTCCGGCGTCTTGTACAACCGCTCGTCGTCTGACAACGAGTGCGAGTACGGCCGGGTCACCTTCGCGTGCACGAAGGCCGGCTTGCGGTCGCGGCGCACGCGGGCGACGGCCTCGCCCAGGGTGCGGTAGCTCTCGACGAAGTCGGTGCCGTCGCAGCGGAAGACCTCGAGGTTCGGGAACGACTCGACCAGCTTTGCGATGTCGCCGCCGGCGGTCTGCACCTCGACCGGCACCGAAATCGCATAGCCGTTGTCCTCGACGAGGAACAGCACCGGCACGTTACGGGTGCAGGCGGTGTTCAGCGCTTCCCAGAACTCGCCCTCGCTGGTGGCGCCTTCGCCGATCGACATGTAGGTGATCTCGTCGGCGTGGAAGTGCTCGTCGCGATCGGGGATGTCGGCCAGTCGCGCGTAGAGCATGCCGGCCTCACCGGCACCGACGGCCTGCAGGCACTGGGTCCCGGTGGGGCTGCCCTGCGAGGGGATGTTGAGCGCCGTGTGACCCCAGTGCGACGGCATCTGGCGGCCGCCGGAGTTGGGATCGTCCTTCGCGCCGACGGCGCTCAGCAGCATCTCGAGCGGCGTCATGCCGAGCTGCAGGCACAGCGCGCGGTCGCGATAGTACGGATAGAACCAGTCGTAGCCGGCGCGCAGGTGCAGGCCGGCCGCCACCAGCACCGCCTCGTGGCCGGCACCGCTGATCTGGAAGAAAATCAAGCTCTGGTTCTTGAGCTGAATCTCCTTGTCGTCGATGCGGCGCGACAACAGCATCGTACGGTAGGCCCGCACCAGCTGATCGCGTGTGAGACCGCCCCATGGTGCGTTGGCGCCGGCGGCCGGGGCCGTGCGCGCATCGGGTCTGGATGCCAGCGTCGAAGCCTTCATGTCGCCGCAAATTATACCATCCGGCCAGATGCTATAATTCGCGCCAAACGCATGCCGACACCATCCGTACGCCTCTATCGCTGGGACGAGATCGCGCTCGAAAAAGTCACCGAAATGATCTCCCGCAAGATCATCACCGGCGAACGCGAGATGGTTACCCAGATCTACCTCAAGCGTGGCGCGCTCGTGCCCATGCACTCGCACGAAAGCGAGCAAATGACCTACGTCCTGCAGGGCGGGCTGCGATTCGTGATTAACGGTGAGGAGATCACCGTGCGCGAGGGCGAGGTGTTGCACATCCCGTCATGGCTGCCGCACCAGGCCGAGGCCATCGACGACACGTTCGAGATGGACATCTTCAGCCCCATCCGCCAGGACTGGCTCGACGGCACCGACAGCTACTTCCACGACAAGAAATGACAAGAAATCACGAGCCGTGAACGTTCTTTTCACCCTCGCGCTGCTCGCGGGCCTGGCCATGTGGGGGCTGGCGGTCTATCGCCGCCTGCACCGCCTGCGCCGGGCGATCCTGCTCGAGTGGAAGGCCCTGGACGCCCGCGAGAAAGCTGGCGAGACAGGCATCGACGGCACGCGTTATAACCAGCTCGCCACGGCGTACAACGCGGCCCTCGAAGCCTTCCCCGACAACGTGATCGCCGGGCTCGCCGGCTTTCGCGCCGCGCAGAAGTTCGTCAGCAGCTAGTGAATGTGCTTCTTCCAGTCGCTCTTCCAGCCGTCGTCTGACGCCCGGCCGCCGGAATAGACGTCGAACTTGCTCCGCGCGCGGCCCATCTTCCACCGCAGCCAGCGGTACTTCAATTCATCGAGCGGCCGCGCCCGCAGTCCCTTCAAATACAGGTAGCCGACCACCAGCCCGCCCAGGTGCGCGGTATGGGCCACGCCGCCGCCCGGTCCGCCGAGCGCCGAGAAGAACGCGATCGCGCCGACGATCATCACGAAGTACTTCGCCGGGATCGGAAAGATGAAATAGAGGTAAATCGGCCGGTGCGGAAAATACATGCCGTAGCCGAGCAGTAGCCCGTAGATGGCGCCCGACGCGCCGACGGTGACCGAATAGTAGATGCCGTCGACGAACAGCGACAGCAACAGGCTGGTGGCCGCCGCCCCGATGCCGGTCACGAAGTAATACTTCGTGAAGAACCGCGTGCCCCAGGTGCGCTCGAGCTCGGTCCCGAACATCCACAGCGAGAGCATGTTGATCAGCACGTGGCCGACCCCGCCGGTGCTGTGCAGGAACATGTAGGTGACGGGTTGCCAGACGGCGAAGTCCTCGAACACCGCGCGTGGCTCGAGGCCGAGCCGCAAGGTCATGGCCGGCACGATCAGGTTGAGCACGAACATCACCACGTTGATGATGACGAGCAGCTTGACCGCCGGCGTCAGGCGGCCCGGCCCGAACGAGAACGAAGCGCCCGAAGCAGAGGGATAACGAGCCATGCGCGTCCTCGAATCGTACTACGGGAGCGCCTCGAGCGGCGTTCCCGGGGCGCGCCGCGCCGCGCCGGTCGCCGGCAGCCCGGCCGCCAGCGCCGCCGCCACCAGCGGCAGGAAGGCCAGCGTGGCCAGGGTCCGCTCGATCCCGAACCGGTCGGCGCCGGCTCCGATCAGCGGGACGGCGAGGCTGCCGACCCCCCACGCAAACCCCATCATCAGCGACGACACCGTGGCGGCGCCGCCTGTCACGAAGCTTTGCGCGAAGGTCACGCTGATCGGCAGCGTCGACTGCAGCAGCAGGCCGCCGATCGCCAGCATGACGGTGAAGCCAAGGGGCGACAGCCACGGCGCTATGGCCATGAATGGGACCGCGGCCACGAGCGACCACACGATCACCCGCCGGGGCCCGACGCGGTCGGCGAGCGGACCGCCGATGAAGCCGCCGATGCCGCTGGCAAACAGGTACAGCGACACCGCCAGGCTGGCTTCGCCGATCGAATACCCCTGCTGCGTCAGCAGCGTCGGCGTAAACGTCATGAAGCCGTAGCTGGTCGCGGTGCGGAGCACGATCGTGAAATAGAGCAGTGCCAGCGGCACCGCCGCCGGGCGCAGCGACTTCCACGTCGAGCGTTCGTGGGCGGCGGGCAGCGTGAACGTGGGGACGTGCCGCAGGGTCCACCCGAGCGCGAGCAGGCCGGGAATCATGATCAGCGGCGACCACTGCAGGCCCATGAAGGCGATAAACGGCGCGAACAGGATCGGCGCCGCGGAGAAGCCGAGCGAGCCACCCGACAGGTGGGTCGACATCGCGAGACCCTTGCGATGGTCGGACAAGCGGTAGACCAGCGCCGCCGCCGGCGGGTGGAACGCCGCGCCGCCGAGGCCCCCCGCCACCAGGATCACGCCCAGCATCAACGGCGATGTCGCCAGCCCGATGAAGCTCAACAGGACGACCGCGACCAGTGGGCCGGCCATCACCAGCAGCCGCGGGCGCCAGCGATCGGCCAGCGCGCCGAAACCCAGCTGTGACACCGAGTTGGCCAGCTGAAAACACATCGCGACGGTACCGGCGGTCGCGAGCGACATGCCCAGGTGCGGGATCAGCAACGGCAGCAGCGGCGCGTAGATGTTCGTGTAGCCGTCGACGACGACGTGGGTCGAGGCGATCTTCCAGATCGAGGTGTGAAGACCCAGCCAGCCGCGGTCCTTCACCAGGCCATCCTTTTGAAGCGTCCGATCACGAGGTCACGCGCCTCGCCGAATTCCGGGATGCGCAGCACTTGTGACGCGATCGCCAGCGTCAGCAGGGCGAACCCGATGCTGAGGGTCAAGCGCATGATCTGCAGCGCTAACGACTGGCCCGGCAACCACTGGGTGAACAGTTCGTTCGCGCCCCACGCCCCGATTCCCATCGCGGCAGCAGCGACCACGATCCGGACCAGCGAACCGATGATGCGGTGCCCGTCGATGCCGCTCAGCTCGCGGCGCACGAGCCACAACTGCACGCCCGCGTTCAGCACGGCAGTCATGGCGGTGCCGAGCGCCAGGCCGCGGAAGCCGAGCACGCCGACCAGCCACCAGTTGAGGGCGACGTTCACGACCACCGAGCCCATGCTCACCATCACCGGGATACGGCTCTTGTGCAGCGAGTAGAAGGTCGGCGTGACAATGCGTACGATCGAGTAGCCCACCAGTCCCAGTGCGTAGCACTGCAGGGCCGCGGCGGTCGCCATCGTGTCGGCCGCGGTGAACCGGCCGCGTTCGAAGATGACCGCGACGATCGGCTGTGCCAGCACGATCAGGCCGACGGTAGCCGGCACGTTCAGCAGCAGCATCAACGAGATCGCGCCGGCCAGCGTCGAGCGGATGCGGGCGAAGTTGCCTTCCGCCACCAACCGCGACACCGCCGGCGTGGACGCGGCGGCAATCGACACGCCGAACAGGCCGATCGGCAGGTACATCAGCCGGAACGCGAGATCCAGGTAGGTTACCGCGCCGGTGCCCGCGCCGGTCGCCAGCATGGTGTTGACGAACACATTGATCTGCGTGGTCGCCATGCCGATGGTGCCGGGCCCCATCAGCAACAACACGCGGTGCAGGCCCTCATCGCGGACGTCGATGATCGGGCGGTAGCGGAAGCCCTCCTTGCGGAGGGGCGGCCACTGGATCAGCAGCTGGCCGACGCCGCCGACGAGCGTGCCGATCGCGACCATGGTGATGGGTTCGATGCCGAACGACGGTGCCAGCGGGATGAACACGATCGCGATGGCGACGACCGCAACATTGAACATCGCCGGCGACAACGCCGGGACGAAGAAGTGTCCCAGCGAGTTGAGCATGCCCATCAATGCCGCGGCCACGGCCACCAGCGTCAGGAACGGCAGCATGATGCGCGTCAGGTGCACGGTCAGCTCGACCTGGCCGGGCACCGTGCTGAACTCCGGCGCGAAGGTCCGTACCAGCGGTTCGGCGAAGACGAGGCCGGCCAGGACGAGGATGCCGGTGACCAGGATGAGCGAGTTGATGACCGAACTGGCCAGGGTCCAGGCCCGCTCGCGCCCGTGCAGCGTCAGCTGCCTTGTGAAAGTCGGCACAAACGCCGCGCTCATGGCGCCTTCGGCAAACAGGTCGCGCACCAGGTTCGGAATGCGGCCCGCCACGCGGAACGCGTCGGCTGTGCTTTCGGCGCCGAAGTAGAAGGCGAGAACCTGATCCCGAACCAGCCCGAGTATGCGGCTCGCGAAAGTGGCCAGCCCGAAGACCCCGGCAGACCTGGCCAGGCGTGGTTGGGAGTCGGGCATCAGTCAGCGCAAGCGTAGCATGGCGATTAGTGCGCGCTGGTGGAACGGCGTTCCACCGGCGCACAACCTCGCCGGCGTGCCGGCACAAAAATAGGGCTCAAGCCGCTCGGCTCGAGCCCCAAGGAGGATGGTGAGAGGCTGACTAGGCCTTTCAAATATATAGACGGCTCGCCCGTGAGAAATGTTTGACCCGGTCCGAGAATCTGCGCGGTCGTGACTAACCGAGGGACCGGCGCACGGCTTCATTGACTTTCTTGCCGTCGACGGTCTTGCCGGCGAGCGCGGCGATCGCCGCCTTCATCACCTTGCCCATGTCCTTGGCGGTGCTGGCACCGGTCTCGGCGACCGCCGCGGCCACCGCTGCCGCAATCTCGTCGTCGCTGGCCGCGGCCGGCAGGTAGGCGTCGAGCACGGCGATCTCGGCCTGCTCCTTGTCGGCGAGGTCGATCCGTCCGCCCTTGGTGAACTGCTCGATCGAGTCGCGCCGTTGCTTGACCAGCATCGACACGACCTGCAGCTCTTCGGCGGCCTCGAGCGCGCGCCCCTTCTCGATGCTCTTGTTCGTGAGCGCGGTCTTCAGCATGCGCAGCGCGGTCAGCCGCGTCGCATCTTTCGCCCTCATCGCGGTCACGATGTCGGCGCCGAGTATTTGCTCTAACGACATGTTGCTGTGCCTTTTCCTGAACCGGCAACTTGAAGACTTGAACTACCAACCTTCAACTGTTCAACCTTCAACTCCCGATCTAATGATCGAGCTCGCCGTCGCCGAGCGTGAAATGCCAGTCGTCGGTGGACTGGGCGAACCCCTTCGTTGCCGGCACGGCATTGACCTTCACCGTGAGGTCGATGCCCGACTTCACCATGAAATAACCCGAGCGCCGCAGTACGCGCCGGAACGCGGCGTGCGTGGCATAGCAGCGAATCTTGTCGGAATCCGCCGCGCGCGCCTCGCGGTCCACCCACCGCGCCAGCGTCTTCAACCCGCGTTCGTCGGATGGGTCTGCCAGCAGGTCGACAATCTGCGTCACGCGCCCTTGCGGCTCGCGGAGGTGCCGGTAGACGACGTAGCCGTCCACGTCGTCGCCGCGCCGCAGCCTCGCGGCGGTGTAGCGCACGTGGGGCGGCTCGATGTACTTCCAGTTCAGGTAGCGCGCGTCGCGCTTCACGGCCATGGCGAATCGGCCCGCCATTCGCTCCCAGAGCCGATCCGAGCGCTCGTCGAACCGCCGCACGACCTCCACCTCTTCCCGCAGCGGCTGCGCGCGCGAGACCAGCCGCACCACCGGCAAGGCCAGCGCCGAAACCAGGCGGTTGATGGCGACCGGCCAGGTCGGAATGCGCAGCGCGCGGCGGCTGATGGGCTTGACCAGGCACGACAGTGCCTGCGCCTTCGGCCAGCGCATCTCGTCGAGCCGCGCCCGGGTTGCCGGCGACAGCCCCGCGCCGAGCGCCACCCCGGTGCCGCGATCCCAGGCCCGCAGCAGCGACCCGCCCAGGCCCTGGCGCTGGCGTTCGGCGACCACGAGCGGGTCGGTACTCCACGTGCCCGCCGCTTCCTGTCCGCCCACCGTGACGAGCACGGGCAGCAGCGGGATCGCGGCGATCAGCGTCGGTCCCTCGCGGACCACCCAGTACGGTGGCTCCAGGGTGCCGGCCGGATTGCGGCGGACCCAATCCCAGCGCAAGCGAAGGCGATCGGCGGCCTCGTTGCCGAGCGTCCGCCGATAAAGCTGTTCGATGCCCCGTCGGTCGTCAGGGGTGTAGCGTTCGATTTCCGCCATGGACAAAACCAGCCGCGCCAGTCAGTACTGCGAGCGAAGGCTCAATTGTACGCGAGGGACGCGGCGAGACGCCGACCATTCAACGTGGTCCGCGCGTCGAGGTCGTGGAACTGAGGGCTGTCGCTACTGGAAGTGAAACGGGGGGCGTTCCGTAGGAACGGCCCGACACCGCTTGAAAGCGCCTTCAGGCGCCCGGGGGGCGGACCGTGGGGCCGGGTTGTCCGGGTGAGCCTGTGCTCGGCTGCCCGGGCGGCATGACGATCATGCCCGGAGACGGCGCGCCGAACGACGGCGCCGTGCCGGGAGCGGCCGGGCTGATGGTGATGTTCTGTGGCGCGCCCGTGTTTGGGTTGCCGTTGATGAATGGCGGCTGCACGTTGGCGCCCGGGTTCTGGAACATGCCCGGCTGCGAGCCGTTTTGCTGACCCGGCTGCGGGAACGTAAAGACCGGGGCGTCGGGCGGATTGGGATCCGGCTCTTCTTCCGGTTCGACGTCGTCCTCCACCTGGCGCACGGGCTGACGCGGCGGAACAAACCGGTTGCTGGTGCCCCCGCCCTGGTTTGGCGCCGGACGCGCGGCGGCGGCGGGCGCCGGGGCCGCGCTTGTGGCGAGGACGAGAATGCGGTCGTACATCGAGGCACCGGGCGTGGCGGTGGCGCCGCGCGGCGCGGCCATGTAGCCCGCGACGCTGCGCAGCACGATTTCAAGCGCCCTCGCCTCGGGCACGTTCTCGAGCGTGAGCGTGAGGGGGCTGCCGGTGATGCGTTCGCCGCCAAACACCTTGGTGCCGCCGAGCTTGGCCCACTCCACGAGAATCGTGCGCGCCGGCACACTGGTCGCGTCGAGCGAGACCAGGCCGTCATTGAAGGCCAGCTTCAATTGCTGCGCCGAGGCAGGCAGAACCGCCACGAGCGAAAGTGCAAAGGTGAGAAGGATTCGACGCATGAAAAACGCCTGACTTAAGTATACGCCCCTTGCCGATTCAGACGCCGGCGAGGCCGTGTTGGCCGTTGAACGACGAAAATGCCTGCGCCACCGCTGCCACCTGGTCGTCCGACAGGCCCGGATACATTGGCAACGATACGACTTGGTCGCAGATGCGATCGGCCACCGCGCACATGGCTGGGCTGGTGGGGCCGAGCGCCGGCTGCCGGGGGATGGGCACCGGGTAGTGGATCAGCGTTTCGACGCCTTGTGCCGCGCAGTGGGCCTGGAAGGCCGCGCGGTCCGGCGTCAGTACCGGGAACAGGTGGTAGACGTGCCCCTGGTCGAACTCGCGAGGCACCGTCACCGATGGTGGCACCGCGGCGGCCCGATAGCGCGCCGCGATCGCCCGACGCCGCGCCGTCCAGCCCGGCAGCAGGGGCAAGCGCGCCCGCAAGATGGCGGCCTGCATTTCGTCGAGGCGGCTGTTGGCGCCGGCCTCGAGGTGGTGATAGCGCGACGTCTGGCCGCCATTGCGCAGTCGCTTGATGCGCGCGGCGAGTTGCGCGTCGCGCGTGATCACGGCGCCACCGTCACCGAGGGCGCCGAGGTTCTTGGTCGGATAAAAACTGGTCGCGCCGGCGATGCCGATGGTGCCGACCGGCTGGCCGCCGGCCGTGGCGAGGTGTGCCTGCGCCGCGTCCTCGACGAGCGCGACGCCATGCCGCGCGGCGATGGCCGCAAACGCGGTCATGTCGGCCGCCTGGCCGTACAGGTGCACCGGCATGATGGCCTTCGTGCGCGAGGTGATGGCCGCTTCCGCGGCGCGCGGATCCAGGGTCAGGCGTTCAGGATCGATGTCGGCGAACACCGGCCGGGCACCGGCCATCATCACCGCGAGCGCGGAATACGCCGCCGACAGCGGCGGCGTGATCACTTCATCGCCCGGCCCGATGTCGAGGGCGCGCAGGATCAGGGTGATCGCGTCGGTGCCCGTGCCGACGCCGACGGCATACGGCGCCCGGCTGGCGGCGGCGAACTCGGCCTCGAACGCCTCGACTTCCGGTCCCAGCACGAACCAGCCGCTGGCCATCACGCGATCGATCGCGGCCCTGACGGCCGCGGCATCGGCGCCGGGGCGGAGCGCGTTAAACGGAACGATGGTCGACATAGTGGGCCATGTGTGCGCGGTAGTACGCCAGTGTCCGCGCGAAGCCGTCGCGTAGCCGCACCGTCGGCGCCCAGCCGGTGCGGGCCATGAACAGCGTCGAGTCGGCGTAAAAGCTGCCGATGTCGATCGCCTTCTTCTCCGGGGGCCAGTCGATGAAGCGGTAGCGGCCTTGGCCCGCCAGCTCGACGAGCAGGGCGACCAGGTCGCGATGCGCGAGGTGTTCGTCGCCGCCTACGTTGAAGGCTTCGCCGTTGACGGCGTCGCTGGCGCCGGCCGCGACGAACGCCTCCACCGCATCGTCCACGTAGACGAAGTCGCGTATCTGCGAGCCGTCGCCGAACACGTCGATTTCGCGGTCCTCGAGCACCAGGCGGATGAACCAGCCGATGAAACCCTGGCGGTTGTGCCGCAGCAGCTGGCGCGGGCCGTAGACGTTGGTCAGGCGCAAGGCGCACGCGCGCACGCCGAACACGTTGTTGTAGACCAGGTGGTAGTACTCACCGGCGGCCTTGTTGATCCCGTTGACGTCGGTGGGCCTGACCAGCTGCCGCTCGGTCACCGGCAGGGTGTCGGGCCGACCGTAGATCTGGCGGGTGCTGGCGTAAACCACTTTGGCCGACGGGTTGTGATGGCGGCACGCTTCGAGCAGCGTCAACTGGCTGCGGCAGTTGATGTCGAGGTCGGTGTGCGGGTCGCGCATGCTGTCGATGTGGCTCACCTGGCCGGCAAGGTTGAAAATCACCTCGCGGTCGCGGACCAGGTAGTTCATGGTGCTGGCCTGCCGCACGTCGGCCACGTTCACGCGCACCCTCGACTCGATGCCGCTGATGTTGAAGAGGTTGCCGCCGTAATCGGGAATCAGCGAATCGACCAGCAGCACGTCGGCGCCGAGCCCGACCAGGCGGTGCGCCAGGTTGCTGCCGATGAAGCCGAGCCCACCGGTGATCATCACCCGCCGGCCGCGGTAGAAGTCGAGCGGCGTCATCGCGGCCGCTCCGTGAGGTGCTCGCGGCGAATCACCAGCGCCCACCACAGCTTGAACACGTCGGCGAGGGTGCGGGCGACCCGCGGAAAGTTGAAGAACTGCGACTTGCCGTGGGCGCGATGGAAATGGTGCACCGGCGTTTCGGCGACCCGGAAGCCGGCGTCCTGGAACTTCTTCATCATCTCCAGGCAGATCACCCCGCTGTCTTTTTCGAGCCGGACCACGTCGAAGATGCTACGCCGCATCAGGCGGAAGTCGCAATCGACGTCGCGGACCTTCAACCCGAACAGCAGTTTCACGAAGTGGTGGTAGAGACGGCCGATCACGATGCGGTGCAGCGGGTCCGAGCGGCTGATCTTCCAGCCGTTGACCCAGTCCACGCCGTCGCGCATCTGCTGCCAGAGCAGGACCATCTCCGCCGGATCGTACTGCGCATCGCCGTCGGTGTAGAACACGAAGTCCTTGGCCGCCGTGGCGAACCCCGAGCGCAGCGCGCCGCCGTAGCCGCGGTTCCGGGGGTGGTGTACGATCCGCACGCGATCCGGATACACCCGCGCCAGTTCGTCGAGAATGCGCGGGGTGTCGTCCTGGCTGCCGTCGTTGATGACGATGACTTCGAAGTCTGGCGTCAGCGTGCCGGCGACCTGCACCGCGCTGATCACCAGGCTCGCGATCGTCCCGGCATCGTTATAGGCCGGGAAAAACACGCTGAGGCTGGGCGCCGCCACCTACGGCGCCCCCGCCGGTCGCTGGGGCTTGATTCGGCCGTGGCGGAGGATCAGCTTCCAGGGCGTGATCAGCGACTCGAGCAGCACGCCGCTCGACAGCTTCGACGCCCCCTGGCGGCGTTCGATGAAGATGATCGGCGATTCGACAATGCGCAGGCCGGCGGCGGCCGCCATGAACGTGACGTCGAGCAGGAAGGCGTAGCCCTCGGACACGATCTGGTCGAGCGGCAGCCGGGCCAGCGACGTCCGCCGCCAGCAGCGATAGCCGGTGGTGATGTCGCGCAGGCCCAGGCCGGTGACCGTGCGGATGTAGAAGTTCGCGAAAGAGCTGAGGATGATGCGGCGCAGCGGCCAGTTGACGACGCTGATGCCGTTCAGGTACCGCGAACCGATCACCAGGTCAGCGCCGCCGCCGGCCAGCTGGATCATCGCCGGCAGGTACTTCGGATCGTGCGAGAGGTCGGCGTCCATCTGGCAGACCAGGTCGGCATCGCCGGCGATCGCGTGGCGGAACCCTTCCAGGTACGAGACCCCCAGGCCGCGCTGGCCGCTGCGGTGCAGCACGCGCACCCGCCCGGGATACTGCGCCGCCAGCGCATCGGCGACCGCGCCGGTGCCGTCAGGGGACTGGTCGTCGAGCACCATGACCTCGGTGCCCGGCACCGCCAGGATGTCGGCGACGAGGATCGGCAGGTTCTCCCGCTCGTTGTAGGTCGGGACCAGGACCAGCGTCTTCATCCTGCTATCGCCGCCCTTCGAAGCGCAGCGATGCGATCTGCTCCGACACCAGGCCGACGAGCATGACAATCACCGAGAACATCAGCAATAACACCGCGCCATTGGGAATGCGATCGTGATACGCAAAGTTCCAGAGGCCGTACCCGGAGCCGAGCGCGAACGCCGCGGCCCCGACCGGGGCAAAAATCCTCACCGGGCTGAAGATGGTGATGACCTTCAACAAGATCAACAGGAACTTCGCGCCGTCGCTGGCCAGCCGGATCTTCGAGGTGCCGACTCGCGGCAACGCGCCGACCGGCTCGAACGCCACATTGTATCCGGCCTTGATGAAGGCGAGCGTGGTGGTTGTCGGGGTCGAGAAGCCGTTCGGCAGCAGGTGAATGAACTCGAGCAGAAACTCACGCCGCGCCGCCCGGAATCCCGAGGTGAGATCGGGGATGGGCCGCTCGGTGAGGTAGGTGGCCAGCCCGTTGAGGACCGCGTTGCCGATCCGCCGGCCGGTGGTGGCCTGGCTGTCGGCCGAGCGGGCGCCGATCACCAGGTCGTAGTCGCCCAGTCGCGCGATGAGCCGCGTCACGTCAGCCGCGCGGTGCTGGCCGTCGCCGTCGACGACCACCAGCCACTCGCCGGTGGCGGCGCGAATGGCCGACTTCACCGCGGCGCCGTTGCCCTTGTTGTAGGGATGGGTCACGACGCGAGCGCCGGCCGCGGCTGCCGCCGTCCCCGTCCCGTCGGTGGACCCATCGTCCACCACGAGCACCTCGCGCCAGGGCGCCGCCGCGAGCAGGCTCGTGACGACAGCGGCAATGCTCTCCCGCTCGTTGAAGGCGGGGACCACGATGGTGACGTTCTGGGGCTCGGCCATCGGATGAAGAAAAAATCTTTCCGGTCAGGAACCGGCAATCGTAGCATGCGGTCCCGCCCCTCCCTTTGTCCGCTTTCGGTGGTAGTCAAAAAAATGACACACCTTCGTCTTGTTGGCGAAACAAAGGCGTAAACGATAGACAGCTAATCATTTGAAGCACTTGCGCGTTGACAAGACGTTTAGGCCCGTCTACTATCCGAGTGGATTTTTGTGGAGTGAAGTGGAGAAATAGAAGTGCTCCGGGGTAACTCGCCGGCAAAAATTGATGACAAGGGCCGGCTCAAGGTCCCGAACGGCTTTCGCGCCGTGATTCAGAAGGATCACGGCCCGGAACTGTTCGTGACGAGCCTGACGGGGCAGTCTGTACGCATCTATCCAATGCCGGTATGGCTCGACATCGAGCGCCGCATCGGGCAGATGCCTTCCACCCATCCCGCGCGGCAGAAATACCTGGACCGCGTGAACTTCTACGGCCAGGTCGCGGAACTCGACCCGCAAGGGCGCGTCCTGATCCAGCCCCGGCTGCGCGACAGCGCCCTCATGACGGGTGAAGTCGACGTGCTGGGGCAACAGAACTTTCTCGAGGTCTGGAATCACGAGCGCTTCGTCGCGCGGCTGCTCACCGAGCCGTTCACCGATGACGACGCGCGCGCCCTGTCCGATTTCGGGATCTAGGTGGAGCGAGCAACGCACGTTCCGGTTCTGCTCGACGAGGTGCGGATGCTGCTCGAACCCGGGCGCGGTGGCACGTTCGTCGACTGCACGCTCGGTCTCGGCGGGCACTCGCGCATGCTGCTCGAGAGCGGCGCGACCCGCGTGATCGGGATCGATCGCGACACCGATGCGATCGCGATCGCGAAGCAGTCGCTGGCGGAGTTCGGCGACCGCGTCACGTTCGTGCATGCCGACTACCGCGAGGTGGCGGACGTGCTCGACGCGCAGGGAGTGGCCGAGGTCGCGGGCCTGCTCGCGGACTTCGGCGTGTCGTCGATGCAGCTGGACGCGGATGGCCGCGGCTTCAGCTTCAAGCGCGACGAGCCGCTGGACATGCGGATGGACCGCAGCCGCGGCGAGACGGCCGCCGACCTGCTCGACCGGGTCGACGAAACGGAACTGGCCGACGTGATCTATCGCTTCGGCGAGGAACGGCGGTCGCGGCAGGTGGCGCGCGCCATCGTCATGGCGCGCGGGCAGTCGCCGATTACGACCACGGGGCGGCTGGCGGAAATCGTGCGGCGCGGCGTGGCCGCACGCGGCTGGCAGCGGATCGACCCGGCAACGCGCACCTTCCAGGCGCTGCGCATCTGGGTCAACGGCGAACTGGATGGACTCGATTCGTTTATCGGCCGGGCCGCCTCGCGGCTGCAGGCCGGGGGGCGGCTCGCGATGATCTCGTTTCACTCACTCGAAGACCGGGTGGTGAAACACACGTTGCGCGATCTGGCACGGGGCGAGGCCGCGGCGATCAAGGTGCTGACCAAGCACCCGGTCACTGCCGGCGATGCCGAGTCGGCCGTCAACCCGCGGGCGCGCAGCGCCAAGCTGCGCGCGGCGGTGCGAATCAGGTAACGGGAGGGGCGATGGACAAAACAGGAACCTTCGAATACGAAATTCGCAAGGACTTCCGCAACAACCAGATCGTACGCGAGGTGGATGAACGGCGCCTCCGCGACCTGTGGATGTCGCTCGGGGTCGGCGTGGTCCTGGTCATGGTGCTGCTGTTCTCGGCCTGGCAGCACTTCGAGCTGCTGCGTCACGGCTACCGGCTTGAACAGATGCAGCGCGACCGCGCCGCCGAGAACGACATCAACCGGCACCTGCGGCTCGAGATGGAAACGCTGCGCGCGCCGCAGCGCATCGAGAAACTCGCCACCGAGCGGCTCGGCATGGTCAGCCCCGGCGATACCGAAGCCGTGGTCCTGGAGCGGGTCTTGCCGGCGCCGGCGCCCGACCGTTCCGTCGTCGCCAGCCGGTAAGGACAGAGAGCAACCGTGGCCGCCCAGCCTGACCTCAATTGGCGTCCGGTGCTCAGGCGCCGCCTCATGGTGGCGGCCGGCGTGCTGGCGTGCTGGGTGGTGGCCATTGAAGTCCGCCTGATCGTGCTTCAGGTGGTGCAGTTCGAGGAGCTGTCGGCGCGCGCCGAACGCCAGCAGTCGGAGACCCAGAAGACGCCCGGCAAGCGCGGCGAGATCGTCGATCGCCACGGCCGCCTGCTCGCCTACAGCGTCGATGCCGACACCATCTACGCTGTCCCCACGGATATCGCCGACCACGCCGCCGCGGCCGCGCAGTTGTGCGCGGCCTTCGATCAATGCGGCAAGCCTGAACGCGAGCAGCTGGTCGAGCGCCTCGGCCGCAAGCGCAAGAACGGCTCGCTGACCTCGTTCCAGTACGTCAAGCGCCGGGCCACGCCGCTCGAGGCCAAGCGGGTGGCCGCGCTCGAGCTGAAGGGCATCGGCTTCATGAAAGAGAGCAAGCGGTTCTACCCGAACCGCGAGCTCGCCGCCCACCTGCTCGGCTACGTCGGTACCGACAACGCCGGCCTGCATGGCCTCGAAGCCACCTACGACAAGACCGTGCGCGGCCGCGAGGGCACCATGCTGGTGCAGACCGACGCGCGCGGCCGTGCCTTCAGCCGGCTCGATCGCCCGCCCACGACCGGCGGCTCGCTGGAACTCACCATCGACGAACAGCTGCAGTTCGTCATCGAGCGCGAATTGCGGGCCGGCGTCCAGGCGGCCCGCGCCGATGGCGGCACCGTGGTGGCGATCGACCCGCACAGCGGGGAGATCCTGGCCATGGCCAGCTGGCCGACGTTCAACCCGAACCAGTGGGCCGGCGCCGGCGAGGCGCTGCGCAACCGCGCCGTGCAGGACTTGTACGAGCCCGGCTCGACCTTCAAGCTGGTGACCGCGTCGGCGGCTATTGAAGAGAAGGTCGTGGCGCCCGACGACGTCATCGACGTGAGCGCCGGCATGATCCGGTTCGGCAGCCGTGTCATCAACGACATGTACCGCTCCGCTCCGCTGTCGTTCACCGACGTGATCGTCAAGTCGAGCAACGTCGGCGCGATCAAGGTCGGCCTCCAGGTGGGGCCCGAGCGGATGGGCCTCTACATCCGCCGCTTTGGCTTTGGCCGCCCGTCGTCGCCCGACTTTCCGGGCGAGAGCCCGGGCATTGTCTGGAGCGCCTCGAAGCTGAACGACAGCGCGCTGGCGTCGGTGTCGATGGGTTACCAGATCGGCGTCACGCCGTTGCAGATGGCGGCCGCTGCGAGCGTGATTGCCAACGGCGGCACGCTGTACGAACCGCATGTCGTGCGGGCCACCGTCAAGGGCGGCGTGCGCACACCGGTGCCGCCCAAGGCCGTGCGCCGCGCCATTCTTCCGGAAACCGCGGCGACGCTCACTTCGATCATGGAAGGTGTCGTCACCAACGGCACCGCCAAGGCCGCCCGGCTGGTCAACTTCACGGTCGCCGGCAAGACCGGCACCGCCGACAAGCTGGTCAACGGCCGCTACTCGGCGTCACAACAGAACGTCTCGTTCGTCGGGTTCGTGCCGTCGCGCAACCCGGTGATGACCGTGATCGTGATGATCGATTCGCCGCGCGTGGGCGGCGATACCGGTGGCGCAATCGCCGCGCCGATCTTCAAGCACATTGCCGACGCCAGCCTGCGGATGATGGGCGTGACCCCGACCATCAATCAGCCGCCGCCGGTGCTGGTCGCCCGCCGCGACGACCACCCGGTGACCACCACCGCGGCGCCGATGGCCCCGTCGATCGTGACCATGACGGCGAACATGACCGATGGCGGCGGCCTGCCCGACCTGCGCGGCCTGAGCGCCCGTGACGCGCTTCGCGAACTGGCCCGCCTGGGTCTGACCGCGCGCATGGAAGGCGCCGGCGTGGTCATCGAACAGGACCCCGCCCCGGGCTCCCCGATCGAGCCAGGCGGCGCCTGCTCCCTGATCCTCAATCGCCGCCCGCCCCTGCGACCGGCTTCGGGCATTGGAGAACCGCGGTGACCCTCGCTGACGCGATCGACACCTTGCGGGCGTTGCTGGTCGAGCCGCAGCCGGCCGGGCTGGCCGGCGCCGCGCTGGCCCGGCCGCTGGCGGCGATCGCCTACGACTCGCGGCGCGTCGCGCCGGCGGCGCTGTTCGTGGCGCTCAAGGGACAGAAGGCCGACGGCGTCGCCTTCGCCGGGCAAGCCATCGCCCGGGGCGCGCAAGCCGTGGTCGCCGAGGCCGCCGCGCCGGCCGGCGTCGCCGTGCCGTGGATCGTGGTGCGCGATGCGCGGCTGGCGCTGGCCCTGCTCGCGGATCGCTGCTTCGACCAGCCGAGCCGCCGCATGCCGGTGATCGGGGTCACCGGCACCAATGGCAAGACCACCACGGCCTACCTGCTGACCGCGATGCTCGACGAAGCGGGCCTGCGCGCCGGCATGCTGGGCACGGTCGCCTATCGCATCGGCGGCGAGGACCGCGAGGCCTCGCGGACCACGCCCGAGGCACCCGACGTCCAGCAACTGCTGAGCGAGATGCTGAGCCACGGCAACCGCTCGGCGGTCATGGAAGTGTCGTCGCACGCGTTGTCGCTCAAGCGGGTTGATGGCATGCAGTTCGCGGCCGCCGTGTTCAGCAACCTCACTCGCGATCACCTCGACTTCCACGAAGACATGGAGGCGTACTTCGCCGCGAAGCGCCGCCTGTTCGAGATGCTGCCGCGCGATGCTCCCGGCGTCGTCAACCTCGACGATCCGCGTGGCGCCTCGCTGGTCGAGATCTGCGGCCGGCCGGTGACCTACGCCATCACCGCGCCTGCGGACGTGCGGCCCGGCCCCGTGGCGATGACGCTCACCGGCCTGCAGTGCGACGTGACGACGCCCACAGGGACGGTCCACATCCGGTCGCAGCTGGTCGGCCGGCCGAACGTCTACAACATCCTCGCCGCCACGGCCACCGCGCTCTCGCTGGGCGTGCCGATCGACGCCATCGAACGCGGCGTCGCCGGACTGGCCGGCGTGCCGGGCCGCTTCGAAGTGGTCTCGGCGGCCGGCGACGATGTGACCGCGGTGGTCGACTACGCCCATACCGACGACGCGCTGCGCAACCTGCTCGAGACCGCGCGTCCACTCGGGGCGCGCCGCCTGGTCACGGTGTTTGGTTGCGGCGGCGATCGCGATCGCTCCAAGCGGCCGCTGATGGGCATGGTCGCCGCCCGGTTGAGCGACGTCGTGGTGATCACATCAGACAACCCGCGCAGCGAAGACCCGAAGCGAATCATCGAGGAGATCGAGCGCGGCATTTCCGCCGGCAGCCAGTCGCGGACCCCGACGGTGGTGTCGGTGGTTGACCGCGCCGGGGCCATCGGCCGCGCGATCGCCATGGCCGAAGCTGGCGACGTCGTGCTGATCGCCGGCAAGGGGCACGAGAAATACCAGCAGATCGGCGACCGGGTGCTGCCGTTCGACGACGGCGAGGTGGCGCGAGCGGCGTTGGCGAAGCGGCGCGCCGGCGCGAAGGGCAAGTAGTGGCGGCCGCAATACCGCTCGCGGCCGGCACGCTGGCGGCGGCAATGGGCGGCCGCCTGGTGGCTGGTGACCGCGACCACTACGTGACCGGGTTCTCGATCGACAGCCGCACGCTGGCGACCGGTGACCTGTTCTTCGCGATCGCCGCGGCGCGCGACGGTCACGAGTTTGTCGCCGCGGCGGCGCGGCGGCGCGCGGCCGGCGTGGTGGTCAGCCGGCCCGTGACCTTGCCGGACGGCTGCGAGTCGTTCGTCATCGAGGTGGCCGACACCACCCGCGGACTGCAGGACCTCGCGCGGCACGTGCGGCGCGAGTCGGGAGCGACGGTCGTGGCCATTACCGGCAGTGCCGGCAAGACCACGACCAAGGACGTGATCGCGGAGCTGCTCGGCAGCACGCACCGGGTGGTGAAGAACCAGGGCAACCTCAACAACCACCTGGGGTTGCCGCTGTCGTTGCTGGAACTGAGGCATGGGGCGGACGTGGCGGTGATGGAGCTGGGCATGAATCACGCGGGCGAAATCCGGGTGCTGGTCGACGTGGCCGCGCCGGAGGTGCGCGTGTGGACCAATGTCGGCGAAGCCCACATCGGTCACTTCGGTTCAGCCGATCGCATTGCCGACGCCAAGGCCGAGATTCTCGAAGGCGCCGGCGGGCAGGCCGTGCTGGTGGCCAACGCCGACGACGAGCGGGTGATGGCGCGAACCGGCGCATTCCCCGGCCGCCAGATCCGATTCGGGTTGTCGGCGCGGGCCGACGTGCGGGCGGTGGACGTCGAAGACCTCGGGCTCGACGGCACCAAGAGCCGCCTGGTCACGCCGGCCGGCGAGCGCGACCTGCGCGTGCCGTTGCTCGGCCGCGGAAACCTGATGAACGTGCTGGCGGGCGCGGCGGTGGCGCTGCACCTGCACGTCGATCTCGATCACATCGTCGACACCGCGTCACGGCTGATGCCCTCGCCCAGGCGGGGCGCGCTGCTGAAGCTGCCGACGGGCGTGACCGTCATCGACGATTCCTACAACTCGAGCCCGTCGGCGCTCATGCAGTCGCTGGACGTGGTCTCGCGCTCGTGGGCGACGCGCCGGATCGCGGTCGTCGGCGAGATGCTGGAACTGGGCGAGCTGTCGGCGTCGCTGCATCAGGAATGCGGCCGCGTTGCGGCCGCCAGCCGGCTGGCGCGCCTGTTCACTGTCGGCGGCCCCTCTGCCCGCGCGCTCGGCGAGGCGGCGGTCGCCGCCGGCCTGGCGGCGGGCACGGTGAGGCATTTCGACAACAGCACCGAGGCCGCCGCGGCGATCCCGGGTCAGGTCGCGGCCGGTGACGTGGTGCTCGTCAAGGGGTCGCGCGGCACGCGCACCGATCTCGTGGTCGATCAGCTCAAGGCGGTGTTCAGCTAATGCTGTATCACCTCCTCCTCTCGCTGTATCCGGAAATTCCTGTCTTCAACGTGGCGCGCTACATCACGTTCCGGACGGCCGCGGCGAGCATGACCGCGCTGGTCGTCAGCCTGGTGCTGGGACCGTGGCTGATCCGCCGGCTGCGCGAGTTTCAGGTCGGTCAGGTCATCCGCCAGGAGGGACCGGAATCGCACCGCGCGAAGGCCGGCACGCCGACCATGGGCGGCCTGTTGATCCTCGCGGCGGCGCTCGTGCCCACGTTGCTGTGGGCCGACCTCACCAACCTCTACATCTGGATCGCCGTCGTCACGACCGCGGCCTTCGGTGGCATTGGCTTTCTCGATGACTACCTCAAGGTCACCCGGCGTTCATCCGGCGGCCTGGCGCCGCGCTACAAGTTCGGCCTGCAGGTGCTGGTCGGCCTGATCGTCGGCCTCGTGCTGATGTGGCTGGCCGATCGCAACCTCTACAACACGCGCTTGATCTTCCCGTTCTTCAAGCAGCTGATTCCCGATCTCGGCTGGTTCTACGTGCCCTTCGCCGCGTTCGTGCTGGTGGCCTGGAGCAACGCGGTGAACCTGACCGACGGCCTCGACGGCCTGGCCATCAGCACGTTCGCGGTGGCGGCGGCGGCGTTCACGGCGCTGGCGTACATCACGGGCCACCGCGTGTTTGCCGAGTACCTGCTGCTGGTGCGCTTCGCGCCGGCGGGCGAGTTGACCATCTTCTGCGGCGCGCTGGTCGGCGCCAGCCTCGGCTTCCTCTGGTACAACGCGCACCCGGCCGAGATCTTCATGGGCGACGTCGGCTCGCTGGCCCTTGGCGGCGCGATCGCCACCGTCGCGATCCTGATCAAACAGGAGTTGCTGCTCGTGATCGTCGGCGGCGTGTTCGTGATCGAGGCCGCCTCGGTCGTGATCCAGGTGGCGTCGTTCAAGCTGCGCGGCAAGCGCGTCTTCAAGATGGCGCCGCTGCACCACCACTTCGAGCTGAGCGGATGGGCCGAGCCCAAGGTGATTACCCGGTTCCTGATCATCGCCATCCTGTTCGCCCTGTTCAGCCTGACCACGTTGAAGCTGAGATGACGACGCCGGCCTTTTCCGTGAGCGGTTTACCGGTGCTGGTCGTGGGCGCCGCCAGGAGCGGTGTCGCCGCCGCCGGCCTGCTCGCGCGCCGGGGCGCCGCCGTCACGCTCACCGATTGCAAGCCCGACATTCCCGAGGCCGCCGCCCTCGCCGCGGCCGGCGTGCGCCTGGAACTTGGCGGGCACCTGCTGCGGTCGTTCGAAGCTGCGAACCTCGTGGTCATGAGTCCGGGCGTGCCGCTCGACCTGCCGGAAGTGCGGCGTGCCCGCTCGCTGGGCATTCCGGTCATCGGCGAGCTCGAGCTGGCCTCGCGCTGGCTGCGCGGACCGATCATCGCCATCACCGGGACCAAGGGCAAGTCGACCACCACCGCGCTCGTCGGCCGGATGCTCGCGGCGGCGGGCCGGCGCGTGCTCGTGGGCGGCAACATCGGCTACCCGGTGAGCGCGCAGGTCGAGGCCTCGACCGCCGACACCGTCCACGTGATTGAAGCCAGCAGCTTCCAGCTCGAGGCCACCGACACGTTCCGCCCGTGGATTGCCGCCCTGCTGAACTTCTCGCCCGACCACCTCGATCGCCATCCGGACGAGGCGTCTTACGCCGCGGCCAAGGCGCGGATCTTCGCCAACCAGCAGCCGCACGACTGGGCGGTGGTGAACGCCGACAACGCCGCGGCGCTGGCCATGGCGCAGACACGGGCGCGGGTGGTGCGCTACGCCGTTGACCATCCCGATGGCGCCGAGGTCCATGCCGGTCGCGGGTTCGTCTGGCACCGCACCTCGGAGGGTGACGTGCCGCTGTTGCCGCTGGCGGCCGTGCAGCTCGCCGGCCGCCACATGTTGAGCAACGTCGTCGCCGCGACCGCGATCAGCCACCTGGCCGGCGCCACCGAGGCGTCGCTGGCGCAGGCGCTCGACGGGTTCACTGGTCTCGAGCACGTGATGGAACCGGTGGGCCATCGGGGCGGCGTGCGGTTCGTCAACGACTCGAAGGCGACCAACATCGAGGCCGCGGCGCGCTCGATCGAAAGCTTCGACAAGGTCGTGGCGATTGTCGGCGGCAAGTACAAGGGCGGCGATTTCGCCGACCTCGCGGCGCCGCTGCGCGCCCACGGCCGGGCGGTCGTCGCAATTGGCGAGTCGCGGCCGATGGTGACCGCGGCGCTGGCCGGGGTCGTGCCGGTCGTGGCGGCCGACGGCCTCGCCGACGCGGTGCGGCAGGCCTGGGACCTGGCAGTGCCTGACGGCGTGGTGCTGCTGGCGCCGGCCTGTTCGAGCTTCGACATGTTCCGGGATTACGCCGACCGCGGCGCGCGGTTCAAGGAGGAGGTGCAGCGGCTGATTACCGAGGCGTAGGTCTGCACCGCCGCCGATCGTTCGCGTTGGGTGGGCTCGCCCCGCCGAAGCGCGCAGGCGGGAGCGGTGAGTAGTCGTCAGCCGGTTGGCGGCAATTGAGAGCTGGTCGCTGGGAGCGCAGGCTGCCCCGGTCTGCGAGGCTGGTGTCTCAATTCCCTGAACGACTGGCGACTACTGACTGCTTGCCACCTTCGTCCACGCTCGGTCGTGGACGACGGCGGACAGGCGCGGTGCAACTGAGTTATCGAACCGAGACCGTCGAACTTTAGAGCCCTTCGACAGGGCCGGCTTCGCAAGCGCGGCCGGCCTGCTCAGGGGCGCCCCCGACAAAGGAGGGGGCGCGAGTATGGCAAGGAAGCTGCAGTCTGACAAGTGGCTGTTCCTGGCGACGTTGGCGCTGATCTGCGCCAGCGTAGTTATGGTTTACAGCGCCTCCGCGCTCGTGGCGCTGGAGCGCTTTCAACAGCCGTATTTGTTCGTGACCCGCCAGTTGATGTGGGCGTGCGTCGGCATTGCGGTGCTGTCGATCGTGATGCGCATCGACTACCGCACCTACAAGAACGACAGGCTGGTGTGGGCGGGGCTCGGCGTGGTCGCGCTGATGCTGGTCGCGGTGCTGTTCTCGCGGCCGATCAACGGCACCCGCCGCTGGTTCGGCGTCGGTGGCTTCGGCATTCAACCGTCGGAACTGGCGAAGCTGGCGGCGATCTTCTTCACCGCGCTGGTGCTCGAACGGCGCCGTCACCGGATCAACGAGCTCAGCTACTCGCTGGTGCCGATCGGGCTGATTGTCGGCGGCATCGTCGGGCTGATCCTGCTGCAGCCCGACTTTGGCACCGCGGTCTCGGTGCTGGCGGTGGTCGGCGTGATGATCTTCGCCGCGGGCTTCAGTTACCGGTATCTCGCCGGCGGGCTGCTGCTGACGCTGCCGGCCCTGTACGTGATCCTGATGCAGGCCGACTATCGCCGCCGCCGCCTGCTGACGTTCATGGATCCGTGGGCCGACCCGCTTGGCGATGGCTTCCAGATCATCCAGTCGCTGATCGCCGTCGGCACCGGCGGCGTGTTCGGCAAGGGCCTGATGAGCGGCGTGCAGAAACTGTTCTACCTGCCCGAACCGTTTACCGATTTCATCTTCGCGGTGATCTCTGAGGAGACCGGCCTGCTCGGCGCCTCGATGGTGGTGCTGGCGTTCTGCGTGATCGCCTGGCGCGGCTTGCGCACGGCATTGCGCGCCCCAGACAGCTTTGGCGCGTACCTCGCGCTGGGCATCACGATGATGCTGGTCCTGCAGGCATTCGTGAACATCAGCGTCGTCCTCGGCCTGGTGCCGACCAAGGGCATCCCGTTGCCGCTCGTCAGTAACGGCGGCTCGTCGATGCTGATCAACCTGCTGGCCGTCGGCGTGCTGCTGAACATCTCGCAGCACCAGCAGATCGAGACGGGAGCGGCGTGACCGGTGCGCATCCTGATCGCGGGCGGGGGGACGGGCGGGCACTTGTACCCGGGAATCGCGCTGGCGCGCGAACTGCAGCGCCGCGACCCGTCGGTGCAGGTGTCGTTTGTCGGGACCGCGCAGGGCATCGAGTCGAGAGTGGTGCCCCGCGAGGGCTTCGACCTGGACCTGATTCGGGTCGCCGGGCTGAAGGGCAAGGGCCGCGCCGAGCGGTTGCAGGGGTTCCTGCTGTTGCCGACGGCCGCCGCCGACGCCTGGGGCGTGCTGTCGCGCCGCCGGCCCGACGTGGTGATCGGCGTCGGCGGATTTGCCTCGGGGCCGGTCTTGGCGCTGGCGGCGGTGCGCGGCTATCCGACCATGCTGCTCGAGCAGAACGCCGTGCCGGGCATGACCAATCGCCTGCTGGCGCGCCTGGTGCGCGCCGCGGCCGTGAACTTCGAGGACTCACTGTCGTACTTCCCACGCACGGGATTTGTGGCCGGCAACCCCGTGCGACCGGAATTTTTCCCGGCGCAGAACCAGGAGGCAAATGATCGCACCAACAGGCCGCACGCAGCGGCACGGGTTTTGATCTTTGGCGGTTCTCAGGGCGCGCACGCGATCAACGTGGCCATGGTGGAGGCAGCGTCGCGGCTGGCAGCCACCGGGCTCGAACTTGCGATCACCCACCAGACCGGTGAACGCGATCTGGATCTGGTGCGGACCGCGTACGGCCGCGCCGGCCTCGCGGCCCGAGTCGAAGCCTTCATCGACCAAATCGACGGAGCCATGAAGGCCGCCGACCTGGTCATCTGCCGTGCTGGTGCGACGACCCTCGCCGAGCTGACCGCGTCGGGCCGGCCGGCGGTCCTGGTGCCGCTGCCGACCGCGACCGACGACCACCAGCGCAAGAACGCCGAGGTGCTCGGGCGCGCGGGAGCGGCCGTGGTGCTGGAAGAACGCGAGCTGGACGGGCCGCGGCTGGCCGCGGCGATCGCCGGGCTGATCGGCGACCCCGCGAAGCGGCAGCAGATGTCGACGGCCGCGCGGCGGCTGGCGCGGCCCGATGCCGCGGCACGAATTGCGGATCGGGTGGAGCGGTTGGGGCGGGGAAAGAAGTGAACCGTGCTGGGTAAGACGCGGCGCATTCACTTCATCGGCATCGGCGGAATTGGCATGAGCGGCATCGCCGAGCTGCTCGCCAACCTCGGCTACTCGGTGTCGGGATCGGATGCCAGGCGCTCGAGCGTCACCGACCGGCTGGCATCGCTCGGCGTGACGGTCGCGACCGCGGGGCATGCGGCGGCCAACGTCGGCAACGCCGACGTCGTCGTCTACTCGTCTGCGGTGCGGCCGGATAACGCGGAGGTCGTCGAAGCCAAGGCGCGGCGGATTCCGGTGATTCCCCGGGCCGAGATGCTGGCCGAGCTGATGCGGCTGCGTTTCGGGATCGCGGTGGCCGGCGCCCACGGCAAGACCAGCACGACCTCGATGATCGCGCTGGTGCTCGAGCGGGCGGGACTGGACCCGACGGCGGTGATCGGTGGGCGCCTGAGCGCCTTTGGCAGCAATGCGCGGCTGGGCCGCGGCGAGTACATGGTGGCGGAGGCCGATGAGAGCGATCGGTCGTTTCTCAAGCTTTCGCCGGCAGTGGCGGTGATTACGAATATCGATCGCGAGCACATGGACGCATACGGCGGCTTCGCCGACCTGCAGCAGGCGTTTGTCGACTTCGCCAACAAGGTGCCGTTCTACGGCGCCGTGGTGGCATGCGCCGACGATGCGGAGCTGTCGCTCGTGCTGCCGCGATTCACCCGCCGGGTGGTGACTTACGGAATCGACGAAGGTCCGGCCAACGCTGGACCATTTGCTGTGAGCGCCGCCGGCGTCGTCCTGGCAGGCTTCGGATCGCAGTGCACCGTCGTCCAGCGCGACCTGCACACCAATCGCGCGACTGAACTTGGGCCGTTGACGCTGGCGGTGCCCGGGCTGCACTCCGTTCGAAACGCGCTCGCGGCCGTGGCGGTGGGCCTCGAGCTTGACGTGCCGTTCCCGAAGATTGCCTCGGCGCTGGCGGAATTTCACGGCGCCGAGCGGCGCTTCGAGCGGCGCGGGATCGTCAACGGCATCAGCGTGGTTGATGACTACGGTCATCACCCCACCGAGATCGCCGCCGTGCTGTCGGCGGCGCGCGCGGCCCGGCCGGCGCGCATCGTCGTGGCGTTCCAGCCGCACCGCTATACCCGCACGCGCGACCTGATGGCCGAGTTCGGTGCCGCCCTGGCGGCGGCCGACGAAGTGGTGCTGACCGACATCTACGCCGCCAGCGAGGAACCGATCCCGGGCATCACCGTCGAGGCACTCGCCGCGGCGGTCAGCACCGGTCGCGCCCGGGCGGCTCACGTGGTCAGGCGGCTTGACGAGATGGCGGCGGCCGTCGCCGATCTCGCGCGTCCGGGCGACCTCGTGTTGACGCTGGGCGCCGGGTCGATTGGCGGCCTCGCGACGGCGTTAGTGGCAGAACTCGAACGGCGGCACGGTCCGCGGGAGGCCCGGTAATGGCGGGACTCCCCAGGCCCGGCACCGGCGCCGCCGCTGTCGCCGCCCAGACCGACAAGCGGTTCAAGCGGGCCCACGTAAAGCCGTCGCGCCAGCGCACGCCTGCCGGGCGGCACGCGTGGCTGGCGATTCGCCTGCTGGTGATGATCGCGGTGCTTGGCTACGGCGGCTACCGCGGCGTGAACTTGATTGCCGCCGCCCAGACCTTGCAGGTGAGCCACCTGCAGGTTCGCGGCCACCACCGCCTCTCGGCCGGCGAGGTGCTGGCGCTCGTCGATGGGCTGCGCGGCCAGAACATCCTGACCATCCGGATCGGCGAATGGCAGCAGCGGCTGCTCGCCTCGCCGTGGGTCGAACGCGCCACCATCCGCCGGGTGTTGCCGGCGACGCTGGAGATCATGGTGCTCGAGCGCGAGCCCATGGGCATTGGCCGCATCGGCACGGCGCTCTACCTGGTCGACCGCCGGGGCGTGATCGTCGACGAGTACGGCCCGGCATACGCCGACATCGACCTGCCGATCATCGACGGGCTGGCCGCGTCGCCCTCCGGCGATGGCGCGCTGATCGACGCGGCGCGATCCGAATTTGCCGGCCGGGTCATCGCGGCGCTGGCGGCCCGGCCCGAACTGGGCCGGCGGGTGTCGCAGATCGACGTGTCCGACTTGCACGACGCAGTCGTGATTCTCGACGACGACACGGCGTTGCTGCGGCTGGGCGACAGCGACTTCGCCGCCCGCTTGCAGCAGTACGTTGACGTGCAGCCGACGCTGCGCGAGCGGCTGGCCAGCATCGACTACGTGGATTTGCGGTTCGATGAACGGTTGTACGTGCGTCCGGTCAAGGCGTTGCCGGCGACGGCGAGACGGTAGAGGACGGGGAGGATTCGTGGCACGACAGGAACGCTACGTAGTGGGGCTCGATATCGGCACGACCAAGGTCTGCACCGTGGTCGGCGAACTGCTCGAAGATGGCGGCGCCGATGTGATCGGCATCGGCATGGCCGAATCGAAGGGCCTCAAGCGCGGGGTGGTCGTCAACCTCGAGGCCGCGGTCGAATCGATCAAGAAGTCGATCGAGGAAGCCGAGCTGATGGCCGGGGTCGAGGTCGGCTCGGTGCATCTCGCCATCAGCGGGCCGCACATCAAGGGCTTCAACAGCCGCGGCGTGGTCGCGGTGGCCGGCAAGAACCGCGAGGTGACCCGCGACGACGTCCGCCGCGCGATCGATGCCGCCCGGGCGGTGTCGTTGCCGGCGGGCCGGGAGATCCTGCACGTGCTGCCGCAGGACTTCGTGGTCGACGAGCAGGAGGGGATCGGCGCGCCGGTTGGCCTGACGGGCGCCCGGCTCGAGGTCAACGTCCACATCATCACCGCCAGCCAGACCGCCACCCAGAACCTGGTCGCCTGCGTCAACCGCGCCGGCGTGGAGGTCATTGACACAGTGATCGGCCAGCTGGCCGCGTCCGAGACCGTGCTGACCGCCGACGAGAAAGAACTGGGGGTGGCGGTGATCGACATCGGCGGCGGTACCGCCGACCTCGCCATCTTCGAGCGCGGCAGCCTGTGGCACACCGCGGTGATTGCCGTCGGGGGCGATCACTTCACCAACGACATTGCCGTCGGCCTGCGCACCCCCATCCCGGACGCCGAGAAGGTCAAGCGGCGGGCCGGCTGCGCGTTGTCGTCGATGGTCGAGGAAGACGAGACCATCGAGGTGGCCAGCGTCGGCGGCCGGCGGCCGCGCGTGATGGCGCGTCGCATCCTGTCCGACATCCTGCAGCCGCGCGCCGAGGAGATGTTCCACCTGATCTGGGACGAGATCAGCAAGGCCGGCTACGAGAAGTCACTCAACTCGGGCCTGGTGCTGACCGGCGGCGGCGCCCAGCTCGAGGGCATGTCCGAGATTGCCGAGCAGATATTCGACCTGCCGATCCGGCGCGGCACGCCGGTCGGCGTCGGCGGCCTGGCCGATCACGTGAGCAACCCGGCGTTCGCCACGGCCGTCGGCCTGGTGCTGTACGCCGCCCGTCATCGCGGGCCGGCAGCCGGCGCCAGCGGCGGCGGGGCGCTGACGCGCGTCATGGGACGGTTGCGGACGGTGTTCAAGGAATTTTTCTAGACCGGATCTCGTGATCCGGTGATGTGGCGATTGTGAAATTTGGCGATGCGTAACGATTCAGACGGAGGAGGCACGATGGCGGATCAAGACGGCTTCGAGGCGCTGCGGCTCACGCTCGACGAAGAAGCGCGGATGGGCGCGCGGATCAAGGTGGTCGGCGTGGGTGGTGGCGGCAGCAATGCCGTGTCGCGGATGGTGCAGGCCGGCATCTCCGGGGTCGAGTTCATGGTCGCCAACACCGACGCCCAGGCCCTCAAGGCCAACCCGGCGCCGGTCAAGATCCAGATCGGCGGCAAGCTCACCAAGGGCCTGGGCGCCGGCGCGGATCCGAACGTCGGCCGGCAGGCCGCGCTCGAGGACACCGATGCGCTGATCCAGGCCCTGTCGGGCGCCGACATGGTGTTTGTGACCACCGGACTTGGCGGCGGCACCGGCACCGGCGCGGCGCCGGTCATTGCCAGCCTCGCCACCGAACTCGGCGCGCTGACGATTGCCGTCGTCACCAAGCCGTTCAAGTTCGAGGGTAAGAAGCGCTACCGGCAGGCCGAAATGGGCCTCGAGTCGCTGCGTGACGCGGTCGACACCGTGATCACCATTCCGAACGAGCGCCTGCTCTCGGTGATCGCCCGCGACACCTCGATGCTCGACGCCTTCGTCACCGCGGACGATGTGCTGCGACAGGCGATCCAGGGCATCTCGGACTTGATCCTGGTGCCGGGCCTGATCAACCTCGACTTCGCGGACGTCAAGACGATCATGTCGGGCATGGGCGTGGCGATGATGGGCACGGCCATGGCCGAGGGGCCGTCGCGTGCGGTCGACGCCGCCAACCGCGCCATTTCGAGCCCGCTGCTCGAGGACGCGTCGGTGCGGGGGGCGCGCGGCGTGATCATCAACGTGACCGGCGGCCCCGACCTGTCGCTGATGGAGGTGAACGAGGCGCTCACCATCATCCAGGAGTCGGCCCACGAGGACGCCAACATCATCTTCGGCGCGGTCGTCGACAAGGCGCTGACCAACAAGGTGAAGATCACGGTGATTGCGACCGGCTTCGATCACGTTAAGACCGACCGGTCGACACCGGCCCATGCTCCCTTGCAGACGCCAACCGACATGTCGGCGTATTCGCAGCCGATTCGCGTCGATACGTCGACGGCAGCCCAGCCGCGGGCCTCGATCGTGCGCCGTCCGGCGCTCGACATGCCGGCGGCGTCGGCCAGGCCCGTGGCCGTCGGACAGAACGGCGGCGACATGCCGTTGGCCGACACGGATGGGCTGGCGAACGAGCTCGACCTGAACCTCGACCTCGACGTGCCGGCCTTCCTCCGGCGGAGCGAGGGGTAGGGCTGATACAGTAGACGGATCCAGGGGAGCCGCGCGCGCCGCCGGCATAGCGACAGCTCGACGACTCCCCCGTTTCTGAATGAAGCCAAGACAGCAACGCGAGATCGCACAGGAGATCCTTTCCAAGGAAGTTGGTTACGTGCGCAAGCCGCACGCCAACCGGCTGCGGGTCGCCCTGATCTTCCCCAACAGCTACTTCGTGGGGATGTCGAACCTCGGTTTCCAGACCATCTACCGCCTGTTCAACGACCAGCCCGACATCGTGTGCGAGCGCGCGTTCCTGCCGCCCAAGCAGGAACTGGCCGCGCTGCGCGAGTCCGGCACGCGCATTGTGACGCTCGAGTCGCAGACGCCGGTGGCCGACTTCGACATCATTGCCTTCTCGGTGTCGTTCGAATGGGACTACACCAACGTCCTCACCATGCTGCGGCTGGCCGGCGTGCCGTTGCGCGCCGCCGACCGTGACTACACGCACCCGCTGGTCGTGATCGGCGGCGCGGTGACGTTCGTCAACCCGGAACCGCTCGCGATGTTTGCCGACGTGATTGCGGCCGGCGAAGGCGAGGCGCTGGTGCCGGCGCTGGTGGACGCCATGTCGACTTCCTCGCGCAGCGAGCAGCTGAAGCGGCTGGCGCAAGCACGTGGTTACTACATCCCGTCGTTCTACGACGTCGACTACGCCGCCGACGGCACCATTGTCCGCTACGTGCCGCGCGAGGGCACCGGCGCGCCGGCGGTCGTGCGCAAGGCGGCCCTGAAGACCACCGAGGCGGTGGACCCGCCATCGACCACCATCTTCACGCCCGACACCGAGTTCGGGTCGCGCTTCCTGATCGAGGTGGTCCGCGGGTGCGCGAACCTGTGCCGGTTCTGCTGGGCCGGCTACAACTACCTGCCGGTGCGCGCGTTCCCCACCGAGCGCATCCTGGCTCTGGCCCAGGCCGCCCGCGCCCATTCGTCGAAGGCCGGCCTGGTGTCGATCGCGCTATGCGATCACCCCGATATCGAACACATCCTGCGCAGTCTTCGCGACATGGGCTATTCGATCAGCCCGGCGTCGTTGCGCCTCGACGACCTGACGCCGACGATCGTGTCACTGCTCAAGGAGAGCGGCGAGCGCACGCTGACCATCGCCCCGGAAACCGGATCCGATCGCCTGCGCCGCGTCATCAACAAGACGGTGACCAACGCCGAGATCCTCAACAGCGCCGAGCTGATCTTTTCGAGCGGCATCGAGAGCCTCAAGCTCTATTACATGATCGGCCTGCCCACCGAAGACGATGACGACCTGGTGGCGATTCGTGACCTGACGCTGCAGATCCACGAGATCATGCTCAAGCACGCGCGGCCGCGCGGCCGCATTGGCCGCATTGTCGCCAGCGTCAACCCGCTCGTCCCGAAGCCGGGCACCGCCTACCAGTGGCTGCCGATGGAACGCACCGATGTCATCGAGGCCAAGATGAAGCGCCTGCGCGCCCTGGTGGCCGATGTCGACAACGTCTACTTCAACATCAAGAGCGAGCGGCATTCGTACTACCAGGCCCTGCTCTCGCTCGGCGACCGGCGCATTGCCCCGGCCATCGAACAGGCCGAAGCCAACGGCGGCCAGTGGCGCAAGGCCCTGGCCGACGCCGGCCTCGACGGCGACTTCTATATCTACCGCGACCGCACCAACGACGCGGTGCTGCCCTGGAACATCATCGACGGCGGCATGAAGGAACCCTTCTTCCGCGCCGAGTTCGAGAAGAGCACGCGCGCCGAATGGACGCTGCCGCCGAAGCGCGCCAAGGAAAACGCGCGCCTGCTGCCGGTGATCAGTTGAGCACCCGGCACGACAGCAGGCGGCGGTGGGGCGCCCTTCAACTGGCGACGGCCGCCTGCGACTCGAATTCGGAGTACGCCTGCAGCACCAGGTCGCGCACCTTGTCTTGCGCGTTCTGGTCGGTGACGGGCCGCAGCAACGAGAAGCTGCGCCGCTCGCCGTTGACCGAATAGGTGCGGGAGGGGAACGTGACGTTGCGGCCGACGCCCGTGCGGCGTTCCCACACCGCGAACCCGAGTAGCCTGAGCCCCTGCATCTCGCCATCGGTGAAGTGCACTTCCGCATCGGCCAGTTTCCCTGACGGCGTTCCCTTGTCGTTCGGCATGATCTTGACCACCATGGTTCTCTCCAGTTCGCGGGATCGCGCCCCCGGTCGATTGCCTGACGGCGATCTCCGCGGACGGCCCGACTTGTTGCGTTTGTTCACGCCACGGGAGCTATCAAGGGCGATGCCAAGGCGAAAAGCATCGAATCAGGCGCCAGATCGTGATCACGGCCGCGCCGACGGTAACGTCAGTTGCGCGTCGCTGGCGGCCGTCCAATGAGCCTGCCGCGGCCAGCTCCCGCATTTCGTTGGACTGTCGAGCCTTGGGGGGACGCGCTCAGGTGCACGCCGCTCGAGACGGTCGCGCAACACGTGTTCACATCAAAGCAACTGCAGTTACCAAGCCCTGGGGGCTGGGCGGCCGCGGCTTCCTCGGTAGGCGGAGCACCCGAGCAGGTGCGCCGCGTCAAGCAGGTTCACGGCAACCTCGTCCGCGTGCTGGCCCGTGGCGGCACGACCGCGGCCGATGCCGAGGCGAAACCCGATGGTGATGCCATCGTCTCGAATGTGCCGGGCCTCGTGCTGGCGGTGCTGGTCGCCGACTGTGTCCCCATGATCGTGGCCGATCGCGCCAGCGGCGCCGCCGGCGCCATTCACGCCGGCTGGCGTGGCACCTGCGCGCGCGTGGGACCGGCCGCGGTCGAGGCCATGCGCCACCACTTCGGGACCGAGCCGTCGGACCTGACGGTCGCGATCGGGCCGAGCATCGGGGCTGGCGATTACGAAGTGGGCGAGTCGCTGATCGAGATGTTCCAGCAGGCCGGGCACCGCGCCGCCGACCTGGCGCGATGGTTCAATCGTCGCGAGGCGCGGCTGAGCCTGGACCTGTGGGCGGCCAACCGCGATCAGCTGATCGATGCTGGTGTCGCGGCTGGGCGCATCTTCGTTTGCAGTCTCAGCACCCTGGCCCACCCGGAGATTTTCGACTCGTACCGGTCGGCGGGCGAGCGGGCCGGCCGCATGGCCGCGGTGGTTGCGGTTCCGGTTCCGTTGTAATGTTTGGGCCAGCACCATGTCGCGCGCTGCCACGGCCTCGTCCATTCTGAAGAGGTACGCACTCACCTCTGGTGGCGCGGGACGAATCACCGCCCCGTTTCTGGGCATGGCGGCGCTCACGGCATTGCATCTCGCCCTGGGCGAGGCGTTCGTGCCCGGGTGGCTGGGGTTCGGCGACGTCAAGCACCTGCACCAGGCCGTGCGGCACCTGTTCAGCTCCACCGCGCCATCGACGCCCTAGCCCCCATGGGTCCCAACCCGCGGCTGTACTCGCTGGTGCTGGCCGTTTCGATGGCCCTTCTTTACGGCGCTACCTACCAGCAGTTCAGGTTCTTCACCCTGGCCGAGCCGGGCGGGGCCAGCGATGCCGTCGAGTATGTCAAGATCGCCCGCGGCGATGTCGATCACGAGGCACCACGATATCGCTGGATTACTCCGGTGCTGGCGCGGTCGATCCAGCCGTTCGCTGGCCGGTTGGTCGAGGGTCCCGATGCTGCCATCACCTTGTCGTTTTATCTCGTCA
>JBEGVQ010000190.1:0-3568 GCA_041178345.1 Acidobacteriota bacterium | reverse complement strand
TGCGCCTCGTCATAGAGATTCCCCGTAATCGGGTCGGTCGCGCATGATCCCGACGTTCCACACCCGCAACTTGCGGTCTTCCCCTGGCGGGCGCGCTCGGCCGCCTCGCCGTATTTCTGCTGGACCACGTCCTTCACATCAGCCATGCCACGCCTCCTTGTATATTCGTAAATGCGAATATATAAGTCCGCCGTACGTTTGTCAACGCACCACGCCCCGCGCACGCCGGCCGCTCAGTTGGAACGACTCCTGCAGTAGCCGACTGGTGACTCGACTGCCAACGACCCCGCGACCGTGGCTCCAGCGCGCGCTTCTGGTGACGCTGGTCGCGGTCGTCCTGCTGATTGCGAAGGATTGGGCCGATGCGCCCACATTCCGCCTGTTCCTGGATCAACCGGGGTCGTCGGCACGGTCCGACTCTGTCCAGCAATACGGCGTGGAAGGGGACCGCGTCGTTCCCCTGGTCGTCACCCGCGCGGCGGATCGTGTGGCGTTCGTGACCCAGATTGGGCACGACTCGACCGTCCACGTGGGCCTTCGCCCGCAGGCGCGGGCCACGTATGCCATCGAATGGCGGCGCGGAACCACTCGCCAAGTGCTTGCCCAGGGCACTGTGGACGGCCCGGCCGCGATCGCATTCGCGTATCCCACCGGCAACGGCGTGATCGAGCTCGTGAGCGATGGCCCCCTTACGTGGGTCGACCCGAGGGTGGTTCGCGACCTGCCGCTAGTGCCGTACGTGTGGGCGCTCGGCCTGTCGATCCTGTGCTGGCTGACGTGGCGTCTTCGCAACCGGACGGAATCGCCGGCGTCGTTCATGGGCTTCAACCCGTTCGTGTTGCTGAAGACCGCGGCGGTCGCGGTCAGCCTGATCGTGTCGCTGCTCGTCACGGAGGCGGCACTGCGCGCCCTCGGCGACCACGTGCCCCGCGGCATTGCCGCCGAGCGTCACGATCTCGGCGAGATCAATCGCGATCCGCATTGGGTGGATTCGCCACGCTACGGTCGCCGGCTGCGCGCGAGCGTCGATACCATCAACGAATGGCGGGATGGCGACATCGTGCGCATGGAATTTATCCCGCCCTCGGCCGTGCCAGGTCCGCTGCACCGGTTCTCGTTCCGCACCGACCGCGAGGGGTTTCGCAACCCGGCGACGCGCGATCACTTCGAGATCGCGGCGCTCGGCGATTCGTTCACCGACGCCATGACCATGGCGCAGGAGGCGTCGTGGCCGGCGCGTCTCGAAGCCACCTTGGACGTCGCGGTGCAGAATTATGGCACCGCGGGCTTTGGCCCGCAGCAGCAACTCATGGTGTTGAAAGACTACGTGGCGGCCCATCGGCCCAAGATCGTGGTACTGGCGTTCTTCGCCGGTAACGATATCTTCGACGCCGAGGCGTTCGACGCCTTTCAGCGTTCGGGCGGCACGCTCAAGCGGCCCCAGCCTGGCTGGCGGATCAAGGATGTCGTCAGCCGCGTGGACACGTGGTTCGTCGTCAGCGCGCTGCGCGCCGGGCAGAAGTTGTTGGGAACGCAGCAGGCGGCCATCGCCGCCGCGGAACCGCCAGCCGCGCCGCCGAGCGAAACCTTTCCCTCGGCGTCGCCGGCTTTCGACCAGGGCTGGTTTGACCTCGAGGTCGCCGGCCGCCGCCTGCGGTGGGCCTTCATGCCGCCGTACTTGAACACGCTCAACTTCTCGCGCGCCGACCTGACTGCCCGGCCAGGCTGGCCGTTGACCAGTGCGGCGATTCGCGAAATGCAATCGGTGTCGCGATCGTTTGGCGCCGAGTTGATCGTGATGTTCGTGCCCTTCAAGAGCCAGGTCTACCTGCCCCTCGTGGAAGCATCGCTATCGAAGGAAGCGATCCGGTCGGCGTTTGGCTTCTACCTGGAGTCGTACGGCGGTGTGGTCCGCGTCGATCGCATGCTCGCCAATCGCCTGGCGCAGAATCAGATGCTGGCGCAACTGTGCGCCGAAGCCGGCATCCCGTTCCTCGACACGACGCCGGCGCTGTCCGCGCGGGCGTCGGCTGGCGAGAATGTCTACTTTCCGGACGAGTCGCACCTCAACCAGGCGGGCGAGGCGCTGATCGCCGGGCAGCTCGCCGAATTCATCAGGACGATCGCCTCGCAGTAGCGCGCGCCGGACCTTTCGGGAGCCGGAACACGTGAATGGATTGGTCGCGCGTGCGGCAGCGCCGTGAGTAGTGCGGCTTGGCCAGGTCCGAGACCATGACCAGCGTGTGGGGCGAACACCAATCGGCGCCCTCCAGGGTGCAGTACCTGCGCTTGCCCTTCTTGGAGCGCGGAAAGTCATAGACCGTGCCGGGGCCGGTGATGGTCCAGTCACTGAAGCGCAGTGTGCCGATCCACAGCCGCGACGTCTGCTGCGAGAGCACAGCGATGGTCCGGCCGCGCAGTGCGACCGCCGAGTAGTCCTCGAAGTTCGCGCTTGGTGGCAACTGGATGGTTGCGACCGACTGCCAGGTGGGGCCCGTGCGCTGCAACACGTGAATCAGCCCGCGTCCGCGCCGCTTGCCCCTGCGTCCGCTGTGACCGCCGTTGCCCTCGCACAGTCCCAGCAGGTAATCGCGCTCCTGCCAGCGGACCGCCGCGAGCCCTTCCATGCCGGTGTTGCGGTCGTGGAAGGTGACGTCCACCCACCGGCGCTTGCGGAATCGGCCCTGTAGATCGCACTCGTCGATGAGGGGCTTGTAGGTGCCGTCGGGATGCTTCTCGGCCTCGATCAACAGGTAGAAACGCCCCGACTTCGGATTGAAGGCGAGGTCTTCGTACCCTTCGCCGTCGCGGATTGGCCCGACCCAGCCGTGCCCGCCCGATTCCAAGGCCAGCCCGCCGCGGATCCGCGCGAGCCTGCGGATGTTGTCGAAGACGACGTAGTAGTCGCCGTCGTTTTGGATGACGCCGCTGGCTTCGAGCACGGCGCTGCCCTTGGGGGGGCGGATGAAGGCCGACACCTTGTGTTCGGCGACGAGAGTCAGGACCGGCCGCGCCATGGACGGAGTCTAACCGAGGTCACGACGCGGGTGCGGCCGCGTGATCGAACCGGACCACCAGCACGGTGATGTTGTCGCGCCCGCCGGCGGCGAGCGCCAGAGCCAACAGCTTCCGCGAAGCGTCCTCGGGGTCGGCTTCGGCGGCCAGGTTTGACACACCCGCATGGTCTTGCTGAGCTCGGCGATCAGAAACTGGTCTTCGTTGGTCTCGCGCTTCAGGCCACGGTCGGTGAGGCCGAACGCCCTGATGGCCAGGGCGGGGGGCGGAATGATGGCCGTGATTGCGTCACTCATTGAGGTTGTCCTGTCCACGATGGTTGCCAGCCGGCCGAGACCACGACTTGCTGGTCGCGCATCCCGCGCGCCACGTCGAGCCGCATCGCGCCGCCCTTGCCGGGAAGCGCCAGCCGGACCCCCACGCCCGCGTCGACATGCAGGCTCGATGAACGGCCGTCGAGCCGATGCCAGGCGCGGGCGGCATCGGCAAACACGGCCAGGCCCAGCCTGGCCAAGGCCGGCCGCCACAGCGGATGCCGGTATTCGATGGAGGC
>JBEGVQ010000189.1:0-3792 GCA_041178345.1 Acidobacteriota bacterium | reverse complement strand
GGTGAACCCGCTGCCGCCCGGCATGGCGTCGAACGAGCTCGAGCCCGGCGGGTTGTTCGTGGTCGTCCTCGACGAACTCGGCTTGCAGGTCAACGACGTGCAGCAGGCGCGGCGCGTGGCCGACCGGTTCTTCAAGGAGACGCTGCTCCCGAACGACTACGTCGCGATCATCCGCTCGGGGACCGATTCCGGTTTCTTCCTGACGAGCGATCGCACGGCGGCGTTTGATGCGATCGCGCGAACGACCGGCCGCCGCGAACGCACCCTCGGCCTCGAGCAGCCGGGTGCGGCCGCGGCCGGTACGGCCTCGGCCGCCGAGAGCCTCGCCGAGCTCGAGTCGGCCATCGAGACCTTTGGCGTCGGCGAGAACGGGCGCGAGAGCTTCCGGGTGCTGCTGAACGTCGTCGAGCACCTGCGCCGCATTCCGGCCCGCCGCAAGGCGGTGCTGTGGTTCAGCCGCGGCGGCAACCTGCCGCCGGGCTATTTTGACGCCGTGGAGATGGGCCGCATCACGGGACGAGACGACGAAGTGTTTTCGCGCCTGATCAACAGCGCGCGTGCGGCGAACGTGGCGATCTACACGGTGGATCCGCGAGGACTGCAAACGCCCGCCGGCGACGTCGAACGCGACGCGGAGCCGTTTGATCAGGGCGTGGTTCGCGACCTGGCGACGGCCACGGGCGGGCGGTCCTTGCTCTCGAACGACACCAACGCCGCGCTTGAACGCGTGGCCGCCGAGAACCGGGCCTACTATCTGATCGGCTATGCGCCGTCGCCGTCGACGGGCCGCGACCGGGCCCGCAAGTTGACGGTGCGGACGCGCGTCCCTGGCGTGTCGTTGCTGCACCGGCGGGTCTACCTGCCGTCGGCCGGGTCGGGGGCGGCCCCGCTCAGCCTGATCGAGTCGGCCATGCCGGTGCCGGGCCTGCCGATTGCGCTGGCGCCGTCAGCCGTCGCCGGCGAAGGCAATCGCCGGGGCATCATCGTGCCGTTCGAGATCGGCGCGGGATTGAAAGATGGCGCCGACGTTACCTACACGGTGGTGGCGCTGGATCCCGCGGGCAAGCTGGCGGCGCGGGCGAGCGGCACGGTCAAGGCGCAAGGCGGACGTGCCATCGGCGAAGCGCGCCTCGCGGTGGACGCGAAGATTTACCAGGTCCGCGTGGCCGGCCAGGTCGCGGGCGAGGACGCGGCTGAAGGGCTGGCATTCGCGACGGTGGTGGTGCCCGAAGGCAGGGCCAGGACGCCGAGCTGTTCAGGCTTCGTGTTCGAGCAGCGCGGCGAGCGTCCGGCGTTGCGCCAGTTCACGCGCGGCGAGCCGATGGTCATCTCGACGCTCATCTCGGCGGAGCAGATCAACGACCGCGCGATCACCTTCGGACTGGGCTCGGCCGGCGGCACGGTCGAGCGCAGTTGGCCCGCGGTCGTGGGCAAGCCGCTGGCGAAAGGCCTGTGGCGGGTCGCGCTCAGCCTGAAGCCGCCGCTACCCGGCGGCCACGCCGAGATCCGCGTAATGGAGGACGGCCTGCTGCTGAACGAGAACTGCCGGACGGAGTTCGTGCTGCGTTAGATGAGTCCGGCGCTCCGCTCACCGGCGGGGGTGTCGAGCAGCGCCAGTTGTTCGGCGATCGTCGCCAGGAACGCCTGGCTGCCTATCGGCTTGGCGATGTCGCCGTCGCACCCGGCCGCGCGAAGGCGCTCTTCGTCGCCTTTCATCGCCAGGCCGTCAGGGCCGGGCAGCTGGAGGTCCATCAGGATCAGGTCCGGCGACTTGGCGCGCGCCATGGTCAATCCCGTTTCGGCGTCGGCGGCACTGAGCACGGTGTGGCTTGCCGGGCGGCGGAACGGGCCTCGGTGTCGGCGAGGTTCGGGTCCGTCTGGGAAGGTCTGTTCGTCGTGGCTGGCTTAGGTAGCCGCGACGGCGGGCACCCCGTAACGGGGCAGGTTCACCGTGAAGACGCAGCCGGCACCCGGCAGGTCGCGCGCCGAGAGGTGGCCCCGGTTCGCTTCGGTGGCCCACCGGCTGAACGCCAGGCCCAGACCCCGCCCCGTCCGATGGGCGTCGCGCTGTTCGAAGGGGCGGAACAGCCGATCGACGTCGCCGCCGGGCAGGCCGCCGCACTCGTCCTCGACCTCGATTTGGACGCGGTCGGCCGTGGCCGAGACGCGCAGCGTCACCGTGCTGCGCTTGTGCGTGAACTTGAAGGCGTTCTGCAGCAGGTTCATCAGCACGGCCGACAGCGCCTGCCGGTCCCCTTCGACCGCGATGTCCGGGGCAATGGGCATGATGACCAGCGTGAGGCCCTGGCCGCTCGACGCCAGGGTCGCGGCCGGCGTCAGCTCGACGATCAGGCCCACCACCAGGAAGGGCTCGCGGTTTTGAATCCCCTGGGTCAGCCGGGTTTCGGCCAGTGCCCGGGCCACCAGGTCGCGCGCGTCCAGCAGGCTGCGTTGCAGCACCGTGCCGGTCGTGCCGACGACGCCGACGTTGCCCGACTTCACCACCTCAAAGGCGAGCAGGGCGGTGTGGAGGAGATTGTTCAGTTCGTGCGCGAAGAACCCGAGGCGTTCGGTGTTGCGGGTCATCTCGCCGTCACGCGAGGCCTGGTCGCGTTCGCGCCCGTATTGGGTGACTGCGCCGGCGATGGCGCTGTCGAGGCAACTGTTCAGGCGGCCGAAGTCGGCCGTGCTGATCGGCGCGTGGCTCTCCACGGCCAGTGCGGTGATGGCCTGGCAGACGTCGCCGTAGTCGTGCACCACCTGGGATATTGACAGGCCCTGCACCAGCAGATCGTGACCGTGCAGCAGCGCGGTCTGGCTGATCGCCAGGCTCGAGGTCTGCCGCAGGCGCAGCGCGGTTACCAGTTGGTCGAGGAACAACGGCACGCCGTGATCGATTTCCGCCGGGCTGGCGGGCGACGAGGAGCGCAGGGCTACCTTGGCGCGGCACCGACGGATGATCTCGTCGCGGTTTAGCGTGATGAACTCATCCAGCCTGGTGTCGCCACGCAGCTGGGCGTGGTTGGCGATGACGCTGTCGAGCCAGCCGTTCAGGCGGCCGAAGTCTGCCGTGCTGATCCGCGTGCCGGTCTCGGCGGCCAGTTCGGTGATCGACTGGCAGAGGTCGCCGTAGCCGCGCACCACCTGGGGCATCGACAGTTCCTCCACCAGCAGATCGTGGCCGTGCAGCAGCGCGGTCTCGCTGGCCGTTGCGCTCGAGGTCTGCCTCGGGCCCAGCGCGAGTACCAGTTGGTCGAGGAACAACGGCACGCCGTGATCGATTTCCGCCGGGCTGGCGGGCGACGAGGATCGCAGGCCCACCTTGGCGCGGCATCGACGGATGATGTCGTCGCGGTTTAGCGTGATGAACTGAAGCAGCATGGTCCTCGACACAGCCGGGCGCTGATGGAGCGAGGGTCGAACAGCGCGGGGAGACGCGGGCTTTAGAGAGGCTGTTGCTCAGCCAATTCCCGCGTAAGGGGCTGGGGCGGACTCAGGAAAGCGGTGACTGTACTGATCTTAGCACGGGTGGCGCCCTGGCCCACTGGAAAAGAGGTGCGAGGCCGGGCTGTCGGGCTCCCGGTGATCGGCACGCGGGGCTGGAAAGGCGTAGAATGCAAGGGTAGTTAGCGGTTCTTCTCTCCTTGGGGGCGATCTGGCTTCGACGGGGATGCGGGATCGCGGAACGCGTGCCGAGGCCCATGCACCTCGTAAATCCCGTGGAAAAACAACGTAACTGCGAACGCAGACTACGCTCTCGCCGCTTAATACCGGTGAGCGATCAACTTGAGA
>JBEGVQ010000188.1:0-26165 GCA_041178345.1 Acidobacteriota bacterium | reverse complement strand
AGCCCGAGCGCGCGCCGCGAATCACGTGTGGCACCTGGCTCATGTTCTCCATGCCGCCGGCGAGCACGACCCCTGCTTCGTCCAACTGGATTTGCTGCGCGCCGGTCAGCACCGCCTGGATGCCCGAGCCGCACAAGCGGTTCACTGTCAGCGCCGGCACTTCGAGCGGCACGCCCGCCTTGAGGCCCACGTGACGCGCGCCGTAATGCGCGTCCACGCTGCTCTGCTGGACGTTGCCAAAGACGACGTGCTCGATCCACTCGGGCTTGACCCCGGTGCGCTCGAACGCGCCCTTCGACGCGATCGCGCCGAGCTCAATCGCCGAGAGATCCTTGAGCGCGCCGACGTGTTGCGTCATGGGTGTGCGGGCGCCGCCGAGAATGAAAACGTTCTGGTTCATTTGGTAATCCGTTGTGAAATCCAATCGCCGACTTCGCGCGTACCCAGCGTACCGCTGATATCTGACGTGGTGTGATTCTGCGCGATCGCGGCCTCGACCGCCCGCTCGATCGCCCTCGCTTCGTCCACCGCACCGAGCGTCTCGAGCATCAGCGCCGACGAGAGAATGGCGCCGATCGGGTTGGCGACGTTCTTCCCCGCCAGTGGCGGCGCCGAGCCGTGCACCGGCTCGAACAGCGACGTCTTCCCCGGGTGAATGTTGCCCGAGGCCGCCATGCCCAGGCCGCCCTGCAGCGCCCCGCCGATGTCGGTGACGATGTCGCCGAACAGGTTGTTGGTGACGATCACCTGGTACTGGCCGGGGTCCTTCACGAGGAACATGGCGAGGGCATCGATGTACTGGTGCGTGGCGGTAATGCCCGGATACTCCGCGGCCACTTCCTGGTAGACGCGTTGCCACAGCGCATGGCCCTGCTGCATGGCGTTGCTCTTGTCGGCCATGCACACCTTCGTCAGGCCGTTGGCCTTCGCATACTCGAACGCGTGGCGGATGATGCGGTTGACGCCCTTGAAGGTATTGATCTCTTCCTGGATGGCGACCTCGTCCGGCGTGCCGGCCTTGAAACGGCCGCCGACGCTGACATAGACGCCTTCGGTGTTCTCGCGGAAGACGACAAAGTTGATGTCCTTGCGCCCGCGATCCTTCAACGGGCACAGGCGATCGTCGAGCAGCCGCACCGGGCGGTAGTTCACATACAGGTCGAGTTCGAACCGGGTGCCGAGCAGGATGTCGCGCGCGTGCTGGTTGCCGGGCACCCGCGGGTCGCCGAGCGCCCCGACGAAGATGGCCTGGAACTCGTCGCGCAGCATCTGGTAGCCGTGGGCCGGGAGCGTCTCGCCGGTCTTCAGGTAGTGGTCCGCGCTCCACGGCAGGTGCACGAGATCGAACCGCCGCCCGAACGCGGCGCCGGTCGCCTGCAGCACTTTCACCGCTTCCGCGGTGACGTCCTTGCCAATGCCGTCGCCGGGGATGACGGCAACTCTCATTGGTGGCCTAGGTGAACCTGAACCGGCTGGGTGGTGGAGGGCATGCGAAAAAAGATGATATCAAACGAACGTTCAAAAAACCCTTGTATTTGCGGGCCAAACCCGCGTATTCCGTCCGTGTCCTGACCCACAAACAGTGCATTTCGTCCCATATTTCAGTGGATTCGCACCACCTTTCGCCCCTCTGTGAACTACCATGAGGTGTTCCCGGCGAGCCGGGTGCCGTTTGGCGGCGGAAGACTGGCGCCGACGAGCTTCCTTATTTCTATCTGTTGCGTTGTGTTTGCTTTCCAAAGGAGGAAAGGTAATGTTCGCAAAACCTTTCGCAGTTCTTATGTTGCTTTGCACGTTGGTGGCGCCCGCCTGGGCGCAGGACCAGCGTGGTTCGATTGAAGGCGTCGTTCGTGACGCATCGGGTGCCGTCCTTCCGGGCGCCACCGTTGAAGCCACCGCTAACGGCGTCGTCAGTTCGACGGTGACCGACTCGGTCGGCTTGTACCGCTTCCCCTCGCTGGCTCCCGGCAACTACCGCGTCACCGCCAACCTCCAGGGCTTCGTGGCTCGGGAAGTCGTTGAAGTGCGCGTCGGCCTCGGCCAGATGAAGAAGGTGGACTTCGCGTTGCCGCTCGCCGGCGTCGCCGAGACGGTGATGGTGACCGCGCAGACCCCGCTGGTGGACGTGCGTAGCACGTCGCGGCAGGCCAACATCCGCGCCGAACAGGTCGAGTTGCTGCCCAAGGGCCGCGACTTCACGACGATGGTGACGCAGGCGCCCGGCGCCAACCAGGAGAACAAGCTGGGCGGCATCTCGATCGACGGCGCCAGCGCCGGCGAGAACCGCTTCATCATCGACGGCATCGAGACCACCAACCTGGTCAGCGGCACGTCGGGCAAGCGCCTGATTTCCGACTTCGTCGAAGAGGTCCAGGTCAAGTCGAGCGGCTACACCGCGGAGTTCGGTGGCGCCACGGGCGGCGTGATCAACGCCATGACCAAGAGCGGCACCAACGAGATGCACGGCAGCGGCATCTTCAACTACCAGGGCAGCTCGCTGGCCGGCAGCCCGACCCCGACGCTGCGCCGCAACCTGGTGAACGACGACATCGCCGAGTACATCACCTACCCGAAGGACGATGAATCGCGCACCGAACCCGGCTTCACGCTGGGCGGCCCGCTCGTGCGCGACCGCGCCTGGTTCTTCGGCGCCTACCTGCCGGTGATGGAGAACATCACGCGCAACGTCAGCCCAACCAGCGCCGGCAACCCGGCGGCGGGTACGGCCTCGGTCGAACAGAAGACGCCGGCCCAGAACATCACCGCCAACGTCACCTCTCAGCTCAGTAACAGCCTGCGCGGCCGCGTGTCGTACAACAACAGCTGGCGTGAGACCAACGGCCTGCTGCCGGCGCTGACCGGCACGGATCCGGCCGGGACCAACTACAGCAAGGTCTCGAAGTTTCCGAACTACTCGGTGTCGGGCAACCTCGACTGGGTCGCGTCCCCGCGATTCTTCCTCGGTATGCGCGGCGGCTATTACTTTGCCGACCAGAACGACTCGAACGTGACCGAAGAGCCGCGCATCATCTTCTCGACCGGCAACAACATTGGCCTGCTCGCCACGCCGGTGAGCCTGCAGCGCGCGAGCGGGTTCCAGAACATCCCCTCGAACACCAAGGTGACGCGCGACCAGCAGACGCGCCTGTATTTCCAGGCCGACGGCACGCTCTACGCCAATGCCGGCGGTGCGCACCAGATCAAGTTCGGTGTGCAGGCGGATCAGGTCGGCAACAACGTGCTCAGTGGTGAGTCGGCCAATCTGGTCCGCATTCGCTGGAACACCAACCTTGGCGGTCTCCGTGGCCCGTATGGCTACTACCAGGTACGCAGCAACGGCGTGAACCCCAAGCAGGGTTTCATTACCGAGGGCGACGTCACGACCACCAACATCGGCCTGTTCATCCAGGACTCGTGGACCATCAACAACAAGCTGACCATCAACGCCGGCGTGCGCACCGAGCGTGAGCGGGTGCCGACCTATTCGACCCAGGAGGGCGTGCCTGACTTCGGCGTCGAATTCGGCTTCGCCGACAAGCTGGCGCCGCGCGTTGGCTTCGCCTACGACATCAAGGGCGACGGCAAGTGGAAGGCCTACGGTTCGTGGGGCGTCTTCTACGACATCTTCAAGCTCGAGTTGCCCCGCGGTTCGTTCGGCGGCGACAAGTGGCTCGAGTACTACTACACGCTCGACACGCCTGACTGGACCAATCTCACGGCGGGCGCCCAGTGCCCCCCCGCCTGCTCGGGCACGCTCATCCGCGGACCCGTCGACTTCCGGTTCGTGTCGCTCGACTCCGATCACCAGGACCCGGACCTGAAGCCCATGAAGCTGCAGGAAGCGTCGGCCGGTATCGAACACCAGCTGAACGACCTCATGGCGGTCAGCGTCCGCTACGTGCACAAGCAGGTTGACCGCGCCATTGAAGACACGGGCGCGCTGGCCGCCGACGGCAGCGAGATCTACATCATCGCCAACCCGGGCTTCAACCTGGCGGCGCTCGCGTTCACCAACCCGAACGTGGCGAACCCCAAGGCGGTCCGCGACTTCGACAGCGTCGAGTTCGCGTTCGACAAGCGCTACTCGAACAACTGGTACCTGCGCGCCGGCTACACCTGGAGCCGCCTGTATGGCAACTACTCCGGTCTCTCGCAGTCTGACGAGAACGGCCGCACCAGCCCGAACGTGGGCCGGCTGTGGGACTACCCGCTGATGATGTTCCAAGACGGCGGCGAGGCGGCCCTCGGCCCCCTGGCGACGGATCGTCCCCACCAGTTCAAGAGCCAGTTCATCTACATGTTCGGCTTCGGCACGAGCGTGGGCGTGAACGAATACATCGCGAGCGGCCTGCCGGTCACCCGCGAGATCGGCATCTACGCGCCGAACAACCTGCCGGTGCAGTACCTGGGCCGCGGCAGCGACGGCCGCACGCCGATGTTCTCGCAAACCGACCTCCTGGTGCAGCACAGCTTCAACGTGGGCGGGTCCAAGGAACTGCAACTGAGCCTGAACGTGCTCAACTTGTTCAACCAGGACACCTCGGTTGGCAAGTACTCGACCTATCACAAGACCAACGGCGTGACGCCGGACGAGGCCTTGTTCTACAGCGGCCGGCAGAACCTGGCCGACCTGATCGTCAGCCAGAACGTCGTCAAGGATCCGCGTTTCCTGATGGACAACGCGTTCCAGACCCCGATGCAGGCCCGGATCGGCGTGCGCTTCATCTTCTAAGCGCGCTCGTCGTCGGATATCATCACTGCCCCGCGGGCTTCGGCCCGCGGGGCATTTTTCTTTGGCGGACCGATCAGGAGGCTCCATGCGCCAGATACTTGCCCTCGCCCTTGCCGCACTCACCGTCGCCGGCCCGGCGGCCGCGCAGAACACACCTGAGCGCGAGCGCGCCCGGCCCCACAACCGGCAGGGGTGGGAACTGATGTCGGCCGAATCCTTTGAGCGGGCCGCCCAGTCGTTCCAGCAGGCGGTAGCCATCGACAACACCTTCGAGGACGCGTTCTACGGGCTCGGCCGAGCCCAGATTGCCCTGAAGCAGTACGTGGCGGCGATTGCCACGTTGACCGAGTGCCGCAAGCTCTATATCGCCCAGGTCGGCCGGCACTTCACAAGCCAACAGGATGCCCAGCGCTACCGCCAGGATCGCATCACCGAAATCGACGAGCAGGTCCGCCAGGTGCAGACGATGCCGCCGAGCCCGCAGCAGCAGAACCTGCTGCGCCAACTGAACAACCAGCGCCGTGACATTCAAAGCGCCATCGCGCGTGGCAACGACATGGGCATCGACGCGTCAGTACCGCCGTGGGTCTCACTCTCCCTGGGCAGCGCGTTCTTCAGGTCCGCCAGGCTCGCCGACGCGGAGCGGGAATTCAAAGCTGCGATCGACACTGACAGCAAGTTTGGCGAGGCGCATAATAACCTCGCCGTCGTCTACTTCGAAACCAACCGCATTGCCGAGGCCGAGGCGTCGCTGAAGAACGCGAAGAAGGCCGGCTTCAGGGTGAACCCGCAACTCGAGCAGGCCATCCGCGAACGCAGGCAGTAGCGAAGGCGCCACCTTTCGTCTTCTCCGCATGCCACTTCTTGTCGGGTCCAGTGACGAGTTGTGTCACCTCTTCAGTAAGCCGCGTCCATTTCTTTTGGAAATGCACGGTTCTGCCTGGCGCGTTTCTTGTAGACAAGCGGGACCGAGGAGGTGCGCATGAGTCCCGTCCAAACGCAGGCCGACAGCACCGCAATGCCGCGGGCCCTGATAGTTGGCGCGGGCCCAGAGGCGCTCGCCGGCATTCAGCCGATGCTCGGCACCACCCGTTTCCGCGTCGATTTCATCGACAAGGACGACACCCCGTACCTGGCGATCCGCCGGCGGCGTTCCGATCTGGTGGTGTTGTGTTTTGCGCCGGATGACGAAGAGGCGTGCCAAGTCCTGCAGATGCTGCAGCTCGATCCGGCGACGCGCCGGCTGCCCATCCTCACCTATGTCAACGGCGAGGGCTACGCTATAATCTCGAGCGAATGGCCCCGGAAGACAACAAGCGCGATTCCAAGCGCATCGAACTCCTGGGGGCGTTACACGGCGAGGTGATGGTGTACCAGCAGACCGCCGTGCGCCAGATGAGCCACGGCGGCATGCAGGTGGAAACCGCCTTCCCCCTGCAGCTGGACTCGCTGCATGAGTTCCGCCTGACGCTAGGCAATCGCTCGGTCGTCGTCAAGGGCCGCGTCGTGCACTCGCGCATCAGCGACGTCGACCAGGACGTCATCACCTACCGCACCGGCGTCGAGTTCGTCGAACTGTCGGATCGCGTGGCCGCAGCCATCGCGCACTTCGTCGACGAACTGGCGAAGCCCTAGCTACTTCCCGTTCAGGTGTTCCAGGTAATCGCCCGAGGTGATGCGCTGGGCGCGTCCGAGCGGGGCGTTGTAAAAGTACGCCCACGCCTGTTCGGTCCGGCCGTCGTCGAGAACCACGTCGGTGAGGATGCGGGTGTAAAGGCTGCGCGCCGGTTCGCTCGGCCGGTAGCCCTCGATCTCATCGAGCGCGGCCAGCACCGGGCCAGTGTCGAGCATCTCGTAGACTTCGCCCCACACCCGGCCCTGATCTTCGGTGGCAACCGCCGCGGGATAGATGCCTAAGTCGAAGAGCGCGGCCCCGATGGAGCCGCGCCCTGAGTAGTTGAGCTTGGGAGTGATGCGGAGCCGCCCTGGCCGATTGAACGGCGACAGCAGCGTTCCATAAAAGAAGACGTGGTCAGACAAGTCCGCGCATCTTACATTATTGCGCGGCGGCCATTGCCTTGCGGCCCTTGGCGAGGCCCTCGAGCACGTCGAGGACTTCCGCCGGCACCGTGAACGAGAGGGCCACGTTCTTGCCATCGCCCGAGAGAATCAGCGAGTCGGCCATCGCCTGCATGCCCGGCTTGTTGCCCGCCTGCATCTTGGCCAGCGCCAGCACACCCTTGAGAACGTCGCGCAGGTTGGCGGCCGAGGTTTCGTCCTTGGCCTCGGCCTTGAGCACGCCGCTCACACCGCCGTTGATGTGGCCGGCCGCCGAGAACCACGTGATGGCGGGCATCTGCGCGGCAATTTCGGTCGGCAGGCCCGACTGGTGGGCAATGGCGTCGAAACGGCCCACGGCCCAGGCGTTGGCGTTGTCGAGTTCGCTCACCAGCCGCATCATCTCAATATTGCCGACGACGTTGCGGTTCTCGCGGCGCGCGTCAATCGAGGCCTTCACGCCGGTCACGCTGCCGAACGCGACCAGGTCGGCCGCGACGAAACCAAGGGCCATGCCCTCGTCCGGCGTGTCGCGCTTTTCCTCGTGGAATGCGATCAGGCGCTTGCCCTGGTAGTCGGAAACCGTGGACCCGTGCTCGAGCGCGAGCGCCTCGATACGGGCCGCCTCGAACCGGCCGCGGACCAACAGCAAGAACGCCTCGTTGGGCTTGTCGGCGATGTTGCCCTTGGGCATCATGGCCGCGACCACGGTGTCAATGTCCTCTTCGAAGTTGAGGCCGGTCTTCTCCTCGAACTCGTTCTGGTGTTCCTGGGTCGGTTCCAGCTCGCGGAAACGCTGGCGCAGCTGTGAGTTCATCACGTCGCGCACGTTGGCGTAGGCGACGACCGCCGCATCGGCCGGCACATACTCGAGCTCTTCCGGACCGGCGGCACGGGTCAGGACCGAAACCGGCAAGCCCATGTAGGACGCGACAATACCCGTCCCCAGGCCAATGGCCAGAATCGCTCCCGTAACCGCCACGAAGTATCGCGTCTTGTTGGACATGCGGGTCTCCTGCCAGATTATACGGATTCGCCGGGGTGTTTAGTTCCCCGGCTCGTCCCTAATTTCGGGGCGCGGGGGCCTCCGGCCCCCGCGTAGAGTGCCCTTCGGGCGCAGGGCTCGGGCTTCGCCCTTCGTCGGGCTCGGCGGCTGCCACCTTCGCGCGACCCCCTCACTGCTCGAGGATGTATTCCTTGCGCTCGACCACGCGCGTGGCCAGGTAGAGGAAGACGGCCAGGTAGCCCAAAAGCCACGCGAGCGACACCCACACGGGCGGGGTCTCCCGGAACATGCCCTGAAGGATGCTGGCGACCCCGTCGGACGGCATGGCGTGGGGCACCAGGGCCTGCATGTAGAAGGCGACGGTGAACTGCTTCAGGTAGCCCGGCAGGGCCATCACCACCTGCTCCCAGCCAAAGGCGAACAGCAGGCCAATGACCAGGGGGCGCTTGAAGTAGGCGCCGACGAAGGCGAACACCGCCCCATAAACCGCCAGGCCCAGGGCCAGCAACCCCAGGTCGATCACCAGTGAGCCAAAGGTCGCGGGCAACTCCGACAACGGGACCAGCAGGAAGAACACGATCATCACTGACGGCAGCACCACCAGCAGGGTGCACGCCAGGTAGGCCAGGTACTTGCCCACCAGCACCGCGCCGCGCGGAATCGGGCGGGTGAACAGGTAGGTAATGGTCTTGTCTTCCACCTCGTCTGCCATCAGCGCCGTGCCATAGAACACGCCCAGCACGGGGACGATGAAGCGTAAGAACAGCATCCAGATCATCACGCCGAAAATGCCGAACCCGGCGACCTTCTGGCCGTTGACGCGCAGCGCCGACATCCCGAACAGCTCGACCAGCTTGACGACCACCGCCAGCAGCACCGGGCCGCCCACGACCAGGGCCATGAAGATGGTGCGGCGCGACCACAGCATTTCGCCGAGCGACAGGTCGAACACCCGGCGCGAGGCGGCCCAGAAACTCATGTGCTGGTGCTTCCGGATGGCCGTGGTCATTGCTTCACCAGGTACTTGAAGACGGCCTGCAGGTTATCGTCGGGCGACTGCACTTCGTCAATGCGGCCGCACTCCCCGGACGCGGCGAGCTCGGTGAGCCGCGCGTAGAAGCTGTCGGGCTTGGACGTCTCCACGATCACCGCGCCCGGCTCGAACTTCATGCTGAGCACATCGTCTTCGGTCATGAACTTGCGCGCCAGCGCGCGCGGGTCGGCGCCGCGCACGAACACGGTGTGCGGGTGCGTGTCGATCAGGTCGCGAATCTGGTGCACGTTGCCTTCGGCGAGGATCTTGCCGTTGTTGATCAGCAGGATGTTCGAGGTCATCGACTCGATCTCGTGCAGGATGTGGCTGGAGACGATGATGTGCTTGCCGGCGCGCGCCCAGTCCTTGATCAGGCGGATGGTCTTGCGGCGCATCAGCGGATCCATGCCGGTGAGCGGTTCGTCGAGGATCAGCAGCTCGGGATCGTGGACCAGCGCCTGCGCGAGCTTGACCCGCTGACGCATGCCCTTGCTGTAGGCGCCAATCTTCTTGGCGGCCGCGTCGAGCAGGTCCACCTTGTCGAGCGCGGCCTTGGCGGCGGCCTCGGCCTCGGCATCGCTGTAGCCGTTGAGCCGCACGAGGGCGTTGACCCACTCGAACCCGGTCATGCGGTCGTAGAACGCGTCCTGCTCGGGGCAGAAGCCAATGCGGGCGTATACGTCCGGGTTGCCCCAGATCGGCTCGCCCAGCACGCGAATGACGCCCTGGCTCGGCTTGAGCTGGCCGGTCATCAACTTCATGAACGTCGACTTGCCGGCGCCATTGGGCCCCAGCAGTCCCGTAATGCCCGGCGGAATGGACACCGTGACGTCGTTGAGGCCGCTGACCTGACCGTACCACTTCGACACGTGGTCGGCCCGCACGAGCGTGGTGACGTCCGCCATTACGTCACAATCTCGACGCCGCGCACGCGGCGGCTCATGATGTAGAACGACCCGGCGATCAACACCAGCACGGTGAGGCCGGCAATGGCCGGCGACAACTGATAGCGCGGCGGCAGCCGGAAGATCACGTCTCCCAGTTGCTCGAGCGAAGCGGTCGGCGACAGCCACGCGAAACTGGTGCGGCCGGTGATTCCCCGCAAGGCGTTGAAGAGCGCGGTAGTGAAGAAGAACAACCCGGCAAACATCACCCCCACGAAGCGGCTGCTCTTCGACAGCGACGACAGCGCCAGCATGGTGGTCGACGCCAGCAGCACCTGCGCGAGCGAGAACAAGGTGATAGCCGGCAGCAGGTAGAGGTTGTTGCTGATAAAGGTCAGGCTGCCGGCGAAGAGGGCCTGCGTCAGCAGCAGCATCATGGCCGGCAGGAACGTGACCGACACCAGGAACAGGAACAGGATGGCGAGCTTGCCGGCAATGTACTCCGCGCTCGTCATCGGCTTCGACAGGTAGAGCTGCAAGGCATTGGCGCGGCGGTCGTTGGCGATCAAGCCGGCGCCGACGTAGATGGTCACGAAGAACACGAACGCGCCCTGCTGGTCGAGGAACTCGCGGAAGGTCTCGCCCTTGGGCGCAAGAAACGACGCCTGCTGGAACGTGGCCGAGACGTAAATCTGCACCGCGCGGACGACGAAGGGCGCCCAGGCAAACAGCATCAAGCCCAGGAACTGGCGCTTGGAGATGACGCTCATGATGCCGGCGCGGGTCATCACCCGCCAGGCCTGGCCGATGGTGGCGCGGGTGCCGCCGTAGCGGCGATAGCCCTGGTCATGAATGGGCATGGGCTACTTGTCTCCCACCGCGCGCGCGAACACGTCTTCGAGGGTCGGCACGCTCGGCCGCACGTGGCGCACCTGCACCCGCTCACGGGCCGCCAGGTCGAACAGGACCTTGGGGTTGTCGCCGGCCACGCCCGGCACGAACACTCGCATTACGTCTTCGTCGGAATCGTGCACTTCGTAGCCCTCGCCGCGCAGCACGCTGATGAACTGCGCCTCGTCACCCTTGATGCGCAGTTCGTAGACGCGGCCGGTCGTGCCCTTCAGGGCGTCGATCGGTCCGTAGGTGGCGACCGTGCCCTTGTCCATTACCACGACGTGGTCGCAGGTGAACTCGACGTCCGGCAGCAGGTGCGACGACAGGATCAGGTTGACGTTCTTGTTGTGCGCGAGGTCATGAATCAGCTCGAGCATCTCGTCGCGGCCCTTGGGGTCCATGCCGTTGGTGGGCTCGTCCAGGAACAGAAGATCGGGGTCGTGGACAATGGCCTGCGCCAGCTTGATGCGCTGCTTCATGCCGGTCGAGTAGGTCTCGATGTTGCGGTAACGGGCCTCGCCGAGGCCGACGTAGTACAGCACTTCGTGCGCGCGCTGCATGGCGTCGGTGGCCGGCAGTCCCGAGAGCTGGCCGCAGTAGGCGACAAACGACACCGCGTTCATGCCGGGGATGTGGGAATCGCTTTCGGGCATGTAGCCAATCCGCTCGCGAATCTCGAGCGGCTGCGTGGCCACGTCCATGTCGATCACTTTCATGCTGCCCTTGTCGGGCACCAGGAAGCCAAGCAGGGACTTGAGGAGCGTGCTCTTGCCGGCGCCGTTCGGGCCGAGCAGGCCGACCGCCCCCGCGGGGAACACGGCGGTCACGTTGTTGAGCGCCCAGTTCTTCCCGTAGCGAACACTCAGGTTCTGGCAGTGAACCACCGGCCCGGCGAACCGCGGCGAATCCAAAGGATGGGCCTGGCCCGCATCCGTTTCGGTCATCTGCGTTGAGTATACGGATCTAACCGCTACAGCGTTCCCCGAAGTCCCAAAGCGTCAGCCTCGAGCCGCAGGAATCCAATCACGTTGGTGACGTGCTGCTCCAGTGGAAGGCCCATGAGCTCGGCCCCACGAACCAGGTGGTCGCGCGGCACCTGCCGGGCAAACGCCTTGTCCTTCATCCGCTTGATGACCGACGCGGCCTCGAGGTCGAGGACGCTCTTTGAGGGCCGGACCAGCGACGCGGCGGTGACGAAGCCAGCCAGCTCGTCGCAGGCGACCAGGGCCTTCTCGACCGGCGACTCCGGCTGCACGCCAGTGATCTCCGAGGCGTGCGACAGGATGGCCCGCATCACCCACTCCGGATAGCCCAGTGACCGCAGGTGTGCGCAGCCTTTATTGGGATGGTCGCCGAGCGTCGGATACTTCTCGTAGTCGAAGTCATGGAGCAGCGCGACCACGGCCCACTCCTCTTCGTTGGCGCCCTGCTGGCGGGCGTAGCCGCGGACGGCCGCCTCGACGGCCAACGCGTGCTTGCGCAGGCTTTCGCCCTGGGTCCATTCAGTCAGCAACTGCCATGCGGCTTCACGTGAGAGGATCATGCAGGGAAAGAATACTCCAAGCCCTTGCGGATGACCGCCGCGGCGTGCCCGTTGACGCCGTAGGCGTCGAGTTCAGCCTCGGTCACCCACGCCACCGCTTCGGCATCCGAGCCGGCCACCGCGTCGCCCCCGGGTGACTCGCACACGAAGTCGATGATCACGAAGTGATAGCGGATCCGGCCGTCGGGGTCGCGGTGCACCCGGTCGAACGTCTCGATGATCGGCCCCGGGTGCACCTCGAGGCCGGTCTCTTCCTTCACCTCCCGGCGCATCCCGTCGACCAGCGATTCACCGAGGTGCAGATGACCGCCGGGCAACGACCACTGGCCCTGGAGCGGCCCGTTAACCCGCCGCACGATCAGCGCCCGGCCGTCGCGAACGACGACCGCGCCGACGCCGACCACGGGTTGCGCAGGGTATTCTCTGGCCATATGAAGTCACATACAGAATATCTGACCTTCACCATTTCCGCGCGCGTGGGTTTCGAGAACATCACGCCGCAGGTGGCGGCCGCCGTCGGCCAGAGCGGCGTCCGCGAGGGCCTGGTCCTGGTTAACGCGATGCATATCACCGCGGCGGTCTTCATCAATGACGATGAGCGCGGGCTGCACCAGGACTACGCCAACTGGCTCGAAGCGCTGGCGCCGTTCGACGCCTCACCCACCCGCTATGCCCACAACCGCACCGGCGAAGACAACGCCGACGCCCACATGAAACGCCAGATCATGGGCCGCGAAGTGGTCGTCGCCATCACCAAGGGCGCGCTCGATTTTGGCCCCTGGGAGCAAATCTTTTACGGCGAATTCGATGGGAAGCGGGCGAAGCGCGTGCTGATCAAGGTGATCGGGGATTAATGGGCCACAGCGGCAGGCTCGCTGCGGCGTTCAGGTCCGATGGCGCGAGGCGGCCGGCGTCGAGCAGGCGAAGACCGGCGGCGGCGATCATCGCCGCGTTGTCGGTGGACAGCGCCAGGCTCGGGAGGTAGACCGGGATCTCGCTGCGCCCGGCCTTGGCCAGGGCCTCTTGCCGCAAGCGTGAATTTGCCGACACGCCACCGGCGATGCCAATCGACTTCGCGCCATGCCAATGCGCGGCAGCGAAGGCCCGCTCGATCAGCGTATCGACGACGCGGTACTGAAAGCTGGCCGCGAGGTCGGCGATCTCGTTGGGCGGCAGCCGCTCAGTGCCGAGAGCCGCCTGCCGCTGCCGCACGTGGCGCAGCACGGCCGTCTTGAGGCCGCTGAAGCTGAAATCAAAGCGGCCGTCCCGCTCAGGTGCGTTGCGGTCGGGATTGGTCAGGCGCGTGCCGGGAAAGCTGATCGCGGTGTCGTGGCCGTCGCGCGCCAGGCGGTCGAGAATCGGCCCGCCCGGATACCCCAGGCCGAGCAACTTCGCCACCTTGTCATACGCCTCCCCCGCCGCATCGTCCCGGGTCCGGCCAAGCAGTTCGTACTCGCCTTCGTGCATCACGAGGTAGAGGCTGGTGTGACCGCCCGAGACCACGAGAATGATGGCCGGCAGCGGGATGTGCCCGTGTTCGAGCCAGATCGACTCGATGTGACCGGCCAGGTGATTCACGGCCACCAGCGGCTTCTGGAGCGCCCACGCCGCGGACTTCGCAAACGACACGCCGACCAGCAGCGAGCCAACGAGGCCGGGACCCTGGGTGACGGCCAGGGCATCAACGTCCTGCCACGTGGCGCCGCCGTCGGACAGTGCGCGCTCGACCACGCCGCAGATGTCGCGGACATGCTGGCGCGATGCCAGTTCCGGCACGACCCCGCCCCACTCGCGGTGGATGTCCACCTGCGAGGCGACCACGTTCGAACGCATCGTCCACGGCTGGACCGCATCCGCGGTCTGCTCAACCAGGGCCGCCGCGGTCTCGTCGCACGACGTCTCGATGCCGAGAATCAGCATCAGCCCGCCGACAGCGTGTCCGTAAACGGCGCCTTGAAGATGCCGCGCTCGGTGATGATCGCGGTGATGTATTTGCTGGGCGTCACGTCGAACGACGGGTTGCGGATCTTCGCCCCGGTCGGGGCCACCTGCGTGGCTCCGACATGGGTGACCTCGCGCGCGTCGCGCTCCTCGATGGGGATGGCGCTGCCGTCGGGCGTCGCCAAGTCGATGGTCGACCACGGCGCGGCGACGTAAAACGGGATCCCGTGCTCTTTCGCGAGCACCGCCACCGAGTAGGTGCCAATCTTGTTGGCGGTGTCGCCGTTGGCGGCAATGCGATCGGCGCCGACCACGACCAGGTTGATGTCACCTGAGCGCATGATGGCGCCGGCCATGTTGTCGGTGATGACGGTGGTATCGATGCCGTCCTTCACGAGCTCCCACGCCGTCAGCCGCGCGCCCTGCAGGAAGGGCCGCGTTTCGTCAGCCAGCACCCGCACCTTGCGGCCGGCTTCGACCGCGCCGCGGATCACGCCGAGCGCCGTGCCGTAGCCGGCCGTGGCCAGCGCGCCGGCGTTGCAGTGCGTCAGGATGCACGCCTCGTCCGGGACCAGCGTCGCCCCGAAGGCGCCAATCGCCCGGCAACTCGCCACATCGGCATCGTGAATGGCATCGGCGGCGGCCCGGAGCCGCGCCTGCAACTGGTCCACCGATTCGCCGGCCAGGGCGCCCTCGGCGAACGACTGCTTCATCCGCTCGATGGCCCAGAACAGGTTGACGGCGGTCGGGCGCGTCGCGCCCAGCAGGTCGCAGTTGCGCTGGAACTCGGTGGTGAACTGCTTGGTGCCGGTGGCCTTGCTGCGGGCGGCGCCAAGCGCCAGGCCCATGGCCGCGCACACGCCAATCGCCGGCGCACCGCGAATCACCATGGTCTTGATGGCTTTGGCCACGTCGGTCACGCTGCGGCAGGTCACGTAGACCTCCGTGGCCGGCAGCTTGCGCTGGTCGATCATGACGATGTCGGCGTCTTGCCAGGCGATTGTGGGAAGCATCTCTCTACAGGCTATCGCGAAATGCGGAAGAGGTGGGTCTGACTGCGGAGGTACAACTCGCCGCCGACGATGACCGGGGACGCGATGAACGACTGGTTGGCCAGCGTATTGGTCGCGAGCACCTCCAGCGTGTCCCCCAGCTTCACGACCACGACGTCTTCGTCTTCGGTCGCCAGGTAGATTCTGCCGTTGGCGCCCACCGGCGACGCCTTGAAGCTATAGGGCTTCGGCAGGCGCGCCTGTTGATACGCCGGCACGCCCGTGGTGGCGTTGAAGTTACTGAACAGGCCGCTGTCGGTGAGCACGTAGAGGCGGTTCTCGTGCAGCAGCGGCGACGGCGTGTACGAGGCGCCACGCGCCGTGGACCAGGCCATTGCCGCAGCGGTGAGCTTGCCGGTCTGGCCCAGGGGAATCGCCATCAGCATCTTCAGCGTATGTCCGCTCATGGCGAACACGAGATCGCGATGCTGCACGGGTTGCGGAATGGTGTTCTCGCCGAGGCCCGGCACTTCCCAGATCAGCTTGCCGGTCTCGAAGTCGTAGCTGCGCACGGTGAGCCCGCTCATGATGATCTGGCGGCGGCCGGCGTGCTCGGCGACGTACGGAGCGGCCCAGTTGTAGGGTTCGGTGCGGGCGGTGCGCCAGATTTCGCGGCCGGTCGCCGGATCGAGCATGACCAGAAACCCCAGGTCGAGGTGATCGAAGTGCAGCAGCAGGCGGTTGTCATGCAGGGCCAGCGGCGTGCCTTCGCCGAAGGCCATGTCCATCCGCATCTTCACGCCGAAGTCCTTCTTCCACAGCAGGGTTCCTGCGAGGTCGTAGGCGTACAGCCCGCGCGAACCGAAGAACGCGAACAGACGCGTCCCATCGGTCACCGGCGAGTTCGACGCGAAGCTGCCGTAAGTGCGGTGATAGCCCTCGTGAGGAGTCGCGACCGTGGCGGTTCGCTGCCAGGCCACTTGGCCCGACTGCCGATCGACGGCGATCACCTCGAAGCGGTGTTCGAGGCCCGAATCGGCGCCGCCGCCTGCCCGGCTCCGTCCCTCGGGAGCGGTCCGCTTGCCAGTGGGAACCGCCGTCGTCAGGTAGACCCGGTTCCCGGTCACGACCGGCGTCGAATGACCGCGGCCGGGTATGGCCAGCTTCCACTTGATGTTGGCCTGGTCGCTCCAGGTGAGCGGCGCGTCACCGTGCGCCATCCCGGTGTTGAAGGGGCCGCGCCATTGCCGCCACTCGTCGAGCGCGGGTTTGACCTGTGCCGATACGGAGACAACGGCTGCCAGAGCCACTGCGGCCGTGGCCACCCATAGCTGAAGCATGCGCGATGTTAAACCGATTGGTCCGATCAGGCGCTACAACAAGCGCCGATCGAACGGCAGCGGCAGCAAGTCTTTCATCTGCAGCGTGGCGGCGACCGCCGTCAGGTTGGCCATGGCCACTTCAATGTCGCCACAAAACTCCCACATGATCTGCCGGCAGGCGCCGCAGGGCGGGGTGGGCGATGCGGTGTCGGCGACGACCACGATGCGGGTAAAGGCGCGGTGGCCCTCCGAGAGCGCCTTGAAGATGGCCACGCGCTCGGCGCACACCGTGAGGCCGTAGCTGGCGTTCTCGATATTGCAGCCGGTGATGATCTGGCCGTCGGTGGTCTCGAGCGCCGCGCCGACCTTGAAGCCCGAGAAGTCGGCCACGGCCCGCTCGCGCGCGGCGCGAGCGGCCGCCACCATGGCCTCAAAGGCGGCCAATGATCCCCTCCAGCAGCCCGATGAACTGCCCTTTCACCTGGCGCGCCGTCTCCATCACCTCGTCGTGATGCAGCGGCTCCGGGAACACGCCGGCCGCCGGGTTGGTAATGCACGAGATGCCGAGCACCTCCAGGCCCATGTGACGCGCGACGATGGCTTCAGGCGCGGTGGACATGCCGACGGCATCGGCGCCCAGGATCCGGAAGGCGCGGATTTCGGCCGGCGTCTCGTAGCTCGGTCCGAGGACGGCAATGTAGACGCCGTGCTGCACCGGAGCGCCTTGCTCCCTCGCCGCCTCGTCCGCCAGCGCTCGCAACCGAGGCGAGTAGACCTGGGACATGTCGGGAAAGCGCACGCCATCGCGCTCGTCGTTGGGTCCGATCAGCGGGTTATCGCCCATCAGGTTGATGTGATCGTCGATCACCATCAGGGCGCCGCGCGAGCAATTGGGCGCAATGCCGCCGGCGGCGTTGGTGAGGATCACGCGCGGCACACCGAGCCGCCCCATCACCCGCATGGCAAAGGTCACCATCGTCATCGGGTGGCCTTCGTAGACGTGCACGCGGCCCGACAGCGCCAGCACGCGCTTGCCGCGCAGCGTGCCGCCCACCAGCTTGCCGGCATGGCCAATGACCTTCGAGGCCGGCCAGTGGGGGATGTCGCCGTACGGGATGGTGAACGACTCGCCAAGGTGTTCGGCGAAGTCGCCGAGGCCGGATCCGAGCACTACCGCCACGTCCGCGCCGCCGCAGCCGTGGCCCCGCAGCCATTCGGCCGCTTCGGTCGCCTGATTGAAGGTGCTCACAACAGGAAGCCCACGATGATGGCCGTCAGGAAATTCGCGAGCGTGCCGGCGAGCATGGCGCGCAGGCCCAGCCGCGCCAGGTCGCCGCGCCGGGTCGGCGCCAGCGCGCCGATGCCGCCAATCTGCATGCCGATCGACGCGAAGTTGGCGAAGCCGCACAGGGCGAAGGTCGCGATGGTGAACGAGCGCGGGTCGAGCGTCTCCTTGAGGCCGCCGAGCTGCGCGAAGGCGATGAACTCGTTCAGCACCATGCGCGTGCCCAGCAGGTTGCCGACGGTCGCCGCATCCTGCCACGGCACGCCGAGACTCCAGGCGACCGGCGCGAACACCCAGCCGAAGATGATCTGCAGCGACAGGCCGTCGAATCCGACCAGCCCGCCGGCGGCGCCGAGCAGGGCGTTGAGCAGCGCGATCAGCGCCACGAACGAGATCAGCATGGCGCCGACGTTGAGCGCGAGGTGCAGGCCTTCGGAGGTGCCACGGCCGGCCGCATCGATGATGTTGACGTCGGTGTTCACGACCTCGAGCTTGACGGTGCCGCGCGTCTCGGGCGTTTCGGTCTCGGGCACGAACATCTTGGCCATCAGCAAGGTGCCCGGGGCGGTCATGATCACGGCCGTCAGCAGGTGCTTGGCATCGATGCCAAAGGCGATGTAGGCGGCCATGATGCCGCCGGAGATGTGGGCCATGCCCGACGTCATCACCGTCATCAGCTCCGACTGCGTCATGCGGGCCAGGAACGGCCGGATGGTCAGCGGCGCCTCGGTCTGGCCCATGAAGATGCTGGCGGCGACGTTCAGTGACTCGGCACCGCTGGCGCCCATCACCTTGTTCATGACCACGGCGAACAGCCGCACGATCAGCTGCATCAGGCCGATGAAGTAGAGAATCGCGAACAGCGCGGCGATGAAGATGATGGTGGGCAGGATCTGGAAGGCGAACACGACGCCGTAGCGCGCCCCCTCCTCGCCGAGCGCGCCGGTCATCACGCGGCTCCACACCGAGGCATCGCCAAGGGCGCCGAACACGAAACCCGACCCGACCACCGAGAACTCCAGCAACTGGCGCATCTTCTCGCCCAGCACTTCGAACACCCGCTGGCCGGCGGCGGTCTTGAGGACAAGCAGGGCGAACACCACCTGGAGGCCCAGTCCCCATCCGACAATCCGCATGCTGATGGCCCGGCGATTGGTCGACAAGGCATAGGCCAGCCCGAGAATGCCGACGAGGCCGACCAGCGGTTGCAACGTGCTCAGCACATATCCCTCATTTTCACGGCACCCCTGAAGGAGTGCCTTCCCTCTCCGCGCCTGATCATGCGTTGGCGACGAACATCGTCTCGCCGCGGTCGTGCACCCAGCCAAGCACGAGCGGCGGCACGGCGGGCGGCTGGTCGCCGATCACCAGGGCCTGCCTGACCAGCGCCAGCGCCGCCGGCAGCCGCGAGGCCTCGTTATAGCGCAGTTCCATCACCGGCTCGCCGGCGGTCACCGAATCCAGGGGCTTCTTGAGCAGCCGGATGCCCGCGGTCGAATCCACCTGGTCGTCCTTCTTGTCGCGGCCAGCGCCGAGCGCCACGGCAGCGCGGCCGACCAGCAGCGCGTCGAGCGCGGTCACGAAGCCGCCCCGCGCCGCCGACACCACGTGGCTCAGGGAGGCCGACGGCAGCCGGCCGGGGTCGTCCACCACCGTGGGGTCGCCGCCCTGCCGCTCCACCAGCAGGCGGAACCTGGCTAGCGCCGCGCCCGACGCCAGGGTGTCGCGCACCAGGGCCGCCGCGTCCTCGTCGGTGGCGGCTTTCTCGGCCAGCCGCACCATGCGGGTGCCCAGGCGCACGACCAGGTCGGCCAGGTCGGCGGGGCCCTGGCCGCGCAGCACCTGGACGCACTCGGCGATCTCGAGGGCATTGCCCACGGCGTGGCCGAGCGGCACATCCATCTGGGTAATCAGGCACTCGGTGCGCACGCCGGCGGCGGTGCCGATCGACACCATCGAGCGCGCCAGCGCGCGCGCGTCCGCCACCCGCTTCATGAAGGCGCCGCGGCCGCACTTCACGTCGAGGACAAGCGCATCGCTGCCCTCCGCCAGCTTCTTGCTCATCACCGAGGAGGCGATCAGCGGCAGGCTGTCGACGGTGCCGGTCACGTCGCGCAGCGCATAGAGCGCCTTGTCGGCGGGCGCGATGGTGGCGGTCTGGCTGATCAGGCAGCAGCCGATGTCGGCGAGCTGCGCCTTGTATTCGTCGAGCGACAGCGCGACGCGGAAGCCGGGAATGGCCTCCAGCTTGTCGAGCGTGCCACCGGTGTGGCCGAGGCCCCGGCCCGACATCTTGGGCACCGTGACGCCGCACGCGGCGGCCAGCGGCGCCAGCACAATCGACACCTTGTCGCCGACGCCGCCGGTGCTGTGCTTGCCGACCTTGATGCCCGGAATGTGCGCCAGGTTGACGCGGTCGCCCGAGCGGGCCATGGCGTCGGTCAGCCAGGCAGTCTCGACCGCGTTCATCCCCTTGAGGACTATCGCCATCAACAGGGCCGACGCCTGGTAGTCGGGCCACGATCCGTCGGTCACCCCGGTTACGAAGGCGTCGATCGCCTCGCGCGACAGCGCGTCGCCGTCCCGCTTGGCGCGAATGATGTCGACAGCTCGCATGGGGCGGTCGGCAGTATATCTTAGACAAACGCATGGCCCAGCGCGCGGCCTCACCGGCCGACCTCGCCCGCAACGCCGTCAACCTGGCGCGCGCGCTGACGCTCGCGTTGCGCAGCTGGGGGTTTTATCCGCCCGAGCACCCGGCCGTGGTCGCCGCGGTGGAGCGCCTCACCGTGGCGGCGGCCGAGGCGGCCCGCGGCGGCCTGATGCAACTGGCGGTCACGCCCCACCAGCTGCTGCTCGACGGCGTGCCGCTCGAGTCTTCGGAGCTGGCCGTGGTGGAGTGCGCCGAGCTGCTGCACGACCGCGACATCCTCCAGATCTCGATCCTGATCGCGCCGCCGGATGCGGTGATTCGGTCGCTCCTGAACGTGTTGGCGCTCGATCGCGCGACCCGCCGCTCGCGGGGCGGCCCGGCCGCGATCTGGGCGGACGAGGATCAGAACGCCATCCTGCTTGAGCAGCTCGACTACCAGGAGATCCTCGAACGCGAACTGGACGAGGGACCGGCGCGCCGCGACTCCACCTGGAAGGCCATTGTCCGGTCGATCATCATGGGCCGGTCGACGTTCACGGCCGACGAGCAGCAGCGCCTGCTCGACATCTCGCGCGATGTCGGCGCCATTGGCGAGCTGGCCAAGGACAGCCGCGAGCCCTTCACCACGCCTGACGGCTCGCCGCTCGTGACGACCCAGGCCGCCACCGTGCTGGCCGTCTACCGCCACATCGCCAAGACCGTGGCCGCCCTCGAGCCCGAGCGGGTGCAGGACGTCATTGATTCGCTGGCGCTGGCCGCCTCGCACCTCGACCCCTCCACCGCGCTCGAGCTGATGCTGCAGGAGGAAAGCGCCGGCGAGGGGGTGCCGATCGTCGGGGCGCTCAAGCAGGCGTTCGATGACCAGCAGGTGGCCATGCTGCTGGCACGGGCGATGTCGGCGCCGGGCCACCCGACCAACCGGCTGGCGAAGGTGCTCGACACGCTGGCCCCGGACCTCGAACGCAAGCGCCGCGTGCTGACCCTGGCCAAGCGCTTGATCTCGGAACGCGACTTCGGCAGCAGGCGGCCGATCGATGACATCCGCCAGTCGCTCGACGAACTCCTGCTGAAGTACGACGAGTCGACCTACGTCTCGACCGACTACCGCCAGTCGATGGACTCGGCGGCCAACCGGGCCGCCGACCTGGCGGCGCGCGGCCTGCCGGCCGAGATGCCCGAGTGGCTGGCGACGCTCGGCCACGAAAGCGTGCGCCGCCTGTCAGGCCAGTTACTGATCGACCTGCTGCGCAACGAATCACAGGCTGAACGCATGGCGGACACGGCGCGCGACATGGCCGCCTTTGTCGAAGAACTCCTGCTGGCGGGCGCCTACGCCGAGGCGGTCCCGGTAGTCACCGAGCTGACCGCCGCGATCACTCGCCCGCCGGCGCTGGCGCCCGACGCGTGCCGGCGCGCCCTCGACGGCCTTGGAGCCTCGAGCGCGCTGGCTGAATCGGCGGCCGGGCTCGCCGACCTCTCGGCCGAGGAGTTCAGCAGCCTGGGCGAGGTCGTGCTCGCCGTCGGCGCATCCGCCGTGCCGGCCGTGATCGGCGCCTTTCAGAGGGAGGGTGGCGGGTTGGCGAGCGAGCGCGCCGCGTCGCTGCTAGGCAGGATTGGGCCGCCGGCCATTCCGGGCCTCGCGGCCGCGATCGAAGACAAGCGCTGGTTCGTGCAGCGCGAGCTGGCGCGGCTGTTGGGGCAAATCGGCACCGCGGCGGCCGTGCCGCCCCTGCACACCCTGTTACGGCGCACCGAGGTGCGGGTCTTGCATGCGGCGGTGTCGGCACTCGCCCGCATCGACGACCCGGCCGCCGGCCGCGCGCTGCACATGGTGCTGAAGGCGACCGCGGGTGAGGCGCGCGCCGCAGTCATCTCCGCCCTCGTCGACCTCAAGGACCCACGAGTCGTGCCGATGCTGGCGCGCGTGCTCGACGACAGCGATCCCTTCGGCGACGACCTGTCGATGGTGGTCGAGACGCTCGACGCGCTGGCGTCGTTTCGTGACGACCGCGCGCTGTCGCAGATCGCCGGCATGGCGCGGCGCCGCCGGTGGCTGGCCTGGGGCAAGACGCGGCGATTGCGCGAGGCGGCGTTGCGGGCGCTGTCGCGCATCGGCACGCCCAGGGCCCGTGACACCCTTACCGACCTCGCCCGCAACGGCGACTTTTTCCTGCGGCGGATGGCCGCCGCGCCACGGTCGCCGGCATGATTACGCCACAAGAGGAGTTGGTCCGCCGCGTTGGCGCGGCGGTGCGGGCGTGTGAGCTCTACGCCCCCACCCATCCCCTGGTCGATCGCGCGGCCACGGCGCTGCACGCTACCCTGACGCCGGCGCTGGCCGAGACGCCGGCCGTGATCGTCGCCTTCCTGGACGACGATGTTGTCGTCAACGACTTCCGGCTGCCGCGCGGTTCGGGGTCGCTCGCCGGGTTGCTGCGCGACATGCGCGACCGCAAGATCGAGAAGATCACCTTCGGCCGCGGCGTCGACGTCGCCGACATTCGCGCGCTGATGGACGAACTGGCTGACCGGACCGCGCGCACCGCGGTCAGCGATCGCCTGACCGCGCGCGGCGTGCGCCGGATCCAGGTATCGAAGGTCGTGATTGAGGAGGAAGACGACTCGGACGTCGGGCTGGCGGCGGCCAAGCAGATGTACACGAAGGCGGTGTCCACCGCCGAGACCATCTGGACAGCCGCGAAGGCCGGTGAGCAACCCGACCCGGCCGACGCGCGCGGCATCATCGACAGCCTGTCGAAGCTGGTTTACCAGGACCGCACCTCGCTGCTCGCCCTCACCGCCCTCAAGCGCCACGACAACTACACGTTCACGCACATGGTGAACGTGGCGGCCCTGTCCATGGCGATGGCGCGCTCGCTCGACCTCGAGGGCCCGATGCTGCGCGAGTTCGGCTTCGCGGCGCTGATGCATGACATTGGCAAGGTCCAGACGCCGCTGGAGATTCTCAACAAGCCCGACAAGCTGACCAACGAAGAGTTCACCATCATGAAGCTGCACGTGGTGAACGGCGCGCACATCCTGCGGCGCACGCCCGAAACGCCGGCGCTGGCGCCGGTCGTGGCCTTCGAGCACCACCTGAAGCAGGATCTGAGCGGCTACCCCGAGAACATCGGCGCGCGGACCCTGAACCTGTGCACCATGGTGGTCAGCATCGTCGACGTGTTCGACGCGCTGCGCAGCAATCGCGCGTATCGCGCTGGTCTGGCGACCGATCGCATCAAGCACATCATGGGCCAGCAGGACGGCACGGCGTTTCATCCGTCGCTGCTGCGGCGCTTCGTCAACCTGATGGGACTGTTCCCGGTGGGCACGGTAGTGCGGCTCAGCACCGAGGAGGTGGGCGTGGTCACGCAAACCCACCCGGAAGACCCGTTCCGGCCGCAGGTCAAGCTGGTGCTGGATCGGCTGGGCGCGCCGTATGAAACGCCGCTCCTGACCAACACGTGGGACCGCGATAGCCGCGGCGAGTTCCACCGGGCCGTGGTCGAAGCCATCGATGGTTCCCCAGCAGGCATTGACCCCCTGGCGTACCTATAATTGCGGGTTACCTCATCAATGCCGTCATCAGCCAGCCGACCGCCGGAACCGCTGCCGCCCGACACGGCCGGGCGCCTGTCGGAATTCGCCAAGGCGTGCAAGGCGGCGACGCGGGTGGTGTCGATGTACCCGCCCAGCCACCCGACGATCCAGGGGGCGTTGTCGCGCCTTACCGAGGCGGGCAGGCAGGCGGTCTATTACGGCCCGCTGCCGATCACCGTGCTGCCCGACCGGTTGTTGGTGGGTGGCCGCGGCTTCGCCAAGCCGGATCCGGCCGCCGCTGAACTGGCCGCGCTGCTCCACCTGCAGATGATCGGCGAAGTGACGTTGCTCAGCACCCTCGAACCCGACGAGTGGCATGCCTTCCTGACGCTGCTGGCCAAGTCCCCTGAGGACGCCCGCGCGATTGGCGGCGTCGCCACGGCGTGGGCCGCGAACGGTAACAAGTCGATCGCGCTCAAGGAGATCGACTATGCCGAGGTCTTGCGCGAGCGCGCCGGCAGCGGTGAGTCGGCGTCGTGGGACCGCATCCTGGCCACGCTCAGCGAGGAGCAGGAGGAGTCAGGCGCCCTCGAACCGGGCATGGCCGGCATGCTCGAGATGGCCAAGGACTCGCAGCGGCTGGCGCAATTCGCCGAGAAGCTGCAGGCACACGGCCGCGCCAGCGGCGACGACTCGGTCCAGCAGCGCAAGTCGCTGCTGGAACTGATGCACGGGCTGGCCAACTACGCCGCCGAACGCCAGCCCGGCGAGCTCGACGCCGTGCTCGACCGCATGGCCGGCGCGGCGGCGCAGATGTCCCCGGACATGCTGCTGACGCTGATCACCGATCCACCCCCGCTGCAGCCGCCCGGCTCGGCCGCGCCGCGCATGGACCTGGGCGGCGAGTTGCAGGCGCGCCTCACCGACGAGATGCTGACCAAGTTCCTGGTCGAGAACGTGGTCAAGGATCGCGGCGCCAGCAACCGCCTGGCCGCGGCCTTCCAGACGTTGGTGCCCGACCCGGCGCGCCAGCAAAGCATCCTGGCGGCGGCGACCGAACAAGCCGCGGCGATGTTCGGCGACGATCCGCAGTTTGAAAGCGTGTGGAACAGCTCGACGCAGATGCTGACGACGTATTCCGACTCGCAATTCGTGTCGGAAGACTACGCCCGCGAGTTGACCTCGGCGCGCACCATGGCGCTCGAGGTGGACAAGATTGGCGACGACCCGCCGGTGCGCATTCGCGCCTGGGTGTCCACGGTCAACGACGAGGAGGTCCGTGCCCTGGACCAGCGCTTGTTGCTGGATCTGCTGACCATCGAGACGCGCCACGATGCCTGGGCCGGGGTGTTGGACCTGACCGTCGGCAGCATCGAGCAGCTGGTGCTCGTGGGCGATTTGGCGCTCGCCGCCCAACTGGTGGACGCGGTCGTCGCCGCGTCGAAGCGGAGCGATGCGCCGACGGCGGCGTATGCCGCGGCCGGCGTGACGCGCCTGGTCGAGGGCGCCCTGGTCCGGCACCTGGCGTTGTTCCTGCGCCAGGCCACCGACGGCGAAGTGGGCATTGCGACGCAGATCTGCAGCACCATTGGCCCCGACCTGGTCGAGCCGCTGGCCGATGCGCTCGCCGCCGAGGACAACGCCCGCACCGTGCGCCGCCTGCGCGACATCCTGATCGGGTTCGGCAGCGCCGCCCGCCAGTACGCCGACGAATTGCGCACCTCGCCGAACCCCGCCGTGCGCCGCGCCGCGGTGGACCTGCTGCGCGCGCTGGGCGGTGAAGCCGCGCTGCCCGACCTGCGCAACCTCCTGGATGATGGCGATCCGCAGGTGCAGCGGGAGGCGCTGCGGGCGATCGTGCAGATTGGCACGAACGAGGCGTTCCAGGCACTCGAGCACGCGCTGAAGAGCGGCAAACCGCACACCCGCGAGGCGATCTTGCAGGCGCTCGGGTCGCTGCGCGACGAGCGGGCCGCGCCGCTGTTCGTCCACCTGCTCACGCACACCGGCTACGCCGGCGCGCTCGAGGGCGACTACATCGCGAACCTCGAGTCGCTCGGACGCGTCGCCAACGATGAACGCTCGGTCGCGGCGCTCAAGGACATCCTCTATCGCGGCGAGTGGTACGCCCCTGGCCGAACCACCCGCATCCGGACGGCGGCCGCGCGCGCCCTGCGCGCGATCAGCCTGCCGAGCGCCGCGCGCACGTTGAGCGAAGCCGCTGACGGCGGTTCGCGCGGCGTCAAGCGGGCGGTCAAGACGGTGCTCGCCGAACCCGCGCC
>JBEGVQ010000187.1:0-4888 GCA_041178345.1 Acidobacteriota bacterium | reverse complement strand
TGCGCGACGAAGGCCTCGAGGTGATTCTCGTCAACAGCAACCCGGCGACGATCATGACCGACCCCGAGTTGGCCGATCGCACCTATGTCGAGCCGCTGACGCCCGAAGCGCTGGAACAGATCATCGAGCGCGAGCGGCCCGACGCCATCCTGCCGACGGTCGGCGGCCAGACGGCGCTCAACCTCGCGGTGCAGCTCGACGAGCTCGGCATCCTCGAGAAGCACCACGTCAAGCTGATCGGCGCGTCGATTCCCGCGATTAAGGTCGCCGAAGACCGCTTGCTGTTCCGCGATGCCATGAAGGAGATCGGCGTCACCGTGCCGGACAGCGGCGTGGCCAAGACGCTGGAAGAGGCGCACGCGATCGTTGAACGGACCGGGTTTCCGGCCATCATTCGGCCCTCATTCACCATGGGCGGCGTCGGCGGCGGCATTGCCTACAACCTCGAAGAGTTCAAGGACATTGCCGGCCGCGGCCTGCACTTGAGCCCGGTGCACGAAATCCTCGTCGAGACGTCGGTGATCGGCTGGAAGGAATTCGAGCTCGAGGTGATGCGCGACGCGGCCGACAACTTCGTCGTGATCTGTTCGATCGAGAACATCGATCCGATGGGGGTGCACACTGGCGACAGCATCACCGTGGCGCCGGCGCTGACGCTGACCGACAAGGAATACCAGCGCATGCGCGACTGGGGCCGCAAGATCATCCGCCGCGTCGGGGTCGAGACCGGCGGCTCGAACATCCAGTTCGCCATCAACCCGGACGATGGCCGGATGATCGTGATCGAGATGAACCCGCGCGTGTCGCGCTCGTCGGCGCTGGCCTCGAAGGCGACCGGCTTCCCGATCGCCAAGATCGCCGCCAAGCTGGCGCTCGGCTATCACCTCGACGAGATTCCCAACGACATCACGCGCGTCACCCCGGCGTCGTTCGAGCCGACCATCGACTACGTCGTCGTCAAGTTCCCGCGCTGGAACTTCGAGAAGTTCCCGCTGGCGGATCGCACCCTGACCACGCAGATGAAGTCGGTGGGCGAGGCCATGGCGATTGGCCGGACTTTCAAGGAGGCGTTCCTGAAGGGCGTGCGGTCGCTGGAACTCGGGAAGGAAGGCTTGCTGTTCCGCCGGCCGCAGATGGACGAGCACGAGGGAGACGCCGGCTCGAGCGAGGACGAAGACACGGAGCTGCGCCGCAAGCTGGTAATCCCGACCGACCGGCGCATGTGGGCGTTGTTCCGGGCGCTCGACAAGGGCTGGGAGATCGAGAAGCTGCACGAGCTGACCAACATCGACCCGTGGTTCCTGCAGCAGTTCAAGGAGCTGGTCGAGCTGCGCAAGACGGCCGAGATGGTCGGGCTGCGCGACATGTCCTACGATCTGATGCGCACGCTCAAGCGCGCCGGCTTCGGCGACGGCGAGCTGGCCGACATTCTCGGCGTCAACGAGACGGCGGTGCGCGAGAAGCGCAACGAGTTGAAGGTGACGACCGTCTTCAAGCGCATCGACACCTGCGCGGCCGAGTTCGAGTCGTTTACGCCGTACATGTACAGCAGCTTCGAGCAGGAGTGCGAGGCCAACCCGACCGACCAGCAGAAGGTGATCATCCTCGGCAGCGGCCCGAACCGGATTGGCCAGGGCATCGAGTTTGACTATTGCTGCTGTCACGCGGTGTTCGGCTTCAAGAAGGAGGGGTTCGAGACCGTAATGGTCAACTGCAACCCCGAAACCGTCTCGACCGACTACGACACCGCCGACCGGCTCTACTTCGAGCCGCTCACGTTCGAGGACGTGATGGCGGTGATCGAGCGCGAGCGCGAGGGTAACGTGGACGTGTCATGCGTGGTCCAGTTCGGCGGCCAGACGCCGCTGAAGCTGGCGCTCGGCCTGCAGGCCGCCGGGGTCACCATCCTCGGCACGTCGCCCGACTCGATCGACCTCGCCGAAGACCGCCAGCGCTTCAACCAGCTGCTGTGGGACCTGGGCATTCCGCAGCCGGCCAGCGGCACCGCCACGTCGCGGGCCGAGGCGCGCGACGTCGCCGCCAAGGTCGGCTTCCCGGTGGTCGTGCGCCCGTCGTACGTGCTGGGCGGACGCAACATGGCGATCGTGTACGACGTCGCGACGCTCGATCGCTACATGATGACCGCGGTGGACGTGTCGCACGACCGCCCGATCCTGATCGACCGCTTCCTGGAGCACGCCAAGGAAGTGGACGTGGACTGCGTGGCCGACGACACCGGCGCCGTCGTGATCGGCGGCATCATGGAGCACATCGAGGAGGCCGGCATCCATTCGGGCGACAGCTCGTGTGTCGTGCCGCCGCCAGGACTGGGCGACCGCCACCTGGCCACCATTCGCGACTACACGCGGCGCATCGCGAAGGCGCTGAAGGTGGTCGGCTTGATGAACACGCAGTACGCGATCAAGGACGACATGGTCTACGTGCTCGAGGTCAACCCGCGCGCGTCGCGCACGGTGCCGTACCTGTCGAAGGCCAACGGCGTGCCGCTGGCGCAGGTGGCCGCGAGGGTGATGGCGGGCAAGTCATTGGCCGACCTGGGCGTCATCGACGACATGGTCCCGGCGGGGGTGTTCGTGAAGAGCCCGGTGTTCCCGTTCGTGCGCTTCCCGGGCGTGGACACGATCCTGGGACCGGAGATGAAGTCGACCGGCGAGGTCATGGGCGGCGCCGACAACTTCGGCATGGCGTTCGCCAAGGCGATGCTGGGCGCCGGACAGCGGCTGCCGGAAGCGGGCTCGGTCTGCATCAGCGTCAATAACGAGGACAAGGGCGAGGTGCTGCCCATTGCGAAGGGCTTCGCCGAGATTGGCTTCGAGTTGATCGGCACGCGCGGCACGGCCGCGTACCTGCGCGCGCACGGCCTGAAGTGCGCGGTGGTCTTCAAGGTCAACGAGGGCCGGCCGAGCCTGGCGGACGAAATCGTCAACCGCAAGATCTCGCTGGTGGTGAACACACCCCATGGCCGCGAGTCGTTCTTCGACGACAAGGCCGTGCGGCGGGCGGCGATGATGGCCGGGGTCCCGTGCATCACGACCATCACCGGCGCCGCGGCCGCGCTCGAAGCCATCAAGGCGCTCAAGACCGAGGGGCTCGACGTGCGCGCCCTGCAGGATTACTACGCCGCCGTCGCCGGCTCATAAGAGCTAAGGTGCCTAAGGTGCCTAGGGTGCCGAAGGTGCCTGGTCGCAAGAAACGCCACGCCTTCCGAGTTGAAGCGTGGCGTTTTCTACGTACTCTTAACGCCTTTCCTGGGGTTTCCGCCGCTTTTCCGCCGCCCCGCCGTTTGCTTGTGAGAGTGGCATGTCACTGTCACTCGCGCTTGCCATTGCTGCCGCGGCAGGCACTGCCGTGGGCGTGTTCGCCGACCCCCTGTGGACGCCGCCGGTCCGTTGGCTGCTGGCGATGGCCGCGGTTGCGACGTTGCTGTGCGCCTCCCGTCAACACCTGGCCTGGGCTCGCCGCAGCGGGTTCGTCGGTCTCGGCGCCGGGTGTGCGCTGCTCGGGGCGGCGGCCGAGCAGGCGGCCCTGCATTCACCGCTTCGCACGTTGCTCGAACAGCGCCGTGGCGGATTCGCGATCGAAAGCGCCGGCGCCCCTCGGCACGACCCGCCGATCGCGGTCGAGGGCCGGCTGCTGGCCGATGCCGCGATCACCGAAAGCGGGGCGCTGCTGCGCCTGCGGGTCGAGCGGGCCTGGATTGGACCGTGCCCTGAACCGGCCCTGGGCGGCGTCTCGCTGACGGTGACCGGCGCCCTCGCCGCCGATGCGATGGGCGAATGGCGCGCGGGCCGCCGGATCAAGGCGCCCGCGCTGTTGCGCCGGCCGGCCCGTTACCTGAACGCCGGTGTGCCGGACCAGGAGCGGCTGCTGGCGAGGCGGGGACTGTCGCTGGTGGGGTCGGTCAAGAGCGCCGCGCTCGTGGAGGTGGTCGACCGCGGCCATTGGTTCGACGAGTCAGCGGCGTCGGTGCGGGCCGTGGTCAGGCGGGCGATGGCGCGCCACGTGGCGGTTCGCGACCCGCAGTCGGCGGCGGTCGCCACCGCCATCCTGATTGGCGATCGCGGTTCGCTCGATAGCGGCGTCGAACGCCGGCTCCAGGAGGCGGGCACCTATCACGTGATTGCCATCTCCGGCGGCAACATCGCCATCCTGGCGGGGCTGATCCTCGCCGCACTGTGGTGGCTTCGCATTCGCGATGGCTGGGCGGCGGGGGCCGCGGTCGTTCTGTTGGCGTGGTACGCCTTCGTCGCCGGCGGCGGACCATCCGTCATCCGGGCCACTGTCATGGCGGCACTCTACCTGTCGCTGCGGATGATCGACCAGCGCACCGCACCGTCGCACGCGATGGCGCTGACGGCGGCGGCCGTGCTCGTGGCCACACCCCTCTCCGTCGCCGATGTCGGCTTCTGGCTGACGTTCGGCGCCACCGCCGCGATCGTGATTGGCACCTCGCGAATGGGAGGAGGCAAGCCTTTAGGGTTGCCGGTCAGTGCCTGGCTTCGCGGCCCCATCCTTCTGCTCGTCGCCTCGGCCTGTGCCGAGGCCGCGTTGATGCCGATCGGCGCCCTCGTCTTCCAGCGGGTCACGCTGGCCGGTCTCCTGGTGAACCTGGTCGCGGTACCGTGCATGGCGATCGTGCAGGTGGCGGCCATGGTCACCGCCGCGCTCGAGGCCGCGGGCCTGGCCGGCCCGGCGCAGCTCGCCGGCCTGGCCACCCACGTGGCCGTCCGGGGCCTGATCGACAGCGCGGCGCTGGTCGAGATCGCGCCGTGGCTCACCTGGCGCGTGCCGTCGCCGTCGGTGGTCGTGGTCGCGGTGTACTACGCGAGCGTGCTGCTGTGGCTATGGTCGCAGTGGGCGTCGCGCG
>JBEGVQ010000186.1:0-11934 GCA_041178345.1 Acidobacteriota bacterium | reverse complement strand
TGTTCCTGATGCTGTGGGTGCTCAACTGGATCAGCACCTTCGTCGGCCCGACGACGCAGGCGGTGCTGGCGCACCTGTCGATCACGGAACACTTCGATGACTTCGCCAAGGGCATCATCGATACCAAGCACGTGATCTACTACCTGAGCTTCATCGCGTTCGGCCTGTTCCTCACCATGAAGTCGGTCGACAGCGAAAGGTGGCGAGGCTAACCATGGCGAACAAGATCTTCGGAGTCATCGGCTGGATTGGCACGGTCCTGGTGTTCGCGGCAGTCGCCGCGCGCCTCTACACCCCGCCCTGGGGCTGGTGGAGCGATCAGTACGCCACCTACATGGCGTGGGCGGGCCTGGTGTCGGTGCTGGTCTACATGGCCGGCCAGTGGCGCGACGTGGCCAACTTCTACAAGGGCCGCGGCGCCCAGTACGGCACCATGTCGATCGTCAGCATCGTGGTGTTCCTCGGCATTCTGATCGCCGTGAACTACCTGGGCATCCGGCAGAACAAGCGCTGGGACTTCACCGCCAACCAGGTCTACAGCCTGTCCGACCAGACCATCAAGGTGCTGCAGACGCTCGACGCGCCGGTCACCTTCGTCGTGTTCGATCGCGAAACGAGTTTCGACGCCTTCCGCGATCGACTGGACCAGTTCACGTATCACTCGACCAACGTGAAGACCGAGTACGTGGACCCGGACCGCGAACCGACCCGCGCGAAGGAAGCCGCGATCCAGTCGTACGGGACCATCCTGATCCAGTACAAGGACCGCTCCGAGCGCGTGACCAGCTCTGACGAGCAGGCCCTCACCAACGGCCTGATCAAGGCGGTGACCGGCGCCACGCGGAAGGTGTACTTCACCCAGGGTCACGGCGAGAAGGACATCGCCGCCACCGATCGCACCGGCCTCAGCACCATCGTCCAGGCGCTCTCGAGCGACAACTACGGCGTGGAAACGCTGGTGCTGGTGCAGCAGAAGACGGTGCCGGCCGACGCCACGGTGGTGGTGATCCCCGGCCCGAGCACGGACTTCTTCCCGCCGGAGATCGACGCGCTCAATCGCTACGTCAACGCTGGCGGCAAGGTGCTGGTGATGCTCGATCCGGAAGCGAAGACCGGCGCGAACACCCATCCGCTGCTCACGCAGTTCCTCGCCGACTGGGGCATTCGCGCCGGCAACGACGTGGTGCTCGATGCGAGCGGCATGGGCCAGATGCTGGGCACCGACGCGTCGGTGCCGGTCGCGGCCCAGTACCCGCCCCACCCGATCAGCGAGGGCTTCCGCCTGGTCACGGCCTACCCGATGGCGCGGTCGATGACGCCGATCGAAGGCGGCGCGAACGGCCGCACCGCGCAGCCGCTGGTCAATACGAGCGCCCAGAGCTGGGCCGAAGCGGACCTCGCATCGCTGTCGGGCACCGGCGGCGCGCAGGTCGCCTTCGACGATGACAAGGGCGACCGGATGGGGCCGATCACGCTCGGTGCGGCAGCCTCGGCGCCGGCCACCACGGCACCGGCCCCGCCAGCCGGCAACGGCACCCCGGCCTCCCCCGACGCCGAGCGCAAGCCGGAATCGCGGGTCGTCGGCATCGGCGACTCCGACTTCGCCGCCAACTACGGCCTCGGCATCCAGGGCAACCGCGACTTCTTCATGAACGCGGTGAACTGGCTGGCGCAGCAGGAAAACCTGATTGCGATTCGTCCCCGTGAACCCGCTGACCGCCGCCTCACGCTGACGGCCGATCAGCAGCAGCGCATCATGCTGCTGTGCCTGTTCGTCATCCCCGGCATCGTGTTCGCGTCGGGCGTTTACACGTGGTGGCGGAGAAGGTAACGAGCCATGCGCGGCATCACCTCCACTCTGATCCTGATCGTCGTCCTGGCCGGGCTTGGCGGCTACATCTACTTCGTCGATTCGAAGCGGCCCGAGCCCGGTATTGACGGCGGGCCGGCCAAGGAAAAGGTCTACGCGCTCGCGGTTGATGCGGTGAACGAGGTCAAGCTGACCTACAACGGCGAGACCAGCCTGCTGCGCAAGAGCGAGACCGGCTGGAAGATGATCGAGCCGGTCGAGACCGACGCCGACGCGGCCGAAGCCGCCAGCCTGGGACAGGCCTTGGCCAATCTCGAGCTCGTCCGCGTCGTTGAAGAGAACGCCACTGACCTGGCGAAGTACAACCTGGCGACCCCGCCGATTGCGGTCGAGTTCAAGGCCGGCAGCGTGACCGGCACGCTCGCGCTCGGCGACAAGAACGCGACGCAAGGCGAGATGTACGCCATGAAGAACGGCGACAAGAAGGTGTTCCTGGTGTCGTCATTCCAGGAAACCAACTTCAATCGCACGCCGTTCGACCTGCGCGACAAGAAGATCCTGAAGTTCGATCGCGAAAAGGCCGACGCCGTCACGCTGGCGCGCGAAGGCAAGACCATGACGCTGGCGCGCGAAGGCAGCGAGTGGACGGTCGGCGGACCGGTGCCCTCGCGCAGCGATTACAGCGCGATCGAGGGACTGCTCACGCGGCTGGCGAGCTCCAACATGTCGAAGCTGGTCGACAGCGAGGGCAAGGATCTGGCGAAGTACGGGCTCGATAAACCGGTGATGACCATCACGGTGGGCGCCGGCAGCGCGAAGACGGTCCTCGAAGTGGGCAAGACCGAAGGCGGCGACACCTACGCCCGGGACGCCTCCCGGCCCCTGGTGTTCACCGTCGACACGACGCTGCAGGGCGATTTCACCAAGCCCTTTGACGACTACCGCAAGAAGGAACTGTTCGAGCTGCGCGCCTTCTACGTCGACCGGCTGCGCGCGGTGCTCGATGCGCCGGGTGGCCCCAAGACCTACGAACTGGAAAAGGTGAAGGCTACTGACCCGGCCGGCACCGATTCATGGAAGGTCACGCGAGTCGGTGGCGCCTCGCACACCGCCGACAGCGCGGCGATGGACGACCTGCTGACCAAGCTCGTGGCACTCAAGGCCGAGTCGTTCGTGGAGACCAAGACCAGGACGGGACTCGACCAGCCGGCGCTGGTTGTGAGCGCCAGCTTCGACGACGGCAAGTTCGAACGCGTGCGCTTCGGGCGGGTCGGCGAAGAAGCGTTCGGTGCGCGCGACGGCGAAGCCGTGGTCGCAAAGATCGACCGGGCCTCGATGGCCGCCGCCATGCAGGCGTTCGATGTCGTCACGATCCCGCCGGAGCCGCCGGCCGCGCCGGCCACGGATAAGCCGGCCGAGAAGCAGTGACCATGCGAGGCGGGCATAAGGCCGCGGCCCTCGTGGCCGCGCTCGTGCTCGCCACGGCCTGCGCCAGCCGGCAAACGGCCGGGGCGCAGGCGCCCACGCTCGCCGAAGCCCTCGCCAACCCCGACCATCACGAACAGCTCCGCCGCGACCTGCGGGCCATCTTCTCGGCGCGGAGTGTGGACCACGGCCTGTGGTCGGTGGCCGTCCACTCGCTCAAGGGCGGCGAGACCCTGTACAGCTCCAATTCGTTCCGCCTCCAGGTGCCGGCGTCGACCCAGAAGGTGCTGACCACCGCCGTGGCGGCCGAGCGGCTCGGCTGGGACTACCGCTACGCCACGCAGCTTTATGCCACCGGCCCGGTGTCAGAGGGACGGCTCGAAGGCGACCTGGTGGTCGTGGCCAACGGCGATCCCACGATCAACCCGCGTCATCCGGATCGCTGGGGGGCGTTTGATGACTGGGCACGGCAGCTCGCGGCGGGTGGCGTGCGGATCATCACCGGTCAGCTGATCGGCGACGACAACGCGTTTGCCGAACCGGGCTGGGGCCTGGGCTGGTCGTGGGACGACCTCGCGCTTGGCTACGGGGCCCCGGTCAGCGCGCTCCAGTTCAACGAGAACCAGGTGGAACTCGGCGTCGGTCCGGGCCTGGCGGCCGGCAGCCTCGCCATCATCACGATGTCGCCGCCCGGCAGCGGCCTGACCCTTGACCGCGATGTGGTCACGGTGGCCGCCGGCGAGCCCAGCCGCGTTTCCCTCGAGCGCGACCCCGGCTCCCCCGTTTTGAAGGTACGGGGGCAGGTGGCCCTGGGCGCCGCCCCGCTGGCGGCCACCGCGGCCGTGCCCAATCCCACGGTGTTCTACCTGAACGCGGTGCGCGAAGCCCTGCTCCGGCACGGCATCGTGGTCGCCGGCGACGTAGCCGATATCGATGCGGTTGCCATGCCACCCGACCTGGCCAAGGCCACGCTGTTGCTCGAGGACCGCTCGGCGTCGCTGTTCGAAATCGTCGACACCACCAACAAGTGGAGCCGCAACCTCTACGCCGAGACCCTGTTGCGATCACTGTCGCCGCCCGGGAGGCCCGCCACCACCGAAGCGGGACTGAGCGTCCTGGCCGAAACGCTTGGCCGGTGGGGTGTCTCGGCCGACTACTACCTGGCCCGTGACGGCTCTGGCCTGTCGCGTTACGACTACCTGACGCCCGATGCGCTGATCGGCGTACTGTCTTACATGTGGCTCAATCCGGATCTCGCCGAGACCTTCCGCTCGTCGCTGCCGGTGTCGGGCGTGAGCGGCAGCCTGGCGCAACGGCTGAAAGGGACCGCCGGCGAAGCGCGCGTCTGGGCCAAGACCGGGTCCATGTCCCAGGTGCGATCGCTGGCCGGTTACATCGTCACTGAAGAGGGCGAGCCGCTGGTGTTCGCGTTCATGGTCAACGGCTTCCGGGTCCCGGCGCGCGAGATCGACGCGGCGATGGACCAGGCCCTGCTGAGGCTGGTGGCCTTCAAGCACCCCAGCCTGCTGCCGTGAAGCGCGCCACGCTGCTCACGCTGCTGTTCGCGGCGCTGACGGCGATCATGGCGGCGCCCTGGTCGCTCGATCCCGCCTCGCGGGTGCTGCTCGACGCCCCCGACACGCATCTCTACATCTGGACCCTGGCGTGGGATGCGCACGCGTTTGTCACCAACCCGTTCGGCATCTTCGACGCGAACATCTACCACCCGCTGCCCAACACGCTGGCCTACTCGGAGAACCTGATCGGCAGCGCGCTCGTCGCCGCTCCGATCATCTGGCTGACCGGCGATGCCATGCTGGCGATGAACCTGGTGGCGCTGTCGGCGACCTGCCTGAGCGGCCTCGGCGCCTACCTGCTGGCCCGCAAGCTCGGCATCGGCGCACGGGGCGCCGTGCTGGCCGGAATCGTGTTCGCGTTCGCGCCGGCGCGTTTCTTCCGCATGAGCCAGATCCACCTGGTGGCCATGCAATGGATCCCGTTCTCGCTGGCGTACCTGCACTCCTATTTCGATTCGAAGCGGGCCCGCGACCTGCACTTTGCGATTGGCTTCGCGGTGTTGCAGGTGCTCTGTGGCGGCCACGGCGCGGTGTTTCTTGGCGTAGCAGGCGTGGCCGTCGTCGCGTCTCGACTGGTACGCGGCGAGCCGCTGGCGCTCGTTACTCGCATCCGCGATGTCGGCGTCACCGGCGCGCTGCTGCTGGTGCCGGTCGCGATGACGGTGTGGCCGTATCGGCGGGTGCAGGAGGAAATGGGCCTGCGGCGGACGCTCGAGAACTGGACCGTCTCGCCCGCCAGCTACCTGGCGTCCCCGTCCCACGTCCACCAGTTCGTGTTGTCGCTGTTCTCGGACGTGAAGTTCCACGAGCAGGCAAGCGCGTACCTGTTCCCGGGCATCCTGCCGGTGCTGCTGGCCGGCGCCGCGTTGCTGATGCCGCGCGACCAGGGCCTGCAGCACCGCCACGTGATTTTTTACGCCGCGCTGGCGGTCGTCAGCATGCTGCTCTTCATCGACGGCCCACTGGCACTGTGGCCCTGGGTGTACTCATGGCCGGGCATGAACTTCATCCGCGCCCCGTCGCGGTTCATGATCCTCACGACGCTGTGTCTCGCGGTGCTGGCGGGCGCGGGCTTCGAGCGCCTCGCTGCCAACTGGACGCCGCTGTCGCAACGGGCGGCGACCGTGATCGTGGCCGTGCTGCTGCTGGCGGAGTTCAGCGCCTACCCGTTCAAGGGCACCGACTACACCGTTCCCTCGCCGGCGGTGGACCGCTGGCTGGCTTCGCAGCCGGCGCCGTTCGTGGTCGCCGAGGTGCCGCTGCCCGACCCGCGAAATGCGGGCCGGTTCGAGCGGTTCCAGACCATGACCATGCTGCACTCGATGGCGCACTGGCAGAAGACCGTGCATGGCTACAGCGGTTTCCGCGCCCCGTTTCACGATCAGCTGTACCTGGAGATGCGGCACTTCCCGGACGAGTCGAGCATCACTCGGTTGCGTGAAGTGGGCGTCACCTACGTGGTCGTGCACAGGGAGCTTTACTCCCCGGAGGAATGGGCGATCGTCGAACCGCGGCTCGCGCAGTCCACCGGGATCCGGCTCGTCCACCAAGAGGACGACGGACGCATCTACGCAGTCCTGCCGAACTAAATCCGGCCACCGCGAACTGGCCGTCTTCTCCGCGACCTCTGTGCCTCTGTGGCTGATTTAGAGATGGACGAAGCGGCCGAAGATCACGGCCATCAGCATGCCGACCGATCCGACCGCGAGCGCGCCGGCCATGCCGACGGCAAACGGCTTCATGCCAACGCCCTTGAACACCGCGAAGTTGGTGTTCAACCCGACGGCTGCCATCGCCGTGCCCAGCAGGATCTGCGACGCCCAGTAGTCGCCCAGCTGCTTCGTGATCGACGCCCACGAAGCGGCATCCCACACGCCGAACGCGGCACCACCTGAACCGAGTGTGGCATCGCCCGTCGATCGCACCACGGCCATCGCCACGAAGCCAACGACGAACCCGGGAATCAGCGCCGTCCATTTCGTCCTCTTCCTCACCCCTCCGGCGGCCGCCCGAGACTCGCGGATGTGCATCCACGTCAGCAGCGGAATGACCGCGGCCAGGAAGATGTTGCGCGTCAGCTTGGTCACCGTCGCCACTCGCAACACCACATCGTCTTCGTACACCTGCTTGTAGGTCAGCGCCGCGCCGACGACCTGCGACGTGTCGTGAATGGCGGTGCCCAGGAACAAGCCAATTGTCTCGGACGAGGTGAGCAGGTAGTGCGCGAGGTAGGGATAGACCAGCATCCCGAAGAGACCGAAGGCGACGACGTTGGCGACGGCGTAGGCCACCTCGCGCTCGTCAGCCTCGATGGCCGGGGCGACCGAGACAATCGCCGTAACGCCACAAATGCTGGTGCCGGCGGCGATCAGCGTGCCCAGGCGCGGCGGCAAGCCGAGCTTCTTGTTGAACCACGTCACGAACAACAGACCCGTCGCAATCGCCGCCAGCACAACGGGCACGCCGGCAATGCCCAGCTTCAGCACGTCGAACAGGCTCAGGCGGATACCCACCAAGACGATGCCGGCGCGAAGAATGGTGGTGGTGGCGAACTTGAGGCCGGGCGCGAGAGAGGCCGGCAGCGGCAAAGTGTTGCGCAGGAGCAGGCCCAGGACGATCGCAACCGGGACGCCGGAGACGGGGCTGCTGCCCGTCAACCCCTGGGCGGCCAGGATCGCCTGGCCGACCTGATCAGCCAGCCAGAACCCCGCCAGCATCACGACTAACGCCGCCAGGACGCCGGGAAGGACCTTCACCGGCCGACCAGCCATACGCCGCCGATAACCAGGGCCGCGGCCGAGGAGGCGTACAACAGGCCACGCTGACCCCGCGAGCGACGACCGAGTTTCGACGACAGCAGGCCGACGGCGATGGAGAACGCCGTCATGCCGGCGATGGCGCCGAGGCCGAACCCGGCCAGGTACAACACCGAGGCCGTACGAGACGGAAAGGCGAGGGCCGGCAAGACGCCAAACAGATGGGAGCTGCCGGCAAGACCGTGAACGGTCCCCATCGCAAACGACGTGCCCCCATGGGTGTGTCCCTCACCGTGTGGTTGGCGATGCCGCTGGTAGGCCCGCCACACGCCCCACATCCCGATCGCGATCAGCGTCGCACCAACGACGCGCTCGCTGTAGGCCGAGATGGCGTCGAGCGGCAGCTGATCCTTGAGCAGGAGCAGCAGCGACGCAATCAGCACCACGCCCGCCGTGTGGCCAAAGCCCCACTGAAGGCCGGTCAGCCACGGCCCCCGCTCGCGGTCCGACGCCAGCGGCGCCACGGCGGCGAGGTGATCGGGCCCGGACACCACGTGCAGCAGGCCGGCAGCGATTCCCGCAAGGAAGGCAAACATCTGGGGCCGGTCCGAGACTAACGCTGAATGGACTTCAGCTGGAAGAACTCTTCGAGCGCCAGCGGTCCAATCTCGCGGCCGATGCCCGACTTCTTGTAACCGCCAAACGGCGCCAGCACGTTGAAGCGGCCGCCGTTGATATCCACCTGGCCGGTGCGCAGCTGTTTCGCCACGCCGAGCGCGCGCTCAGGCGTGCCGGCCCAGACGCCGCCGGCGAGGCCATACGGCGAGTCGTTGGCAATGGCCACGGCCTCCGCCTCGGTCTCGTAAGGAATGATCACCAGCACGGGTCCGAAGATCTCTTCCTGTGCGATCGCCATCCTGTTGTTGACGTTGGCGAAGATGGTCGGCTCGACATAAAAGCCCTTCGCGGGCTCCGCCGGGCGGCCGCCGCCGGCGACCAGCGTCGCGCCTTCCTTCTTGCCCTGTTCGATGAAGCCCAGCACGCTGTCGCGCTGGCCCGCAGACGCCAGCGGGCCAAGCCGCGTGTTCTTGTCGAACGGATCGCCCAGCGTCAGCTTGGCCAGCTGCGCCTTCGCCAGCGCCACCGCCTCGTCGTGACGCGCGCGGGGCACCAGCATGCGCGTCCAGGCCGAGCACGTCTGCCCCGAGTTCTGCATGCAGTTGTTCACGCCCGCCGCAATCGCCTTGTCAAACGGCGCATCGTCCAGGACCACGAACGCCGACTTGCCGCCGAGCTCGAGGCACACCTTCTTGATGCCGTCGCCGGCCACCGCGGCAATGCGGCGGCCCGCCTGCAGCGAGCCCGTGAAGCTGACCATGTCGACATCTGGATGCGCGACGATGGCTTCGCCGACGACGCGGCCGGAGCCGGAGACGATGTTGAGGACGCCGGCGGGAAGGCCGATTTCGTGGGCGGCTTCGGCGAGCATGAACGCGCTGACCGGCGCCATCTCCGCGGGCTTCAGCACCACGGTGCAGCCGGCAGCGAGCGCCGGCGCGATCTTGCAGACGATCTGGTGCAGCGGGTAATTCCACGGCGTGATGCAGCCGATGACGCCAATCGGTTCCTTGATAATCAGCGAGTTGCCGAGCTCCTCTTCGAGCTTGGCCTCGCGGATGAACTTGGCGTTCATCCCAATCATCATGATCGGGAACTCGACCTGCACCTTGGTGGCATAACCAAGCGAGGTGCCGACTTCGTGCGCGATGGCTTCCGCCAGTTGCGGCACCCGCGTCTTCATGGCGGCGGCGAGCTTCTCGAGCCACTGCGCGCGGTCTTCAACAGATACGCGGCTCCACGACTCGAACGCGCGTCGCGCCGACTTGACGGCCTTGTCCACATCGTCCGCGGTGCCGCGAGGCACGCGCGCGATCTCTGCTTCAGTGGCCGATGAAATAACGGCGACGGTCTCGGTGCTGCCGGAGGCCTGCCAGGCGCCGTCGTAATAGTGCTTATCGTAGGAATTCATGAATCTTTCAATTCTACGCTACGATCCTTGAATGGATATTTCGGAGAAAACCTTCATTGTTACCGGCGGCGCCTCGGGCCTCGGCCGGGCGACGGCCGAAGCCATTCTTGCCGCCGGCGGAAACGCCGTTTTGCTGGATGTGAACGCGGAAACCGGCCAGGCAGCTGAGCAGGCGCTTGGCGTCAAGGCCCGCTTCGCGCAGGCCGACGTGACCAGCGAAGAGCAAGTCAAGGCCGCGGTTGACCTGGCGGTATCGGCCTTCGGCGGCCTGAACGGCGTCGTCAACGCGGCCGGCATTGGCCCGGCGGCCAAGGTACTCGGTCGCAATGGCCCGCACCCGCTCGACCTGTTCGAGAAGACGCTCCGGATCAACGCGGTCGGCACGTTCAACGTGATCCGACTGGCGGCGGCGGTGATCTCGCAGAACACCCCCGCGGAGAATGGCGAACGCGGCGTGATCGTCAACACCGCGTCGATTGCCGGCTACGACGGCCAGATCGGCCAGCCCGCCTATGCCGCCTCGAAGGGCGCCATCATCGCGATGACGCTGCCGATTGCCCGCGAATTCGCGCAGCTGGGCATTCGCGTGGTCACGATCGCGCCGGGCATTTTCGACACGCCGCTGCTGGCGTCGCTGCCCGAGGCCGCGCGCATTTCGTTGGGCCAGCAGGTGCCGTTCCCTTCGCGCCTGGGCCGCCCCGCCGAGTACGGCGCGCTGGTGCGCCACATCATCGAGAACGAGATGCTGAACGGCGAAGTGATTCGTCTGGACGGCTCGTTGCGGATGGCGCCGAAGTGATGCTGGTCGGCTTAGGCTAGGGGGCGGGGGCCTGAATCTGCGCCCCCAGCTTCTTCTGAACGTCGGCCGGCAACGCTGCCGACCGGCGTGCCGTCGTGTCGAAGCACACTTCCACGGTCTTCTGCGTGGCGCAGTGCGTCATCGAATCGCTCTCGTAGAGCCGCATTTCGTAGTTGAAGCTCTTGCTGCCGACCCGGGTGAACGCGCCGGTGACGAGGATCAACTGCCCCGCCCGCAACTCGTGATGGAAGTCGATCGTCAGCGTGGCCACGACGCTGCCCAGCCCGCGCCCGTGCAACTCCGCCAGCGACACCCCGGCCCTCGCCAGCATGTGCCAGCCGGCGTCGTCGAAACAGGCCGCGTAGTGCCGCACGTTCATGTGGCCGTAGATGTCGCACTGCGCCGGCATCACGACGCTGCGCTGAAGTTCGTGCCAGGTCATGGGCCTCAGTCCCCGAACGTAATGCCCTGGGCCAGCGGCAGCGCCGTGGACCAGTTGACGGTGTTGGTCTGACGGCGCATGTAGGCCTTCCACGCGTCGGACCCCGACTCGCGGCCGCCGCCGGTTTCTTTCTCGCCGCCGAACGCGCCGCCAATCTCCGCCCCCGATGTGCCGATGTTGACGTTGGCAATGCCGCAGTCAGAGCCGCGCGGTGACAGGAACTCCTCCGCCCGGCGCATGCTCTCGGTAAAGACGGCGCTCGACAGGCCCTGGGGCACGCCGTTGTGCAGCGCCAGCGCGTCCTCGAAGCGCTCGTACTCGAGCAAGTACAGGATCGGCGCGAACGTCTCCTGCTGCACGATCGCCGATTGGCCGGGCATGCGGATGATGGCGGGCTCCACGAACTGCGGCCCGAGGTCGGGACGCCGGCCACCCCCGCACACCAGCGTGCCGCCTTCCGCCAGGGCCTGGGCCATCGCGGCCTCCATGTCGGTCACCGCCGTCGCCGTGACCAACGGCCCCATCAACGTGCCGGCCTCGAGCGGGTCGCCAATGCGGACCTGGGCGTAAGCCTTCAGCAGGCGTTCGGTCAACGCCGGCAGGATTGCCTTGTGGGCGATGATGCGCCGCGTGGACGTGCAGCGCTGGCCGGCGGTGCCAACCGCGCCGAACAGAATCGCGCGCACCGCCATGTCGAGGTTGGCATCCTCCGCGACGATGATCGCGTTGTTGCCGCCCAGTTCGAGAATGGTGCGGCCGAAGCGGCTTGCCACCGTGCCCGCCACGTGCCGCCCGATGGCCGTGGAGCCGGTGAACGACACCAGCGGCAACCGCGCGTCATTCAACATCGCCTCGCCGACAATGCGGCCTGAACCTGCCGCCAGCGTGAAGATGCCCGCGAGGCCGTGGTCGCCCATCACCCGATTGGCAATGTGCTGCACGGCCACCGCCGTGAGCGGCGTCGGCTCGGCCGGCTTCCAGATCACGGTGTCGCCGCAGACGGCGGCAATCGCCGCGTTCCACGACCACACCGCCACGGGAAAGTTGAAGGCCGAGATCACGCCGACCGGTCCGAGCGGGTGCCACTGCTCCATCA
>JBEGVQ010000185.1:0-13130 GCA_041178345.1 Acidobacteriota bacterium | reverse complement strand
GCCCTGCCCTCGAGCGTGCCGACCACGTTGGGCCGGCCGGGGGCCACCTCCTGGATCTCGACGGTGAGCCCGATCGCGCGCAGCTCGTCCGCCAGCGCGCGCGCGACAGCGGCCTCGCCCGCAGCTCCGGGCACGAGGGACGGGTTGACTGAATCAATTGCAATCAGCTGCTTGAGCAGCTGAACCGTGGGGTCCATTCGTCTCCCTGATCCCTGATCCCTGATCCCTGATCCCTGATCCCTGATCTACTTCATCGGCGAGTAGTCAGTGGGGTCCATGTAGACCGAGACGACCCCGCTCAGGATGCGCCCGTTGACCTGCGACTCGGCCGCGACTTTCTTCCATTCGGGATCGGCGCCGAAGTCGGCCCAGCTCTTCTTCGCGGCGTCGCGGCTGGCGTGCGAAATGATGTAGATGAGCGTGGTGTCCTTGGCGGGCGCGTCCTGCGGCACCCAGTAGCCCACGTTCTTCATGCCGTGCTTCTCGAAGATGCGCAGCGTGTGGTCGCGGAAGCGCTTCTGGAGTTCAGGGAGCTTGCCTTCAGGGGCCGTGTAGGTCCGCAGTTCGTAGACCCGGTTCGCCGCCTGCGCCTGGGCGACCTCCGACGAGTAAAAGGCGCCGAAGCCAAATCCGACGGCCACCAGCGCGACAGCCGACGCCCAGCGCGAAACGGTTGATGCCAACATGGTCAGTCTCTCCCGCCGCAATTATAGGGGTCAGACCCCCTCGTTCACTCGAGCCGTGCGCACTCGCGGGGTCAGACCCCTTATGCTGTGGCAGTGAGCCTCGATCAGGATGCCCAGCGGGTCGCCGTCGCCGTGCGCGAGGCCGGTGGCCGCGCGCTGTGCGTCGGAGGCTTTGTCCGCGACCGCCTACGTCAACAGCCGTCCGAGGACCTCGATCTGGAGGTCTTTGGCATCCCCGAAGACCGCCTGCGCGCACTGCTGACCACCCTGGGCCGGGTCGACCCGGTCGGCCAGGCCTTTCCAGTCTACAAGCTCGGCCACATCGACATCGCCTTGCCGCGCCGGGAATCAAAAGCCGGCCGGGGCCACAAAGGCTTCATCGTCACCGGGGATCACTCGATGTCGTTCGAGGAAGCGGCGCGCCGGCGCGACTTCACGATCAACGCCATTGGCTGGGATCCGCTGACGGACGAGTACCTGGACCCGTTCAAGGGACGCGCCGACCTTGGCGCGGGGCGCCTGCGCGTCGTGGACGCGGTGACCTTTGGCGATGACTCGCTGCGCGTGCTGCGCGCGCTGCAGTTTGCGGCGCGGTTCGAGCTGACGATCGATCCGGCCACGGCGGACATTTGCCGGCGCCTCCCGCTCGACGATTTGCCGGCCGAACGGATCTGGGGAGAGTTCGAGAAGCTGCTGCTGAAGGCACCGCGGCCGTCGATTGGTTTCGCGCTCGCGCGAGAGCTCGGCGTGATCGAACAGATCCTGCCGGAAATGGTGCCGCTCTACGAGTGCCCGCAGGATGCGGAGTGGCATCCCGAAGGCGACGTGTGGACGCATACGCTGATGGTGATCGACGAGGCGAGAAAGCGGAATGGCGACCTCGACCGCGCCCGGCTAGCCACCATCATGCTCAGTGCCGTCTGCCACGACCTGGGCAAGCCATTGACGACGGCCATGATCGATGGCCGGGTGCGATCGCCCGGGCACGAAGCCGCCGGCGTGCCGCTCGCCACGGCGATTCTCGATCGGCTAAATGTGCACACGCTCGACCACTTCGACGTGCGCGCCCAGGTGCTGGGCATCACCGCCGAACACCTGCGGCCGAGCGCCTTCTACAAGCAGAAGGACACGGTGACCGACGGCGCCTTCCGGCGGCTGGCCCAGAAGGTGGACCTGGAGCTGCTGGTCCGCTTCGATCGCGCGGATTGCCATGGCCGCAAGGGCACCTTCGACTGTTCCGCCATGGACTGGTTCATCGACCGCGCGCGCGCGCTCGGCGTCGAGCACAAACCGCCCGCACCGCTCCTGCTCGGGCGCCACCTGCTCGAACTGGGCGTGGCCCCTGGACCGCGCATGGGCGAGATCCTGCGCGTGGTGTACGAGCTGCAGTTGGACGGGTTGGTGACAACGCTGGAAGAGGCGCAGGAGCGCGCCAGGCCATTGTTCGGCTCAGCCTCGCTGCACCAGCGCGAACAGCACCGCCAGTAACACGACCAACCCGCCCGTCGCGACCGCCACCACCTGAGCCAATGCGCACCGCATGGTGATGTCCTCCACGGCACCGTCGACAGCAATGGTTCGCTGCCGGCTAGACCAGTTCAAAGAGCTCCGAATGCACCTGCGAGAGTGGGACGCCGAGACCGCGCAGCTGTCTCTCGATCACCTGCGTCATCGCTTCCGGACCACACACGAAGACGTGGCGGGGCAACCGGTCTTCGGGGAGATGCCGATCGAGCACCTCGCGTGTGATCCAGCCCCGTTCGCCGTTCCAGGACTCCGGCGGCTCTTCCAGGACGAAGACCACCGTGAGATCCAGCCGCGATTGCAGCGCGGCGATGGCTTCGCGGAACGTCATCCGGTCCCATCGCCGGTACGCGTAGAACAGCAGCAGCGGGCGCCGGTCGCCCCGATCCGCAAGCGTCCTCAGCATGCTCATGACGGGCGCGATTCCAATCCCGCCGGCGACGAACACGTAACCGGGTGCCGGGTGCCGGTCAGTCGTAAAGGCGCCGTATGGCCCATCGACGAATGCGGCGGCGCCGCGCGGCACACTGCCGATGGCGCGGGTGAAGTCGCCCAGTTCCTTGATCGTGAACGCGACCCGGCCGCGCGGCTGCAGCGGACTCGACGAGAACGAGAACGGATGCTCCTGCATCAGGAAGGGGCTGCCGCCAAGTGTCAACCACGCGAACTGCCCGGGCAGAAATGAGAGCCCCCGGTGTCCATCGGGCTCCAGCGTCAGCGTCCACGCATCGCCGCGCTCACGCACGATGCCGGTGACGCGATAGGGCCGCCTCAGCAGCTGCCACGGGCGGATCACCCGCACGTAGCACACCACCGCAACCACCGAGAGGGCGAAGGCGCGCCAGAGCAGGCGCTGCCACGGACTCGCCGCGTAGTACTGCACACCCTCGATATGAACGAGCGCCAGGCCCACGGCCGCAACCGCCAGGATCGCATGCGTGACGCGCCACGGCTCGTACGCGAGTCCGAAAGTCCTGCGCCAGACCGACGCGATCACCACACCGATCAAGGCGAGTAGCGAGATCACGCCGGCGCTCATGTGCCAGGGCCCGGCGACTGGATTCAGAAACCCCAGCGTGGCAGGGTTGTCGACGATCACCAGCACCGGATGGGCCATGACGACGAGCAGGAGCACGATGCCGACATAGCGGTGGAAGTAGTAAATGAGATCGATCCCAAACGGGGCCGTGGCGCGACGAAATCGCGCCGTCAGCACGAACTGGACACCCATCATCGCGAGTCCGGCGAACCCCAGTGCCATCGACACGTCCCACCGGAACCCCAGCCCAGGCGGGGTCGGGCCCAGGAGGAGCACGACCAACGGCGCGAGCACCAGGCCAAGGTAGACCGCGATCCAGAAGGCCGCCCGCCCTAGGGGCATGGCCGCCTGCGCTCGCGGATGTCGATCAATCGGGGACTCACCTCATCGCACCACGAGGACCGGGACAGGACTGCGGTTCAGCGCGCCCTCGGCGACACTCCCCAGCAGCAAGTGGCGCACACCGCTCACGCCTCTCGCGCCGACCACCACGAGATCGGCGCGGCCACTGGCGGCGATCGCGAGCAATTCACGAAGCGGCGCGCCGGTCGTGACCACCGTCCCCACCTGCCAGCCGGCACGAGTCAAAGTGCGGGCCGCCCGGTCGAGCGCCCGCTGCGCCGCTGCCAGCCGCTCCTGGTTGATGCGACGCACTTCTGCCGAGACCGCCGCACGAGTGTCGCCCAGCGCCAGCGCCTGCGATGGCACCGGCATGCTCTCGACCGCCGTGAATAGCGACACGCGACCACCGGGAGGAACCTTCAGGCTCGATATCAGTGCCACGGCGCGCCGGGCATGCGCGGAATCATCGAAGCCGGCCACGATGTGCCGCACGCCCCTGAGCGCCCGCCTGACGACCAGGACCGCGCACGGTGCTCGTCGCACCACGTCTCGCGACACACTTCCTGCCAGCAGCCGCCGCACCGGGCCGTGGCCGCGCCAGCCCATGACGATGACGTCAGCCCGGCGGCGCACTGCTGCCCCGGTGATCGCATCGGCCGGCGGCGCATCCACGACGCGCACTTCCACCTCGGGCCAGCGGCGTGACAAAGCACGCTCCGCGCCCCTGGCGACGAATTCGGCCGTCCGATCGAGCGCCGCCAGGAGAATCGACCGCCGGTAGTCGGCGCGCACCTGCTTCGCGACGACCGCGAACGCGCGGGTGCCGTCGGGCCAGGGAAATTGCCCGGCCGTCGCGACTGCGGCCGTCGCCGCACGGGAGCCGTCAGTCGCGATGATGACGTTGAACCGTTTCGCGCGAATCATTGATTCCTCGATTCAGCCGGGTCGGCACGCCTGTCATGGACGATGGCCATTCAGCACGTATGCGCCATTGGCATCGCGCCGAAGAACCGCTTGGTCAGCCAGGGCCGCCAGCACGCGAGCGCAGACGTCGTCGCGCAACGCAAACAGACGCTGCGCCTGGGGCAGCGTCAGCCGCAACCCTGGCATTTCGCGATACTCCGACTCGATTCGCCGCAGGATCTCGGCCCGCGCCGCGAGATCGCGGCGCTCGCCCGGACCACCGTCGTGCTGTGCCGGCGGAACCCTCGGCAGCAAGGTGCGCACCTTGATCGGACCAGCCGCCCGCTCCGGCAGCTCTGGGCGAACAGAATCAATCTTCCGAGTCGGTTCCGGCATCGGCGCCATCCTTGAGTGGTCGACTTGTCGGTCGCTCCCCCGCTCGAACAGGGGAACGCCCCGGGATCAAGCAACGGCAGTGCCAACCGGGGACTCCCGGGGCACTGTCCCGGGTGCGCCGACAGGCGTGTTTTCCGGGGTTTGAATGACCTGCGCCATGGCGCCTCCGCGCGACGCGCCGGCGGCCGAAAAACTCCCCACCTCGCGGAAAAATCGCGGGATCGCCACCAGCACGCCGCCTCAGCCGTAGTGGCCACCGCGCCTAGCGGCGCTGCGCGAGTGCGTCGTCACGCAGGTCATACCGGGCGCGGACGGCGTCCGACAACGCGGCGATCGTGTCCACGCCGGCCTTCCCGCGATGCCTGGATTCGATGGCCATCAGTTCGGCAGCGAGTGCGTGATCGCCAAACACGTCTCTGATCCACCGCGAGAAATCGCCACGCTCGACGAATGGTTCGAGCGCGTCCGGGGCGAGGCGTTCCAGTTCCGCGACGAACTGTCTCAGCGTCGTGGCGCGAACCACCGGCGTCGTCGCGAAGACGAAGGCGCGCCGATCCGACACCGGGACATCCACGTACTTCTGGCGATGGCGGACGTGCGGCGTGAGCCGGCGGGCGACCGTCAGGAGCCGCAACTGCCCCGCCGATTCCGCCGTGATCGGCAGCGCAATCGCCTGGCCGGGCCGCAGCCGCGAGAGGATATCCCAGTCCTTGCGGTCGGCGCCGGCGCCCTGCCCGGAGCGCGCGAACAAGGCGTCGATCTCCGCCGGGTTCGAGGCGCAGGTCACGATAATCACGTCGGTCGCGGCCAGGAGGCTCCTGGGCAGTCGAGAGGCGCAGTAGGTGATCACGGTGTAGCTGTTCCGCTCGAGATCGAGCAGTCCCTGGTCGCCGCCGGGGAGAAAATAGTGCGCCTCGTCAATCACGATTCGATGCGGGAGTCCGGTTTGCCGGCGCAGGCGGTTGAGCGCCGCCAGGGCGCTGCGGATGTAGGCGAGCTTGCCGTCCTGCGGCACTCGCGAGAGGTCAATCACGACGCTGCGATCGGGATAGCGCAGGGCGCGCATCAGGTCGCGCGGCGACGGCGGCGGATCCTCGCCCCCCAGGATCGTGACGCCGGGCAGCGCCTCGAGCGACCGGTAGTCGCCCTCGGGATCGATCACGCAGATACAGTAGCCGTGGAGGATCATTTGCTCGCACAGCAACCCGGCCACCCAGGACTTGCCGGACTTGGTGTCGCCGGCAATCAGCACGTTGCGGCCTCGGGCCATCAACGTGAACTCGCTCCCGTCCTCGCCGTATCCCAGCAACAGCCGCCGGCGTCCATGCGCGGCCGTCGGCAGGCGGCCCTCGTCGGCCAGACCTCGCAGATACGCCGCCACGATGCCCGGACCGTCGCCCGACAGCGTCAGGTCAGCCGTCTCGCGAAGCGCCGCGCTCGCCCACGGCACGGCCACGCCAACTTCAGCGTGACGCAACAGTTCGTGGTCGTTTTCAGCGTCGCCGACCGCCAGCGTGTTGCGGGCCGACAAGCGCAGCGTATCGAGCGCGGCATGCAGCCCGGTGCCCTTGCTGACGCCTTGCGGCAGCGTCATCACGCGGCCCTTGTTGAAGATTAGCACCAGGGGCAATTCGAGCGCGTGAATTACCTCGAGGACGGCCCGCGCATGGACGGCATCGGTGTCCACCAGGGCCTGGCCGGCCTGGAAGGGCACCCCTCGGCGAGTCAACTCGTCGAGGAAGCTCTTCGGAATGCCCGGCGCCAGCAGCGTGGTGTGGCCGCTCTCGGGGAAGTGCAGGACGGCGCCGTTCTCGGCAATCACGCCGTCAACGAAGTGCAGCTCGCCAGCGACCCGCCGCAGGTCGTCGAGGATCCGGCCGGTTGCGAGCAGCACGGTGATCCCTCGCGTGCGGGCGAGCGCAATCGCGTCACGCACGGCGGGATCGAGCCGATCGTCGCGCGCGATGGTGCCGTCGTAGTCGAGCGCCAGCGAGAAGAGTCTCACCTCGATTACCCTCGGACGATGGTCTGCCGACCCCGCACCGGCGTCCTCAGCGCGGCGTCGCGACGACCTTCAGCAGGTCGATGCTCGTGAGGATGCCCACCGGCTCCTTGCCCTCGGTGACGATCAACCGGTGAACATGATGGTCGATCATCAGCCGTGCCGCCTCGGCTGCGGATGCGGTCGCGGGCACCTGGTGGATCAGCGGCGTCATGACATCCCGAACCGTAAACGCCCGTTCCTCGACATAGCGCTGCCCGAGGTCCTCGAGCGTGAGGTCGGTGACAGCGTCGCGGTCGAAGCCGGCGCCCAGGGCCGCTTCGGATTCAGCCAGGTTGCGGCTGATGTCGGCCATCGACACTACTCCGATCACGTGGCCCTGGTCGTCCACGACCGGCGCGCCGGAGATTTCATGTTCGGTGAGATATCGCGCCAGCGCATCCGTCGTCATGTCATCCTCCACCGTCATGACGTCCGGGGTCATCAGTTCCTTCACGCTGTGGTTCGTGTTCATCTCGCGACTCCTTGTCTCAACGATCGTTGGCCGTCGCCCGCGACACGCCGGGGCCGGCGCAGGCCGTCGACGATCCTTACGCAAGAGTCGCGCCGTCGCCGGCGCGGGGTTGGTTCTGGCTTCCGCGTCCGTTTCCGGGGCGCATCGCGCACCAGGCATCGCGGAATATTCCACAGGATTGGGGGACGCCACCCTTGCCGCCCAGAATCGGAGGCGCCAATCGGGACGGTCTGGGGCTGGACCTCGTCCAACAGCCAGGTGGTGATGGTCGCCAACCCGACCGACCGCGACCGTCACCTGCGCCGTGCCGCCACGGTAGCGGAATCCCGCCGGTCGAGATTGCGATAGGATTCGCTGCAGCATGCCCAAGTCCATCGCGACCGTGGTGCTCGCCGGCCTTTCAGCGGCCGCACTCTTCGCGCAGCCCGAAGCCGCGCGCCAGGATCGCCCCAATGTCGTCCTGATCATCACGGACGATGCGGGGTATGGCGATTTGGGGAGCTACGGCGCGCCTGACATCAGGACGCCGAACATCGACAGCCTCGCCCAGGCGGGCACGCGCTTCACCGACTTCTATGCCAACGCCTCGACCTGCACGCCGACTCGCGCCGGCTTGATCAGCGGCCGCTACCAGCAGCGTTATTCACTCGAGCGGCCGCTCAGCTCGGCGCGCGTTGATGGCGCGTTCGGGTTGCCGGCGACAGGCCACTCGTTGCCGCAGTTGCTGGCCCGCAACGGCTACGCCACGGCGCTCGTCGGCAAGTGGCACCTCGGCTACCAGCCGGAGTTCAGCCCAGGCGCCCATGGCTTCAACTACTTCTTCGGGCTGAAGGCCGGCTACGGCGACTACTACCAGCACACCGACAGCGATGGCCGGCCCGATCTGTTCGAGAACGCAGAACCGGTGACCGCGACCGGCTACATGACCGACCTCATCACCGCGCGCTCGCTCAAGTTCATCGCCGACCGCGCCGCGCAACCCTTCTTCCTCGAAGTGGCCTACACCGCGCCGCACTGGCCGTATCAGGTCCCCGATCACCCCTCGGTCGCGATCGACAACTCGCGGCACGTGATGCCGTTTGATGACACCCCGGGAACGCGCGTCGATTACGCCAAGATGGTCGAGCGCGTCGATCGCGGCGTGGGCGAGATTCTGGCCGCACTCGACCAGCGCGGGCTCAGCCGCAACACGATCGTGATCTTCACCAACGACAACGGCGGTGAGTGGCTGTCGCGCAACGCGCCGCTGGCGCATCGCAAGTTCACGCTGTGGGAGGGCGGCATCCGGGTACCCACGCTCGTCCGCTGGCCCGGTCGCGTGCCGGCCGGCCGCGTCACGCCGCAGGTGGGCATCACCATGGACCTGAGCGCGTCGATTCTCGCGGCCACCGGGTCACCGGTGCCGGCCGAGGCGAGGCTCGAGGGCATCAACCTGTTCCCCATGCTCGAAGGCCGCACGCCGGTGGTCGAACGCACGCTGTTCTGGCGCGTCCACACCGGCGGACTCAATCAGCGGGCGGTCCGCAGCGGCGACATGAAGCTGCTGGTCGATGGCACGGCCCGCTACCTGTTGTTCGACGTGCGCAGGGATCTGGGCGAACGCGACGACCTGGCCGCGCAGCAGACCACCGTGGTCCGCCGCCTGCATCAGCAACTGCTGGCGTGGGAACAAGACGTGGACAGCGAAGCCAAGGCGCGCGCCTCAGGCCACTGACGGACACCGCTTAGACACAGGCCAGCCCCTGACCCTCTAACGAGTCAGCCCGTGGCCCAGCGGAAATAATCCCGGCAGCACGATCGGCAGCTTGCCGGTGAGCGGGATCTCCCCGGCCAGCGCCTTGACGGCGGCGCGCTCGGCGCCATCCGAGAAGTCGTAGGTCAGCATCAGCGCCGGCGCCTCGGGCATCGCGATCGCCGTGTACGGATTGCCGAACAGCACCGACACGAACGGCTGCTGGCGCCGCTCGGTGGCGCGGGCGAGGTCCTGCAGGAATCGCTCGAGCTGCGGCGCCAGGTCGAGCCGGCCGCTGCCAGACGAGGCGCGCACGAAGATGCCCGCAACCACCGCGTCGTACTTCGCGGCCAGCGCGCGAACCATGTCGAGCTCGGACGCGGTTGTCCGATCCGAAATCTCGAACGCTTCGGTCGCCGCCCACCGCGCGCGCAGCTCGGGAATCATCGTGCGGCTGGGCGCGGCGATCCGCCAGCCGGAGGGGTAGTCGAGCACCGACAGGTACATCACGGATCCGGTGCGCGGCGTCGGCATGGGCACCATGGCCCGCTCGTCCTTGATCAGGGTCATGGCACGGTCGCTCACGGCCTGGGCGACCGCCTCGTGCTTGCGGCCGCCGACTGAGAGCGCCGCGGCATCGAGGTTGACGGTGCGCGTGCGATGCAGCCCCAGCCGGGCCTTGGTCTCGAGCAGGCGCCGCACCGACCGCTCGACCTGTGCGCGCGGGATGTCGCCCGCCTTGACCGCGGCCACAATCGCGGTGGCGGCTGCGGCCGAGTCGGGTGAGTCGAGCACGGCGTCCACACCGGCCTTGACGGCGAGCACGGCGGCCTCGCCGGGCGACGCCATCTTCGTGATCGCCGCCATCTTCATGGAGTCGGTGTAGATCACGCCGTCGAACTTCATCTGCCGGCGCAGCAGGTCGCCGATCACGATGGGACTGAACGTGGCCGGGCGCTGCTCGGGATCGATCGCCGGCATCTCCATGTGCGCCACCATCACCCCGGCGGCGCCGGCGGCCATGCCGGCGCGGAACGGCGCCAGCTCCACTGCGTCAAGCCGCTCACGCGGATGCGCCACCAGCGGCAGGCCGAGGTGCGAATCCACATCGGTGTCGCCATGACCGGGGAAATGTTTCAGGGTCGCCATCATGCCGGCTTCCTGGAGGCCCCTCACCCACCCGCCGGCCATGCCGCCGACGCGGGCGGGATCTTCGCCGAACGAGCGGATGTTGATCACCGGGTTGCGCGGGTTGTTGTTGACGTCGGCGACCGGCGCGAAGTTGACGTGGACGCCAATCGCCCGGCTTTCACGAGCCACGACCTTGCCGGCCTCGTACGCCAGCCCGGGATCGCCGGCGGCGCCGAAGGCCATGGCACGCGGGAACTTCGTCCCGCCGGCGACGCGCATGGCCACGCCCCATTCGAAGTCGGAGGTGGTGAGCAACGGCAGCGGCGCGATCGACTGCAGCCGGTTGAACAACGACGCCAGCTCGAGCGGCTGGCCGAGGATCACCGGGCCATAGGTGTTGTTCAACAGCACGTTCGGCATGGGCTCGGTGCCGCCAAAGGCGATCAGGCCACCGATGTGCGATTCGTGCACCAGCCTGACCAGGGCGTCGTACTGATCGGTGTCGCTACTGAGGTAGGTCGAGTTGAGCGGAGCGAAGATCATCTGCCCCACCAGCTGCTCGACGGTCAGCTGCTTGATGGTGGTCTCGACCCACTGCTGGGCGGTTTTGTCGAGGGGGGGCTGCGCCGACGGGACGATTGTGGACAGCAGCAGAAGCACGACCAACGGCAGCAACCGGCTCATCGGCACCACTATAATCGAGGGGTGAGTAACGCAGAACACAAGGCCCTGGCAGCCGAGAGGGCCCGGGTCTTCGTCCTGACCGTCAGCGACACCCGGACCGACGACACCGACACCGCCGGCCGCGCCATCGTCGACCTGCTGCTCGCGGCGGGACACCAGGTGGCGGGCAAGGCGATCGAGCCGGATGAACCCGCGCGGGTCGCGGAACTGGTTCGCCAGCAGGCGGCCATCGGCGATGTTGATGCGATCATCACGACCGGCGGCACCGGCCTGACCAGCCGCGACAGCACCTTCGAGGCCATCGATGCGCTGCTGCACAAGCGGCTGCCCGGCTTCGGCGAGCTGTTCCGCATGCTCAGCTACCACGACATCGGCGCCGCGGCGATGCTGAGCCGCGCTTGCGCCGGTACCATCGGCCGCGTCATCGTGATCTCGCTGCCAGGTTCGGAGAGCGCGGTCCGCCTCGCGATGAGCAAGCTGGTCGTACCCGAACTCGGTCATTTGGTTCAGCAAGCCAACAAATGAATTCGACTCCCGACTCCCGACTCCCGACTCCCGGCGCCAAGTCAGAGATGCGCCCGATCAAGGACACGATTCCACTCGAGGAAGCGCGCCAGTTGATTGCCGACGCGTGCGCGCCGATCTCACGGCGCGAACGGGTGGCGCTGGTGGACGCCAACGGCCGGGCCGCCGCCGCCGCCGTGCAGTCAACCCGCGACGTGCCGCCGTTTTCGCGCGCCGGCATGGACGGCTTTGCGGTGATCGCCGACGACACCTTCGGCGCCAGCCGCTACGAGCCGAAGACGCTGCGGGTGATCGAGAAGGTCTACACCGGCCAGGTGCCGACCCGGCACCTGACGCCGGGCACCGCGGTCGAGATCGCCACCGGGGCGCCCATGCCCGCGGGCGCCGACGCCGTCGTGATGGTCGAGGAGACCGAGATGGCGGGCGACCGCGTCCGCATCCTGACCCCCGTGTATCCACGCCAGAACGTCGGGCGGCAGGGCGCCGACATCGTGGTCGGCCAGACGGTGATCCGCGACGGCGACGTGCTGAACCCGAGCCGGATCGGCGCGCTGGCCGCGCTTGGGATTGGCGAGGTCGAGGTCTACGCCAAGCCCACCGTCGCCATTCTCTCGACCGGCAACGAGATCATCGATCCCGGGCAGGCATTGCGGCCGGGCCAGATCTACGACATCAACAAGTTCACGCTCAGCACGATCGTCCAGGAGCACGGCGGCGTGGCCATGCCGTTCGCGACGGCGCAAGACACGATCGAGGCGCTCGAGGCCGCGATCGATGCCTGCGTCGCCTGCGACGTGCTGGTGTTCTCTGGCGGCAGCTCGGTGGGCGAGCGCGACCTGATCCTCGACGTGATTGGCCGCAAGGGCGAGATTGTGTTTCACGGCATTGCCGTGAAGCCGGGCAAGCCGACCGTGTTCGGCACGATCGACGGCAAACCCATGTTCGGCATGCCGGGCTACCCGACCTCGTGCCTGTCGAACGCCTACATGCTGCTGGTACCGGCGCTGCGCTCGATCGGCCGCCTGCAGCCGCGCCACACCCACACCGTGAGTCTGCCGGTGGGCCAGCGCATTGTCTCGACCACGGGCCGCCACCAGTTCTACACGGTGAGGATTGTCGATGGACTGGCGATGCCCGCCTTCAAGGCGTCCGGCGACATCACCTCGATGTCGCAAGCCGACGGCTACATCGAAATCCCGGCGCAGACCGACATCGTCGAGAAGGGCCAGATCGTCGACGTGAAGCTGTTCTAGGGTCTGACCCCGGGCAGGAGTTGCCGAGGGGTCTGACCCTGTCGCGGTGATTAGCCGATCGCGCGTCTGTCGTTCAATCGCAGCCATCCCGCCGCGATTCGGTACACGGCCCAGCAACCCAGCACGAACAGGCCGACGAACCAGATCGCAAAGCCGATCAGCACAATGGCCAGCAGGGCGCCGGTGATGAGGACGATGCAGGCCCAGAGCACGGCGAACCAGAAGGTGCGGATCTGCCAGGTGAAGTGCGACTCGAGCCAGGTGCCGCGGGCGTCGTTGCGCTTCACGTAGTTGATGATCACGGCGATGATCGACGGCCAGCCGAAGATGAACGCGCCGATCACGGTCGACGCGCCAAAGGCGCCGATCGCCAGGCCCAGGGCGTGCAGGGCGTAGGTG
>JBEGVQ010000184.1:0-12230 GCA_041178345.1 Acidobacteriota bacterium | reverse complement strand
GCCAGGTGGTGCAGGCGCCCGACTCGGCGGAGCGCCTGGTGCTCCACAATTTGGCGCCGTCGGCCACCGGCACGGACGGGGAAATTCGGCTAACATACCGCGAGCTAACTGCACTGATAGAAGACGCGCTTCGCGCGCTGAAGTGACATTGCGGTCGCAGGGACCTGGGGTCCCGCGGGCTTGAGCGTTTCAAGCCCCCAGGTCCCCAGGCCCCCAAGACCTGGAGGAACGGAAATGGGTGAAGCACTCGGCATGATCGAAACCAAAGGCCTGGTCGCGATGATTGAAGCGGCCGACGCCATGGTGAAGGCTGCCAAGGTGACGCTGGTCGGCTGGGAGAAGATTGGCGCCGGCTACGTGACCGCGGTCGTCCGCGGCGACGTTGCGGCTGTAAAGGCTGCCACCGACGCGGGCGCGGCCGCCGCACGCCGGGTCGGCGAGCTGGTCTCGGTGCACGTGATTCCGCGTCCGCACGCCAACCTTGAAGACGTCCTGCCCATCGGCAAAGCCAACGCGAAGAGCTAGTCATGCTCCTCGCCCGTATCGTCGGCACCGTGGTCGCGACCCGGAAGGATCCGCGGCTGGTCAGCAGCAAGCTGTTGCTGGCCCGAGCCGTGGATCCCAAGGGCAAGGCCGAGGGTAACTACCTCGTCGCCATCGACACCGTGGACGCCGGCGTGGGGGAGACGGTCCTGATTGTCAGCGGCAGTTCCGCGCGGCTGGCGGCGGGCATGAAAGACGTGCCGGTGGATGCCGCGGTCGTCGGCATCGTCGATGCCGTCGACGTCGCCGAGTAACGCCATGCAGCTTGCCCGCGTGATCGGGGACGTCGTCGCCACCCGCAAGGACCCCGGCTTCGACAGCGCCCCGCTCCTTCTCCTGCAACCGATCTCGGCCGACGGCAAGAATGTCGGGCGTCCGCTGGTGGCGGTCGATTCGGTTGGTGCCGGCGTGGGCGAGACGGTGTTTTTCGTCCGCGGCAAAGAGGCGAGCTTTCCGTTTCACCCGACCGAGATGCCGGCCGATGCCGGCATTGTCGGCATCGTTGATCACTGGTCCACGGACAAGGCATGATCCTCGCCCGCGTCGTGGGAACGGTGGTGGCGACCCAGAAGCGCGCGCAGTTCGAGGGCGCCAAGCTGCTGCTGGTGCAGCCGGAGACGCCGCAGGGGGTGGCGACCGGCGCAACGTTGCTGGCGATCGATTCGGTCGGCGCCGGCGTGAGCGAGCGCGTCCTGATCGTGCTCGAAGGCCGCGCCGCCGGCGAGGCGCTCGGCAGGAGACTCGCGCCCGTTGACGCTGCGATCATCGGGATCGTCGATCAGCTGGAGTTCGTCGAATGACCGACGACGAGATTCGTTCGCTCGTTCGCGCCGCCATTCAGAAACATCTTGGGACACCCGCGGCCGCGCCACCGGCACCGGCTGATGTGGCGGCCGGGTTTAGCCGGACCGTGCCGGTCGCCATCACCTTCAGCCGCTACGCGCTGCCGCGCGCCGCCGACGACACCATGTGCATCGTCGAGCCGTCGGTGACGTGCAACCACTGCGGCTACTGTCAATGTCACGGACACTAGATTGAAACCATCCGTCCTTGTCACCCGAAGGCTTCCGGCGTCGGTGCTTGCCCGTCTCGACGAGTCGTGCGACGTCGCTCTCTACACCGGCAATACCGCCATCTCGCGCGATGAGTTGCGGCAGCGCATCGCCGGCAAGCACGCGCTCGTCTGCCTGCTCACCGACACCATCGACGCCGGTGTGCTCGATGCCGCCGGGCCGCAGTTGAAGATCGTCGCCAACGTGGCGGTGGGCTACAACAACATTGACGTCCCCGCCTGCCGCGCTCGAGGGGTGGCGGTGACCAACACGCCTGACGTGCTGACCAATGCCTGCGCCGACTTCACGTGGGCGCTGATCCTGGCGGTGACGCGCCGGCTGGGAGAGGGCGAGCGGGTCGTCCGCGCCGGAGCGTGGGGTGGCTGGGCGCTCGACTACATGCTGGGCATGGAGCTGCGGGGCAAGCAGCTGGGCCTGGTCGGCCTTGGCCGCATTGGCCGCGCGGTGGCCGAGAAGGCGCCGGCGTTCGGCATGTCGGTGGCCTATGCCGCCCGCACGCCGGCCGATCTGCCGGGCGCCACGCACCTGCCGCTCGACCGCCTGCTGGCGACTTCCGACATCGTGTCGCTGCACTGCCCGATGACGCCCGAGACCAGGCACCTGATCGATCAGAAGGCGCTGACCAGGATGAAGCGGTCGGCGTACTTGATCAACACGTCGCGCGGCCCCGTGGTTGACGAAGGCGCGCTGGCGTGGGCGCTCACGGAACGGCTGATCGCGGGCGCGGCCCTCGACGTTTACGAGAACGAACCGGAGATTCATCCCGGCCTGATGACGCTCGAAAACGTCCTGCTGATCCCGCACCTGGCGAGCGCGACGACCGAGACGCGCACGGGCATGGCCGATCTCGCGGTGTCGAATGCGATCGCGGTGCTCAACGGGCAGCCGCCCCTGACGCCGGTGCCGTGACGCCGCCGGCCGGACGCGTCGCGCGCGTCATGCGGACCATCGCCCGCAAGATTGACGGCATGGAACTGCCCGCCATCGAGAAGATCTCCGGTGGCCAGAAGACCGACCCGTTCCAGATTCTGATCGCGACCCTGCTCTCGGCGCGGACCAAGGACGAGACTACGCTGGCGGCATCGACCCGCCTGTTCAAGCGGGCGCCCACTGCCGCCAGGGTCGCCGCGCTGACCGAGAAGCAGATCGAGACGTTGATCTACCCGGTCGGCTTCTACCGCAACAAGGCCGCGTTCGTGAAAGAGGCGAGCCAGGCGCTGGTCGCCAGGTTTGGTGGCAAGGTTCCCGCCTCGCTCGACGAGCTGGTGACGCTGCCGGGCGTGGGCCGCAAGACCGCCAACCTGGTGATGATCCTGGCCTTCGAGAGCCGGGCCAACATCTGCGTCGACATCCACGTGCACCGGATCGCGAATCGGCTGGGCTGGGTCCAGACCGGCGATCCCGAGGAGACGGAGCAGGCGCTCTACCGGGTCATCGAACGGCGCTGGTGGCCGGTCATCAATCTCTACCTGGTCACCTGGGGCCAGAACGTCTGCCGGCCGGTGTATCCTCGGTGTGGCGAGTGCGCCCTCATCGCCGACTGCCGGCGGGTCGGTGTCGGGCGCGTGGGCAGACCTAAACGCGATGGACAAACCTGATGGGTTGTCCCCACAAGGAGAGGCACTTCACATGTCCGTTCGGATCCTGACGTTCGTTCTCGTAAGTGTGCTGGCGGGCGGCGTGGCGTCGGCGCAGACGGCGCCGGCCAAGGCCCCGGCGGCCGCGGCCAAGCCCGGACAGACTTCGCCTGGCGCCGGTCCGGTGGTGATCGTCGAAACCGAGAAAGGCACGTTCGAGTTCGAGACCTATCCGAATGAGGCGCCCAAGACCGTGGCGCACATTCTGGGCCTGATTAACAAGCGCTTCTACAACGGCCAGCGCGTGCATCGCGTGGTGCCGGGGTTCGTGATCCAGATGGGCGATCCGCAGACCCGCGACATGACCAAGCAGGCCTCCTGGGGCAACGGCGGCAGCGGCACGACGGTCGGCGTGGCGGAAATTTCGAAGACGCGCACCCACGTGCGCGGCGCGGTGGCCATGGCCCACGCCGGCGATGCGGCCAAGGCCGACAGCCAGTTCTACGTGACGCTGGCCGATCAGCATCGGCTCAATGCCGACTACACCGTGTTCGGCAAGGTCATCTCCGGCATGGACGTGGTGTCGAAGATTGCCGTGACCGATCGCATTGTCAGAGTAACCGTGCGCGGGGCAAAGTAGCGACGCCCGCGAGATCGGGAAACCGCTCGACGAGCTCGGCCGGCATCGGCGCCGTCACCGGCTCGTCCAGCATTTCCTTGAGCGTCGTGGCATTGGCCACGGCTTGCGCGGAGAAGTGGTTGTTCAGCAGCAGGTATGCTTTCTTCGCCTGGCCCGCCAGCTTCGCCTTGGCGGCGATCGGTTCCAGTTCCGTCACCGAGTAGTAGTAGTTATAGCGGTCTTCGGCCTGTTCGTGGTCCCACCACGTCCCGGCGTTGCGGCCGTGGAGACGCAGGTAGAAGAGGTCATGGGCGGGCAACCCCAACGAAGGGGTTGCCTCCGCTGCGAGGTCCTGCCGAATCGACGACGCGAACTTCGGTTCGTCGATCTGCACCCACGCGGCGTTGCCCGCGCCGAGCACCGCGCGCGTCTCAGCAGCCGCATCGCTCCATGACGCATGGCGCAGTTCCACCGCGATCGAGTAGTTCGCGAACGTGCGGAGCAGCCAGTCGAGATACGCGACCGCTTCCGGCGTGTGGTGAAAGCTGGACGGAAACTGCGCCAGGATGGGTCCCAGCTTGCCGGCCGCCGCGAGCGGATCGACGCCGCCCTTGAAGGCATCGATATCGGTGGCCGAGATCGGCCCCCGGTCGCTCGTCATGCCCGGGTGCGTGAACTTCTGGTAGAGCTTCACGGTGAACTCGAAGCCGGCCGGCGTCCGCCGCGCCCAGCCGAGCGAGACGTTCGCCCGCGGTTGCCCGTAGAACGTGCTGTTGACCTCGACCACGTTGAAGCGCTCGGCATAGAAGGCCAGTTCGTCGAAGCCACGCTGGCGATCGTCGGGGAGGGGATAGAAAATCCCGTTCCACGTCCCTTTCCCCACGGGGTAGTTCCAGCCTGATGTCCCGATCCTGAGCGCCACGAGCTAAAATACTAGATTCGTAATGCTCACGATCAACGAGATATTCCATTCCATCCAGGGCGAGTCGACCCATACCGGCCGGCCGTGCGTGTTCGTGCGCCTGACCGCGTGCGACCTGCGCTGCCGCTGGTGCGACACGCCTTACGCCTTTCACGAAGGCCACAAGATGAGCGTGGACGAAGTGGTCGCCGACGTCGAGGGGCGCGGCTGCCCGGTCGTGGAAGTGACCGGTGGCGAGCCGTTGCTGCAGCCCGACGTCTACCCGTTGCTGCAGCGGCTGCTCGATGCCGGCAAGACGGTGCTGGTTGAAACCGGCGGCCATCGCAGCATCGCCCAGGTGCCCGACGGGGTCATCCGGATCATGGACGTGAAATGCCCCGGGTCGGGCGAGGCCGCGAGGAACGACTGGTCGAACCTGGCGCTGCTCAAGCCCTCTGACGAGGTGAAGTTCGTGATTGCCGACCGCGCCGACTACGAGTTCGCGCGCGAGCTCGTGCAGCGGGAGAAGCTGACCGGGCGGGTCGCCGCGGTCCTGTTCTCGCCGGTGCACGCCGAGTTGGCCGGCCAGCAGCTGGCCGAGTGGGTGATCGCCGACCGTCTCGAGGTCCGCGTCCAGTTGCAGATGCACAAGTACATCTGGAGCCCCGAGACGCGCGGTGTCTGACCAGAACCTGCCGGGAACCGGGAGTCGGGAGCCAGGAGTCAGGCGAGCGGTTGTCCTGCTGAGCGGCGGGCTGGATTCGTACACCGCCGCGGCCGTCGCGAAGCGTGACGGCTTCGCCCTGCACGCGCTCAGCATCAACTACGGCCAGCGGCACGTTCGCGAGCTCGAGGCGGCGAGGGCGGTGGCCGCGGCGCTCGGCGTCGAGCGCCACCTGGAACTCGCCCTCGACCTGTCGCCGATCGGCGGCTCGTCGTTGACCTCGCCTGCGATCGACGTGCCCAAGGATCACCCGATCGATCCGCACGTCATCCCGAACACGTACGTGCCCGCGCGCAATACGATCTTCCTGTCGATGGCGCTTGGCTGGGCCGAGGTCCTTGGTGCCGCCGACATCGTGATCGGCGTGAACGCCCTTGATTACTCCGGCTATCCCGACTGCCGGCCCGAGTTCATCACGGCCTTCGAACACCTTGCCCGGCTCGCGACCAGGGCCGGGGTCGAGGGCGGTGGACTCACCATCCACACGCCGCTCATCAACCTGTCGAAGGCCGACATCATCCGGCTGGGCCTGTCTCTGGGCCTCGATTACGGCCTGACCCACAGCTGCTACGACCCGCTGCCGTCCGGGGCGCCCTGCGGCCACTGCGACAGCTGCCGGCTGCGGGCCGCCGGCTTCGCCGAAGCCCGTGCCGCCGATCCCCTCATCAGCGCCGCGGGCTGATACCTTTCACCCCTGACCACCATGGCCCAGCCGTTCCGCCGCCAGATCCGCCTCCTCATCCTCACCGTCACCGTCGTGGCGTCCGCCGCAATCAGCTACGGCGCCTACCTCACCTACGGTGAGCACGTCCGCCAGCTTGCGGCCGAGACCGAGACGATGGCGGCCACGATGGTCGCGTATGTGGATCGGAATCTTGAAGCGGCCGACGCGGTGGCCCTGACCGCATCCCGGCACCCGAGCATGCGCGCGCACGATCCGCTGGCCATCACCGAGGTGTTGTTGCCACTGGTGGGGGGCCGCGACCGGTTGCTCAATAACGCGCTGGTGGCCGAACCGAGCGGCCAGGTGCAGGCCTGGGCGCGGCCGCCGAACCCCAAGGTCGAAGGCCTGGTCGATGCGGCGTGGCTCAAGTCGGTGGCCACCACTAACCGGGCCCAGATCAGCCCAATGCTGGGGGGCGCTGGCGAATCCGCCCATTCGATCTTTCTCGGTCATCCCATCACCTCGCTCGAGGGCAGCGTGGTCGGGGTCATCGGCCTGTCGTTGCATCTCGATGCCCTGGAGCAGGTCCTGCAGTCGATTCCCCTGCCGGCCGGATCGGTCGTGACGCTGACCGACAAAAACAGCATGGTCGTGGCGCGCAGCCTCGATTCGGCGAAGTACGTCGGCCGCCCGGTCGAGGCCCCCGGCGCGGCCCGTGAGTTCGACACCGTGCCGTCCTCCGTGATTCGCACCGGGGTCGACGGCGTCGAGCGCGTCTTCGGCAACGCCGTCGTCGAGCGCGGTCCCTGGCTGGTCAGTGTCGGCATTCCCACCAGCGTGGCGCGCGCCCGGACGGCGCCCATCTACAGGCGCAACTTTTCCATCTCGCTCCTCGCCACGCTGTTTGTGTACGGCACTGCCTATGTCACCGGCCGCCGCTTGCTCAAGGCGTTCGATCACTTCGGCGACACCGCCCGCCGGGTCAGCCGAGGCGATCTCTCGCCGCTCGAGCCGTACGCGATGCCGACCGCGGAGATGGAGCACCTGCAGCAGACGGTGAGCGGGATGATCACCAACCTGCGGCGCGCGAGGGAATCAATTGCGGCGCAGGTGGATGACGAGCGCCGGATGCGCGAAGAGGTGCAGTCGTTGCAGCAACAGGTAATTCGGCAGGAACGCCTTGCCGCCATCGGCGTGCTGGTGTCGGGTGTCGCCCACGAATTGAACAACCCGCTGCAGGCCATCCTCGGCTTCTCCGAGCTGCTGCAGATGCAGAAGGACATGCCTGAGGCTGCGCGCGCCGACCTCCTGCTGATCCAGAAGGAGAGCACCCGGGCCAGTGCCATCATCCGCAACCTGTCCCGGTTTGGCCGGCAGTTGTCCGAGCCAACCCCGGTCAGGCTGCGCGACGTGGTCGCGTCGGTGATGGAACTGCGGCATCGCAAGCTCGACGAGCTCAACATCCTCGTCGAGGTTGACGAGCAGTCGGCGGCGCCGGTCATGGCGATCTTCACCGAGATGCAGCAGGTGCTGCTCAACTTCGCGATCAACGCCGAGCAGGCGATTGCCCACGGCGGCACGGCCCGGCGGCAGATCGTGATCCGCACTGGCGATCGCGACGGCTGGGCATGGATTGAGGTCGAGGATTCGGGTCCGGGCGTGCCGGCGGCTGACGAAGCCAAGCTCTTCCAACCGTTCTACACCACCAAGCCGGTGGGCGAAGGCACCGGCCTCGGCCTATCGGTCAGCTACGACATCATCCGCTCCCACGGGGGCCGGATCGGCTACCGGCGCGCCGCGTCCGGCGGCGCCGTGTTCTTCTTCGAGTTGCCAATTGCTCCAGCTGAGGAGCCGCGGGCGCTGTAACGTCGCGCTTCAGCCGGACCATGCCCATGACCACCCGTCTTTACTACACCGAACCTTACCGCGCCGAGTTCGACGCCACGGTGGTTGCCGTCGAGACCATCGGCGGACGGGCGCACGTAACCCTCGATCAGACGGCGTTCTATCCCACCTCCGGCGGCCAGCCGTTCGACACCGGCACCCTTGGCGGCGCCGCGGTCAGCGAGGTCATCGATCGCGAGGATGGCACCATTGCCCACGTCACGTCCGGCGGGTTGAAGGTTGGTGACGTGGTGCAGGGCGGGATCGATTGGCACCGGCGCTTCGATCACATGCAGCAGCACACCGGCCAGCACGTGCTGTCGGCGGCATTCGCCCGCCTGTTCGGCGTGCGCACCGAGAGCTTCCACATGGGCACCCTCTCAGCGACGATCGACCTGGCCCGTGAGGTCACTGCGGTCGAAGTCGCGAAGGCCGAGGACGAGGCCAACCGCATTGTCTGGGAGGACCGGCCGGTCGCGATCCGCTTTGCCACGCCCGAGGAGGCGGCGGCACTGCCGCTCAGGAAAGAGTCGATTCGCACCGGCCCGCTACGGCTGATCGACGTCAAAGACTTCGACCTGTCGGCCTGCGGCGGCACCCATGTGGCCCGCACCGGCGGCATTGGCGTGGTTGCCGTCGGCGGCTGGGAGAAGTTCCGCGGCGGGTCGCGCGTGGAGTTCCTGTGCGGCGGCCGCGCGCTCAACCGCTTCCGGCGGTGGCGCGACTCGCTGGCGGCGACCCAGAAGTTCCTGTCGGTGGCGCCGGACGAGATGGCCGCGGCGGTCGAGCGGATGCAGGCCGAGGGCAAGGCCCAGCAGCGAACGCTGCGCGGCTTCCAGGACAAGCTGGCGGTTTACGAGGCCCAGGCGTTGCTCGAGAAGGCCTCGCCCGCGGGCAGTCAGCCAGTGCTGATCGAGACCCTCGACGGCTGGGATGCGCCAGGGCTGAAGGCGATCGCGGTCGCAGCGGCCGCTGCGAAGCCGAATGCCGTGGTCGTGCTGTTCTCGGCGGCGACCCCGGCGCTGGTCGTGATCGCGCGCGGCAGCGCCGCGACCGCCGATGCCGGCGCCCTGCTCAAAGCCCTGGTCGCGCAGTTTGGCGGCAAAGGTGGCGGCAAGCCGGACCTGGCGCAGGGGGGAGGACTGGCGGGATCGGCCGTAGCGCTGGTGGCCGCGACGCGACGGCTGCTGGAGTGAGGCCAACGGTATAATCGCGGCGCACTCGATTCGGGTGCCGCACCAATCCGGAGGCTTGTCATGCACGTGTCGCTTCCGATCGCGCGCCGCGCGGTCGCCCTGGTCATCCTGATTCTCGTCTCGTCGTGGGGGAGCCCAGCGGGTCGGTCAGCCCACGCCCAGCAAGCCGCGCCGCGCCCAATGACGTTCCTGGACATGCAGCACATGCGCCAGGTCGGCGCCTTGACCCCGAGCCCAGACGGTCAGTGGCTGCTCTACACGCTGTCCACGCCCGACTGGAAAGAAGCGAAACGGCAGACCGACCTTTACCTGGTCTCGACCAAGCAGGGACTGCCATCCACCCGGCAACTGACATTCACCAAGGACAAGAACGAGACGCGGCCGGCGTGGTCGCGTGACGGGCGGTTCTTCCTGTTCCTGTCGAACCGCGAGGCGCCCGAGAGTGCCTCCTCGCGCAACCAGCTGTACCTGATGCGGCCCGACGGCGGCGAATCCCGCCGCATTTCCGACACGAAGGAAGGCGTCGCTGATTTCGCCCTCAGCCGCGACGGCCGCTGGCTGGTGTATCGCACCGGAAAATCTGGCGAGGAACAGCTCTATCGGCTGCCAGTCGCGGAGGCCGAAACGGCGGCGGCCGAGCAGATCACCAAGCACCCGACCGGCGTCAGCAGCTGGCAGTGGGCGCCCGATGGCGGGCGGATCTACTTCGTGACGCCGGACCGGATCGACCCGGACGAGAAGAAGCGGCGCGACCTGAAGTTCACCGTCAACATCCGCAATCCCGAGACGCCGGTGTCGAGCCTGTGGGCGCTCGAGCTCGGCCTGAACACCACGAAGCAGCTGACCGAAGGCGGCGCCTATTCCACCGACGATGTCACGATCTCGGCGGATGGGAAGTGGGTGGGGTTCCGCGGGCTGTCTCCGGACCGCTACAAGCGCGGCATCACCTCCGAGAATATCTATTCCGATCTGTACCTGCTCGAGGCGGCGACCGGTCACATCGAGCGGCTCACCCAGAACGCCGAGGTCGGCGAGAGCGCCCTCAGTTTCTCGCCCGACAGCCAGTCAGTGGCGTTCTCTGGTCCGGACGACCTGCAGACTTACGGCATGAGCAACGGCCGGGTCTACGTCCGCGCCGTCGCGGAGCGCGGCAAGCCGTTCCGCAAGCTCGGCGAGACCTTCGACGGCGACGTGTCGGTCGGCTTCTGGGCGAAGGACGGCAGCACGATCTACTTCAACGAAGGGATCCGCGCCACCAACCAGATGGTCGCGCTCGACGTGCGGCGCAACACCGTGCGGCCGCTGACCGAAGAGAAAGCCAGCGTGGGGATCGAGCAGGATCCCGACTCCGGCGTGCTGCTCATCAACTATGCCGACGGCACGACGCCGCCGACGGTGTTCACGGTGGACGCGGTGGCCGACGCCAGCACGCGCTCGACCTGGCGGCAGCTGACCGACCCCAATCCCCAGGTTCGCGGCTTCGCGCTCGGGCAGCAGGAAGAGATCACGTGGAAGTCGAAGGACGGCACCATGGTCGGCGGCGTGCTCGTGAAGCCGGTGGGCTACCGGGCCGGTCAGCGCTATCCGCTGATCGTCGCCATTCACGGCGGCCCGGCCTCGGCCGACATCCTGTCGTTCAACGGCGGCTACGGCTCGCAGGTCTACGCCGGCGCCGGGTACGTGGTGCTGCGGCCGAACTACCGCGGGTCCACCAACTACGGCATCAAGCTGAAGACCGGCATTGTCGGCAACTACATGGCGCCCGGCTACGACGACATCATGGCGGGCGTCGATCACCTGATCGCGCAAGGCATTGCCGATCCCGAGCGCATGGGCGCGCTCGGCTGGAGCGCCGGCGGTCACTGGTCCAACTGGATCCTGACCCACACCGATCGCTTCAAGGCGATCAGCACCGGCGCCGGCACCATGAACTGGATCTCGATGTACGCGCAGAGCGACGTGCAGCGCAACCGCCAGTACTACCTGGGCGACAAGCTTCCCTACGACGACTTCGACGCCTACTGGAACCAGTCGCCGCTCAAGTACATCAAGAACGCGAAGACGCCGACGATGATCCACGTGGTCGAGGGTGATCCGCGGGTGCCGAGTCCGCAGTCGGTCGAGCTGCACATGGCGCTGAAGCAGCTTGGCGTGACCACCGAGCTCTACATGTATCCCGGCGACACCCATGGCATTCCCGACCCGCGCAACCAGCTGGTGAAGTCGGTCAGCGAGATGGCGTGGATGGACCACTACGTGCGCGGCACGGGCCAGAAGTTCTCGTGGCGCGACGTGCTGACGACAATCGAGGAAGAAGCGACCCGCCCGAAGGTCTCGAGCGAAGCCAGCGGGCAGCGCTGACGTGGGCGGACGCGGCGTCGCCGGCTAGCGCAGCCGCTCCCAGGTCAGCGTTCCGGTGACGCGTCCCGCGTCGTTCTTGACCGATAGCATCAGGCGATTGCCGTCGGCGGAAAACGCGTAGTAGCGCACCAGCTTGGTGTTGGGCCAGTTCGGGTTGGTCGAGCCTTCGACATGGTGCGTGACCGAGCGTTGCGACTCGTCCAGGGTAAAGCGTCCGAAGTACGCCACGTAGCCCGAATAGGCGGCCGCGCGCTCGGCCTCGGTTGAGGGCGTGCTGAGCGGCTTGCGCGCCGCGTGCGTCAGCTGCGCCGACATGTTGCCGTGGGCGTCGTACAGGATGCGGCCGCCGACGAACGGACTGGGGCTCGCCGCGCCCTGGTCGTCGAAGTTGTCGAACCCCACCAGGCGCCAGTGGCCCGTAAACTGCTTTGCGACCCCGCCGGACTGCTCCGCGGAGACGGCGCCGGCGCCGGCCACCAGGCACACGGCGAGTAACACACGATTCAGCAAGTGGATTCTCATGGCCGGTGACACTATCACGTCGCCGCTGCCCGTCTGGTATCGTTCTTGGATGCGATCCCTGCTCAAGCAACTCCAGATCGAGCCCCTCAACCCGGGGGCCTGCACCGGCCCAGACGGCTGGATTTCCGAGCCCGACGGCCACCAGCTGACCTCGTTCAACCCCGCG
>JBEGVQ010000183.1:0-8513 GCA_041178345.1 Acidobacteriota bacterium | reverse complement strand
CCGCGCGGTCTGGAGAGACAAACGCCACGCGCGGGTCGCGCCGGATGTCGTCCACACGGGCCAGCGGGATGGTCGCGGCGTATCCCTTCAGGGCGCGGCGATACGACTGCGCCACGCTGGCCCCGTAGGCTCTCTGGTGTTCCGCGACCGTCCCGTCGACGTCGGGTTCGTCGTCGTGGAACACCACGATGTAGTCGCCGGCCGCGCGCCGGTTGGCGCCAGACTGGCCAAGCAGCGAAGCACCAGCCACGGACAGGAGCGCGGCCACAACGAGGGTAAAGGCGTAGAACCGACTCATGAGTCAGTTAACCTTTCTGGGCGAGACGTAGCCGTGCGGTCCTTGGGGCCGATTCGCGAGGAGGCGCTCTATGGCCGCCAACATTTCATGAATCGACGACGGGCGAGGCAAGTAGTCAGAGGCACCGGCGGCCAGGGAGTTGGCCCGGTCGCTAGGCCTCGCGAGTGCTGACAGCGTGACGACCGGGGTAGCGGCCACGTCCGGCTCCGGATGACTCCGGAGCACCCGGACGGCCTCCAGTCCACTCGTCCCAGGCATGTTGATATCCATCAGCACCAGGGCCGGCCGAAGCGCCACGACGAGATCAACCGCCGCCTCGGCTGAATCAGCCTTGGCCACGCGGAAGCCCTTCGCCTTGAGAATGTCTGCGACCAGGGTCCGGTTCACTGAGTTGTCGTCGACGACCAGCACTAATGGCCGCCCGGAGCTCACTGAACACTGGACTCGACCAGCCCGACCGACGGAAACGAGATTTCCACCTCGACCCCGCTCTCGCTGTTGTTGACGATGCAGCGCCCACCAGCCTGCCAGACTACCTGGGCGACCAGGGCCAGTCCCATTCCGGCTCCTGGAATGCCGGCCAGGCGCGACCTCTGCGCCTGGAAGTACGGCGTCAGCAGCAGCGGTGACAGGTGGTCCGGGATGGGCGTGGTGTCGGACTTGACTGTCAGACGCACGCCGTTGTCGATCGTGACCTCGAGCTGAACAAACGGCTGTTGCCTGGGGTGGAATTTCACCGCATTGGTGATTAGCTCCGTGAGGATGAAGTCCACCTGCGCCGGCGAGAGGGGGATCGAATCGCTCCGAAGGCTGAGCTGGGACGGCATGACGCACCAGAGGCGGTTCGACAGCACCCGCTCGTTCACGTCATCGATAATCGAGGCGAGCCCAGAGAGCGACAGCTGCTGCCCGGGCGGGTGCGCCGAAATCGACGCGAAGTTCTGCAAGCGGTTCATCGCCGACTGCAGCTGCGCCGAGGCTTTCCGGATCGTGCCCACGAGAGCCGGGTCAGCGGCCTTCGTGCCGAGCAGCTCGATGCCGGACGCTAACGAGTTCATCGGCGCCGCCACATTGGAGCGCAGGGCGGAGTGAAACGAGAAGCTGTCGAGCTTCTGCTGATAGGCGGTGGTGACGTCGTCGATCTTGACCAGCGTCTGCGGTCCAAAATTCGCCGGCACGATGGAGACCTCGAGCACGACCGGCCGCGCGCTGCCGGCGCCACGGACTAACAACCGGGGGGTATTCTGCACGGTGGGAGAGGGCCAGTCTTGCCAGAGGGCCTTGGTTTCGAGCGAGAAATGCCGGGCCAGGTGCGCCACCAGGGTCTCACCGGGTTCGCCAGCCGGCCCCAGGTGGAGGTGGAGCAGCCGGCGCGCCACGGCGTTCTCGCCTGACCAACCGCCCGCCCGGTCGAGCCAGAGAAAGCCGGAGTCGCCATTGCCGGTCAGCCAGTCGAGACCAGCGTGCATGGCCCGCACCCGCTGGTAGCGGCTTTGACGCAAACAATCCACGGCCCGGCGGACAATGTCGGCGTGCTTGACCGGTTTGACCACCAGATCATCCGCCCCCAGCCGAAGCCCTGTCTCGCGGTCGTTGCTGTCGTCCAGGGCCGTGACCAGCACCAGGGGCAGAAGCGACAGCCGTGGGTGGCGCCTGATGGCTTCGGTGACTTCGAATCCACTGAGCATCGGCATGCGGACGTCGACCAGCGCGATGTCCGGATCTTCCGCCTCGGCCAGGCCAATGACCTCGCGGCCATCGCCGGCACTGACGACGGTCATGCCATGGCTCGTGAAGACATCGGTCATCAACGATCGAAAGATCGCATCGTCGTCGGCGATGAGAATCTTGGCGGCACTAACGGTAAGAGACATGAACCGAACTCCTCTTTATTGCCCGAGACTGCCACGAGATGGACCAACGACGAGCTTCGACCGCATTGCTTGCATCTTCAAGGTGCGGCGGGTGTCGTCGCGGCCCGACCGAGCAGGTCAAACATGCGACTGAACGGCGAGCTCAGAGCGAAGTACCATCCGCCGTTGCCCGGACGAATCGGCAGCGACTGGCCGGCTTCCGACCAGGGCTGGGTGGTGTAGCCGACACCGAGACGGAGATCCGGGATCACCCAGAACCCGACTTCGCCGGCGCCGATCCAGCGGGCGCTGCCCGACGCGCTCAATTCATTCGCCCAGCGCACTTCGCCGGCGAGATCGACGCGGCGCCCCACGCGCCACTGTCCGCGCTGCTGAGCCAGCAACGTGGTCGCCGTGCTGGCCTGGCCCGGCACGCCCGTGCGCAGCCACGCGGCACGCGAGTACAGCTCCAGCTTGGACGTGACCTGAAGGTAGCCGTCGGCGGAGAGGCGGTTGAGCCGCTGGTTGGCGTCGGGCTGGATCACCTGGACCTGCGACATGCCTTCGCCGTAGTTCCAGCTGAACAAGAGGCCGCCGCGATCGGTTTGCCGCGGGCGAATCGCCATCGAGGCCACGGCATCGGTGCGGTCGCGGAGGGCGAGGGCTTCGGCGTAGCGGATGTGACGATAGTGACCAAGCACGGTCAGCCCCGGGGTCAATTCTCCGGCCAGTCCCGTGGTGAAGAGCCGCTGGTCCAGCAAGCCGGTCCGCATCTGGAAGTGCAGCGTGGCGCGCCAGTCGTCAGGCGCAAAAGCGAACCCCCCGGACACATTGGTGGAGGCGGCGGCCGGGCGAAGAAGGCTCGAGGCCCGGTCGAGTCCGAAATCCACGGACAGCGGACCGTAAACCGGGATTCGCGTCAGGACGCCCAGCACCGCCATCGCATCGGCGCCATTGATGCTCTGGCCGAGTTGGTACTTCGACGAGAGGGTCGTGAATCGGCGGAATCGGGATTCGAGCCCGATCGAGGTTTCCTGCGTCGAGCTCGGCAAGAAGATCCCGGCGGCACTGCCGCCGGTCATGGGCACGATGGGCGCATCGGACCATCGCTGCGTCGCGACGACCTGTGTGTCGGCCGTCAACTGGTAGCGGCCATTGAGCAGCGTCTGGTTGGGATAGGTCGGGTCGGCGGCGCCGAGATTCTGCTCGCGCCGGACACTGGCTTGCAAGCGGTCGGTCGGCCGCCACTCGGCGGTTGCCGAAAGCAACTGGGAGTCGATGGCACGACCGGCCGCGCGGTCGGTGAGTTGGCGCGCATCGAAGGCGGCGCCCACGCTCAGCCGCCGGGACAGTTGCTGCGTCCATTCCGCCGTCACCGAATCCCGCGTCGCGTCGGCCTGGCCGCCGCTGGCCGATTCCCGCAGCAGGCCGAGGCGCGCACGCGTCCGCGTGCTGGGCATGAACACCACGCCGGCGCTCCCGATCGTGCTGCCCTGAACGGCCGGGGCCCCAAACGGATTCGCGAAGGCCTCGTCGGTCTGGACGAACTGCGCCTGCAGCACGGCTTTCCTGGCGGCCAACGGCTGTTCCACGTCGACTCGCCAGGCGTGGCCCACCTGGCCGTCGCTCGCCCGGCTGAACGGGGCTTCGAAGCGCAGCCAGCCGCCCATCGGCAGGCGCTGCTCGCCCTCGAGCCCGCCCACCGTCACCGCGCCGGTGCGGCCATCCGTCGCCGCCTGCCTGGAGAACATGCCGCGCAGCTCAAGCCCCAACTGGTCGAACTGCTGGGCCCCGCGCACGACGTAGACATCGGTCTGCAGGCCGCTGGTCAGGTACTCATAGGTGGCGACAACATCCACCAGGGCCAGGCTGTCGGCAAACACGGGCATGGGCCGGTTGAAATAGACGAAGCCGCCAATCGGATCGATGGAGTAGTCCACCGACCGCACGAGCGGTATCCGCTCGGTCACCAGGTCCGGGCGCCGGCGGTCGCGAACCTCCAGCGTCAACACCTCGCTGCCACGCAGAATGGGTGTCTTCCCAAGCACCACGGAGCCGACCGCCGCCCCACCGATGAACACTTCACGGGCAAACGCCGTCGAGGGCCGGGCGGCCTGAAGCGCCAGCCAGCCTCGCTCGTTCGCCTGCAGGTGCAGTTGTGCCCCCGTCAGTCCGCGATTGACGTCGAGCAGGCCGCTGCGGCCCTGCCGCACCCTGTCGTTGGGCAGGTCCCCGTAGAGCACTGATGACCGGCCGAAATCCACGCGCGCGTACATCTTGGCGTTGGCGACCGCAAACTCCTGGCGCGTCGAACTGTCGCCAAAGACCGCATACGCGCGATCGGTGGGATCGAGGTCGTTAAGCCTGGAGCGGCCCAGGCTCTCGTTGATGGTCGGCGCCGAGGTCCAGGCGATGGTCGCCTGGCTGTTCCTGGTGATCGCCGTCTGCACGAAGACGGCGCCGTTCGCCTGGGTCGCATCCGTGCCGGGCGTGTTGGCCGTCGCCGGTTCCCCGGGGCCGAAGGTAACCTCGCCCACGGCCGCCACGACGGGCCGCTGGCGCGACGCGGTAAACCTGACGCTGGCCGTGGCCTCGACCTGGCCACCATCGGTCGCGATCGCACGGACATACGCCGTGGCCGGGGCCGTGGATGATTCCAGGCACAGACGCGCCACGCCGTCGATCAGGGGGGCCACCCCCGTGAAGAGCTGCGCGGGCAGTTCCGAGCCTTCGGCCTCGGGACGACAGAACGACAGGTCGGTGGAAGGCACCGGCTGGTTCAGCCTCGCCTGCACCGGATCGATTGCCAGCCCGAGGCGGCCTGATTCGGTGTTGGGCGTGGGCGACGGCACCAGCCATTGGCCCGCCGTCGTCTCCATGGTGACGACGCCGCCCGGCACCGGCGCACCGGCGCGATCGAACGCGCGGACCAACACAGCCGTCCGGTCACGGCCGCCGGCCGCAATCTCGGGCCGTCCCACCTCGATGCTGAGGCGATCGATGATGACACGTTCCCACATCCGTAACGCGTCGGCCGGGGGTGTGACCGGCGAGCTCGATCCGTTGTCGGCGGCGGGGGCCGGCGCCGCTTCCGCGGTGCGAGAGCCGCCGCGCGTCAGGGCGAAGTTCTGTCGCAGAACCGTGCCGGCGCCGAACGGCGTCCGCAGCAACCGGCTCCAGCCCTCGGAGAGAGCGGCGTTGGCGGGCAAGCCATACCCCGCCGGCACCGTGTCGCGGTCGATCGTGATCGACGTTGTCCCGGCAATGACGGCCGGCAGATTGTACTGACCGTTCCCGTCGGTGGTGACGGCTTGCCCGGTTGGCAGGAACAACCGGACCTTGGAAAGCCCGCGTTCATCCGCATCGAAACGGCCGTTGCCATTGGCATCGTCGAACACCCGCCCCAGGATCACTTGGGCTGACGCAAAGCTGGAGGGCGTCACGGTCACCGCCAGCTTGACCGGCACCGAACTCTCGCGCGGCCCGAGTGGCGATTCGAACGACGTCGTGACCTCCGAGTCGAAGGTCCCGGGCTTGGCATCAAGGCCGACTGCGGTCGCATAAATGATGGATAGCCGAGCGCCAGGGCGAATACGTTCGAGCGAGAATTCGAGAACCCCGCCGGCAAGTTCGATGGGCTCGATCGGGCGGCCGCCGGCCACGGTGGCATTGGCGGTCGGGGTGCCCAGGCCTCCGCCCGTCAACCCGCCCATCACGGAACTCCCCGAGAGCGTCCGGCTGGCCGACCTGGTCGCAAACCCGCTGGCGGTAACGGCACCCGGACTCTGTGAGGTGCCCGTCTCGCCAACCAGGAAGGCTGAGCCCCGGACATACGTGAACCCGGATGGGAGCCGATCGCGCAGCCGGACCTCGTTCAGCCCCACTTCGGACAGATTCGAGATGTTCAGGCCGAACTGCACGACGTCACCAGGCTTCACCACCGGCGTGTCGATGGTCTTTTGAACCGTGAAGTCCTGCTGCGGATTAAATGTAGCGACGGTCGTGCTGTCGGTGAACGTCAAGACGCTCCCGGCCGCTGTATTCTGGCCCGTCACCTGGCCCGATATCGAGACCGTGGTCGGCGGAGTCGACGGCACGGCAATGCTCACGGTGATGGCTGGGTAGCTGCCGCCCGGCCCGATGCTGTCGGCGCGGCTGCACTCACCCGCTGAGCAACTCCATCCCGAACCGGCGGCGCCGGCCACCGAGACGCCGCTGCCGGCCTCGAACCGCACGGACACGGTGCCGCTGGTGGAGCCCGGGCCCTGGTTCCGCACGACGATGGAGAAGGGGTAGCCGACCTGGCCCGCCGTCGCGGCCCCGTCGTGGCTGGCCGACACCGAAAGCGTGGCAAGACCGGACACCACGGCAAACGACTGGGTCGCGTTGGCCGCGGCTGCACCGCCGCCGGCAACGCTCATGCTGATGGTGCCGGCGGCCAGGGCATTCCCGGCCACGGCCACGCTGACCCGCAGCAGCGGATACGAAGCACCTGCGGCAAGCGGATCCTGCCTCGTGCAGCTGGCCCCGCCTGACGAGACCGTGCACGACCAGCCATCGCCGGTGGCGCCGGTAACCGTGAGGCCGGCCGGCACCTCGAACGAGACCGTGACGGGCCCCGCCGTGGGACCCGTGCCGTTGTTGGTCGACCGCACGGAGAACGACGAGGCCGCTCCCTGCACAAACGGCGCGTCCAGCGTCGCCGCGACCGACAAGCTGGCGCCGCCGGCAATCGTCAGCGACAGTCCGGCGCTGGTGCTGGGCAGATACCTCGAGTCGCCGGCATAGGAAGCCGTCAGGCTGCGCGGGCCGCTCGCAAGCAGAGGCACGGCGATCGACGCGGTGCCACCGGACACCTGGGCCCTGCCAATCGCGGTGGCACCATCGAGGAAGACCACCTCGCCGGTCGCGTCCTCAGGCGTCAGGCGGGCCGTCAGCGTGACCGGCTGGCCAGGCTGCGGTGCCGCCGGAGTGGCAGCGAGCGCCACCGAACTGGGGAGCTTGCCCAACGCGATCGGACCGCTCGTGGCCGAGACGCCGCCGGTCGTAGCGGTCAGGGTGTACGTGCCCGGCTGATCGATGGTGCATCCGGTAAACGCCGCCACGCCGTCGACGAGAGCCACAGGATTGGCGGCGCATTTCAGGCTGGCGGCGGTAACCAGCGCGGTCACGGAAATGTCGTCCTGGCCGGCAACGCCGCTTCTCGTACCCGCTGGGGAGACACGACCCGATTCCGACAACGTCAGCGCGACGTTCCCGGATACGCTGTTGCCCGCGGCATCCGTCGCCCGAACCGAGGGCTGTGTCGTCAGCGGCGTGCCGGGGGCGCCGCCGCCCACGGCCGTTATGAACTGAACCGTGCTCACCAAGCCGGCCGAGACCGTGATCGGCGCCGAATCCGCCGTCAGGCCAAACGGTTCACTCGTGAAGCGCAACACGTAGTTGACCCCGGCCTTGCCGGACAATTGCAGGCCCGAGAACGTCGCCACGCCGTTGACCGCCGTCACTGTCGTCGTCCCGCCCAGCGTCCCGCCGTCCCCCGACTGAATCGCCACCGTCACCCGCGTGCTGCTGTCCCCTGTGACCGTGTTGGCACTCTGGTCGCGTAGCGCCACACTCGGCGGCGGCGACAGCGCGGCCCCAGACGCCCCGCCCACCGGCTGGGTCAGGATCGCCAGCGCCGTCGGCGCCGTCACCGTCACACTCGACGAGTCAACCGGCGTCAGCCCGCCCCCAACCTTGCTGAACCGCAGCACGTAGCTGGTGCCCGCCGTCCCCGTCAGCGTCAGGTTTGTGAACGTCGCCACGCCGTTGACCGCCGTCACCGTCGTCGTCCCGCCCAGCGTCCCGCCGGCCCCCGACTGGATTGCCACCGTCACCTGCGTGCTGTTATCGCCCGACACCAGGTTGGTGCTCGCGTCCTGGACCGTGACCACCGGCTGCGTCGCGAAGGTCGCCCCGCTCGCCCCGCCCGCCGGCTGCGTCGTAATCCCCAGCCTGCTCGCCGTCCCCGCCGTCACCGTCACGTTGCTCGAGTCGGCCACCGTCAGCGACCCCGCGCTGAACCGCAGCACGTAGGTGGTCCCCGTCGCGCCGGTCAGCGTCACGTCCGTAAACGTCGCCACGCCGGCCACCGCATTCACGGTCAGCGTGCCGCCCAGCGTCCCGCCGGCCCCCGACTGGATCGCCACCGTCACCGCCGCGCTGCTCGACGTGACCGTGTTGTTGCTCGCGTCCTGGATGGCAATCACCGGCTGCGTCCCCAGCGTCGCGCCCGAGGCGCCGCCCACCGGCTGCGTCGTGATCCCCAGCTTGCTGGCCGTGCCCGTCGTCACCGTCACGTTGCTCGAGTCCGCCACCGT
>JBEGVQ010000182.1:0-15836 GCA_041178345.1 Acidobacteriota bacterium | reverse complement strand
TCGTCGGTGAACGTGAGGTCGACGCCTTCGGTCGCCATCAGCGCGATGTACTGCTTGATCAGGGCGCTCTTGGGCTCGGTCAGGATCCGCACGAACTCGGCCTGGCCGAGCGCGTCGAGCTCGACGCGAATGGGAAAGCGGCCCTGCAGTTCGGGAATCAGGTCCGACGGCTTCGAGACGTGGAACGCGCCGGCGGCGATGAACAGGATGTGGTCGGTGCGGACCATGCCGTGCTTGGTGTTGACGGTCGTGCCCTCGACAATGGGCAGGATGTCGCGCTGCACGCCCTCGCGGCTGACCTCGGGGCCGTGACTGCCCTCGCGCCCGGCAATCTTGTCGATTTCATCGACGAAGATGATGCCGGCCTGCTCGACCCGCTCGACCGCGGCCGCCGACACGGCCTCCATGTCGATCAGCTTCTGCTGTTCCTCGCCGCTCAGCCGCTCGCGCGCCTCGGCGACGGTCACCCGGCGCCGCTTCGAGCGGCCCTGGAACAATCCCGGCATCATGTCGCGAAGGTTGACGCCGACTTCTTCCATCGACGAGCCGGTGACGAGTTCGATGGACGGAAACGACTTCTCCTGGACATCGATCTCGACCATCCGCTCGTCGAGCTTGCCCTCGCGCAGCTGTTCGCGCATGCGCTGCCGGGTGCCGTGCATCTCGTCGCGGATGCGGCCGGGGTCTTCGTCAGGCGCGGCCGGCCGCGGCGGCAACAGCAGGTCGAGCAGCCGCTCCTCGGTGTTCAGCTCCGCCTTGACCCGCACTTCCTCGATCCGCTCCTCGCGCACCATGTTGACGGCGAGTTCGACCAGGTCGCGGACCATCGACTCGACGTCGCGGCCGACGTAGCCGACCTCGGTGAACTTCGAGGCCTCGACCTTGATGAACGGCGACTGCGCCAGCCGCGCCAGCCGGCGCGCGATCTCGGTCTTGCCGACGCCGGTCGGCCCGATCATCAGGATGTTCTTCGGCGCCACGTCTTCGGCCAGCTCGGCCGGCAGCTTCTGGCGGCGCAGCCGGTTGCGCAAGGCAATCGCGACCGCCCGCTTCGCCCTGGCCTGCCCGACGACGTACTTGTCGAGTTCGGCAACGATCTGGCGCGGGGTGAGCGAGTCGATGAACGTGGACGACCGCTCGGGTAGAGGGATGGACATCTAGAGTTCTTCGATCGTGAGATTGCTGTTCGTGTAGATGCAGATTTCCGCGGCGATCATCATCGACCGCTCGGCAATCTCGCGCGGCGCCAGGGTGGTGTTCTGCACCAGCGCCTTGGCGGCGGCCTGCGCGAATGCGCCGCCCGAGCCGATGCCGATCACGCCGTCATCCGGCTCGATCAGGTCGCCGGTGCCCGACAGCAGGAACATCGACTTGCGGTCGAGCACGATCAACATGGCTTCGAGCCGCCGCAACGCGCGGTCGGTACGCCAGTCCTTGGCCAGTTCCACCGCCGAGCGGTCGAGGTTGCCGCGGTACTGCTCGAGCTTGGCCTCGAAGCGCGCGAACAGCGCAAATGAATCGGCCGCCGAACCGGCGAAACCGGCCAGGATGCTATCGTTGTAGAGACGGCGGATCTTGCGGGCGTTCTGCTTCACGACGGTGTTGCCGAGCGTGACCTGCCCATCCCCGGCCAGCACCGCCTGGCCCTCGCGGCGCACGGCCAGGATCGTCGTGGCGTGGAACGTCGATTCCATTCCTGTAGTGTCTCACACCGGCATCCGCGCGGCCGGCCGCTTCGGAGCGTTAGCTGACCGAACCGGGTTTCTGGCTGGTCGCCACGAAGTAGAAATACAGCGGGACGCCCGCGGCCATGACGGCCACGCCCGCCAGCGTCGTCAGGGGCGCGGAATAGAAGCCGTTGATCACCGTCGCGGTGCCAACGATCACAAATAACGCCGGCGTGTAGGGATAGCCCCACGCCTTGAAGGGGCGCTCGGCGTTGGGCTCGCGCGAGCGCAGCACGAACACCGCGGCGACGGCGATGGTGGCAAACAGCGTGACCGCAAAGCCGGTGTAGGTGGTCAGCGTGTCGGCCGAGCCCGACATGATCAGGATGCTGGCCCAGGCCGCCTGCGCGACGATCGCGATCGAGGGCGTGCGATAGATCGGGTGGATGCGCGCGGCGGCCGGCAGGAACACGCCGTCACGGGCCATCGCGTAGTACACGCGCGGGCCGGCAAAGATGTTGGCGCTCACGCTCGCCAGCAGGCTGATGATCGAGACCACGCCCATGATATTGCCGGCGGCTGAGCCCAGCATCTTGTCGGCGACCACGTCCAGCACGCTGCCCTGGACCCTCGCCAGTTCCCCAACCGGCATCACATAGAGATATAAGGCATTCAACAACAGGTAGATCAGGATCACGGCACCGGTGCCGAGCGCCAACGCCTTCGGCACGTTGCGTCCCGGATCGCGGATCTCTTCCGCCATGTACGACGCCGCGTTCCAGCCCGAGTAGGTGAACATGACGGCCAGCAACGCCAGCAACCACGACGACGCCGCGACGGGTCCCGCGACCTGCTGCATGTTGGCCGTCGAACCGGCCCCCATGGAGAAGCCGGCGGCGATGAAGAGCATCAGGGCCGCGACTTTCAGCACGGCCAGGAAGTTCATCAACAGGCGGCCCGGGCCGACCCCTCGATAGTGCACATATGACAGCGCCATCACCGCCGAGATCGCCACGAGCGTGCGGCGCGATACCGTCAGCGGGAAGTACGGCAGGGGCACGACGAAGAACGGCGTGTGATCGGCCGCACCCGGAAAGAACCGATCCAGGTAGAACACCAGGACCACCGACGTCGCGGCAATGGCGCCGGCGAAGCCGGCCACGAACGACACCCAGCCGGTGAGAAAGCCGGCGAGATGCCCGTACGCGGCACGCAGGTAGACGTACTCACCACCGGCCTTGGGCCGCAGCGCGGCGAGCTCCGCGTACGCCGACGCGCCGCAGAACGCCAGCACGCCGCCGGCCACCCAGATGCCGAGGAACAGCCAGGGGTTCGGAACGCCCGCGGCGATGAGCGGTGGGGTGAAGAGAATGCCGCCGCCAATGACGTTGGAAACGATGATCGCCGCGGCATCGTACGGACCGAGCCGGCGTTCGAGAGTGGAGGACGCAGGTGTCGCCATCGCCCGGGATTATATCCGCGGGCGCTAGCGCGTCAGTAACTGGCGCTGGATCGGGTACTCGGCGAGCTTGGCCCAGACCTGCGAGCCCTGCTTCAGGTAGATCTCGACCCTGGCGTCGATGAACTCCTTGTTCTGCAGCATCTGCATGCGCGGCTGGTCGCCGGTATAGCCAAGCGCCGATCGCATCACCAGCGGCGCGGTTTCGGCGCCGGCGGCCAGCACCGGCTCGCGCGGAACCGCCCACCCGAAGTACTCGCCCCACATCTCCTGCTCGCCGACGCGGCGGAAGATCGCGTTGACCTGGATCGACTTGAGCGCTGCGTCCGACTTGTTGCGGAACTTCAGCGAGACGCTCGGCACCAGCTTGTTCTTGCCGTCCTCGAGAATGCCGTCGTCGAACCAGCCGGTGACCACGTCGACCGGCTCGAGCGCGGCGACGGCATCGACCGAGGCCCGGCAACTGTAGGACGACAGGGTGATGCCCCCCGCCATGAGCGCGGCGAAGATGAGCAGGCCGCCGGCGAGGGTGACGAGTGGAACGCGCGGGGTGGTGGTATCCATAGAATGTCGCAGCTGACTACGCCGCCTTGACCATTCTAAGACACCAGCGGCCCGCTTTGGTTCCCCTGTTCTGAATCAGAACTGGCTCACCTGCACGCGTTGGCGGGCCTCGTCGCGGCTAATTCGGCCGGCCCGGTAGTCCATCAGGTCGGCGCCCTTGATGCGATAAATCATCGTCACCACTTCTTCGAGCGGATCCTGTGGCGCGAGGGTATCGCGGCCTTCGTTGTCGCGCGCGGCCACCGTCAGCCACTGATCGGGGCCGAACGTCATGGGCGTGCTGTAGTCGATAATCGCGTCGACCAGGGCCTTGGTCACGGCTTCGGTGTAGGCACGGTTCGGATCCTGCGCCCACGCCTTGTTGGCAGGCCGCGCGACCCCGGCGGCCGCCCCGGCGCCGACGCCAGCGGAACCGTCAGGCAGAACCATGTTCGCCGCGACAGCAGGATTGTTGGCCTGGTTACCCGTGCGGGCGTAGGCATTGGGCGGCGCCGCCTGACTTTCAAGCTGCTTCAGTGATCGTTCGAACACCGCCCGGGCCGCGGGATCGGTAATCGACGGGCCCACCTTGCGCAGGTCGCTAATCGCCCTCTCGGCGGCGGCGTTGTCCTGGTCGATCATGGTGCGCAGGCTCCACATCATGCTCTGCCGCATCATCGGCACCTGCACGTCGAAGTAGACGCCATACCCCTCGAGGTACACGCCCCGGGCCTGGGCTTCGCCAGCGAGGATGAAGACCCCCGGCATCACGGCCAGGATCTCGCGGTTCAGGTTCTTGGCCCCATAGTCCACGGCCCGGGCCAGCGCGCCTTCCATCACGTAGATGTGATGGCGCATGTCGCTCATGTTCACCGGCTTGGCCGTCGTGGCCTCTTGCGCCGCGGCGGGCACCGCCACGACCAACGCCAGAACCACCCACGCGCTCATCTGCTTCTTCATAACTCGTCTCAATGCTCTAACAACTACCAACTATCAACTCTTCAACTTTCAACTTACTGCTGGGGCGTCGTTGACGCCCGGATCAGGTAGTTCACGGTCTGCCGCTGCTTCGCCATCTCGACGCTAGTGTGGCCAATGGCCTGTTCGACCCGCAGCAGGTCGGCGCGCCGCTGGATGTTCATGTCGCGCGTCAGTTGCGTGACGCGCAAGGCCAGCTCGCGGTTCTGCCTGGACTCGCTCGCCGCCAGCAGCTCGCGCACGCGCCGCAAGGTCGCGTCGTCGCCGTCTGATGGTCTCGACGCCGCGCGCACCGTTCCGGTCTCGCGGGTGGCGCGGATTTCTTCACGCAACTGCTGCTCGAGGGCCGTGAGCGCGGGCTTCCATGACTCATCGGTGGCCGGCGGCGCGGCCGCCGGCGTCGCCATGGCCGGGGCGGCCGGCGTCATCCAGCCCGTCGAGATCGCCAACCCGCCGGGGCCCGACTTTACCTGCACGTTGGCTACGGCCGCGCTGACCGCCAGCACGAAGATGGCCGTCACGGCTTGCGCCCATACGGGAACGGTGTTCCACCATGGCGGCGGACCGGGCACCGCCGCGGCCGGGTGCGATGCGGCGGAAGGTTCACCACCGGCCCTGACAATGGTGAAGCCCAGTTCGGCATTGGGCGGCGCCCACTGGGTCAACCCGGTGCGTACGCCGGCGAGGGCGCCGACTTCGGCCGCGCACACGGCGCACTGGCGCAGGTGTTGGTCGACCCGTTGCCGATCGGCCGCGTCGACCTCGTCATACAGGTAGGCCACGAGCGTGGCTTTGTCGTCACACGAAAACATGAGGCTCATGATGCTCTTCCACTCGCAAAACTGGTCACGCCCTGGCTTTCCAGGTGCTTACGCAACACGCTGAGTCCCTGGTAGAGCCGCGTCTTGACGGTGCTCAACGGGCAGCCCTGCAAGTCGGCAATCTCCTGGAACGTCAGGCCGTGGTACTCCTTCAACACAATCGCCGTGCGCTGCTCGTCGGGCAGCAGCTTCATGCCCTCGGCGACGATGCGGCTCATCTCGTTGCGGGCGACCAGGTCTTCAATCGACTCGACCGGGCCCTGGTCGGCCGCCATTTCGATGAAGTCGACGTCCTCGGGCATGTCGACGATGGGCGTCCGCTTCTTGCGGCGGATCCAATCCCGGCACAGGTTCAGCGCAATTCTGTACAGCCAGGACGAGAATTTTGCCTGGCCCTTGAACCCGGGGAGGGCCCGGAAGGCCCGCAGGAAGGTTTCCTGGGCGACGTCCCGGGCATCCTCGTCCCGGCCGATGACTCGGTACGCCAGGGCGTAGATCGGCCGTTCCCAGCGTAAAACCAGCTGGTTGAAGCTATCGGCGTCGCCGGTCATGGACCGGGCAACGAGCTCCTCGTCTGTCGCAACCATCAAAAGGGCCTGGCCAATCTTCTCTAGCTATTCTCTAAGACGGCGGGGATGCTCGGAAAGTCGGCAAAGCCCACCTTCGCCAAGGCTTCGGCGCGGCCCGCGGGTGCCAATGGGGTAAGATACGGGGTTCAGGGATACTTAGTGGGCGTGAACTTTCCAAACGACGAGATTTTTCTTACCACCGAAGAAGTCCTGGAGTACCTCCAGGTCAACCTCCGTACGGTTTACCGGCTGATTAAGGCCGGAAAAATCCCGGCGGTACGGGTGGGTCGGCAATGGCGCTTCCGCAAGCGTGACATCGACGCCTGGTTAGACACCCAGCGCCCGCGGGGCGAGCAGGCACCCCAGCTGGCCTCGTCGGACAAGCCCCAGGCCCGGGGCGGCCGTTCGCGCGTCTTGGTCGTGGACGACGAGTCGAGTATCCGGGAACTGCTGGCCAAGACGCTGGCGCTGGCCGAATACGACGTCGACACCGCGCCCGACGGCCGGGCCGCGCTCGAACGCCTGCGGCTCGGCAACTACGACCTGCTGATTGCCGACCTGAAAATGCCCGGCATGGACGGTCTCACGCTGATCCGCGAAGCCAAGCGCCTGAAGGCCGACATCCCGGTCATCATCATCACCGGCTTCTCCACCGAGTCGAGCGCCATCGAGGCGGTCAATCTCGGCGTGGCCGGCTACCTGACCAAGCCGTTCCGCGTGCCGCAGGTCCTGGCCGCCGCGGCCCGCGCTCTCGGCGAATAGAGCACCAGCGGGCTTAGGGTCCTGGGGACTTCGGGTCCCGGGGGCCTGCCTGAGCCCTTAGGTCCCTAGGTCCCTGGGCCCTTCAGTTCCATGATTCAACTACAGGAAGTCACCAAGTCGTTCGGCGAGAAGACCCTGCTCGAACAGGTGACCTGGCAGGTCGGCGACCGCGATCGGGTCGGCCTGTGCGGCCCGAACGGGGCCGGCAAGACGACGCTGCTCAAGATGCTGGCCGGGTTCGACGAGCCCGACGCAGGCTTCATCCAGAAGCCGAATGCCCTGACCATTGGCTACCTGCCGCAGGACGGCCTCGCGCACAGCGGACGGACCGTCACCGCCGAGGCCAGCCTCGCCCTGAAGCCGCTGCTCGATCTCAAGGCCGAGATGCACGCCCTCGAAGCGCGGCTGGGCGACCCGTCGCTAAGTGAGGCGGACCATGACGCGGTGCTGCACCGCTACAGCGACGTGCAGGATCAGTTTCGCCTGGGCGATGGCTACCAGATCGAACTGAAGGTCGCGACCGTGCTGCGCGGCCTCGGCTTCGAACCCGAGGTGCAGGAGCAGCTGACCGATCACCTGTCGGGCGGCTGGCAAATGCGGCTGGCACTGGCCAAGCTGCTGCTGAGCGCGCCGGACCTGCTGCTGCTCGACGAGCCGACCAACCACCTCGACCTTGACGCCCGCAACTGGCTCGAGGACTACCTGGTCACCTACCCGCGCTCGGTGATCCTGGTCTCGCACGACCGCTACTTCCTCGACGCGGTGGTCACGCATATCGCCGACCTGTCGCTGCGCACCATCACCGACTATCACTGCAACTACTCGAAGTATCTCGAGGAGCGGGACGCGCGGCTCGAGCGCCGGCGCGATGCGAAGCGGCGGCAGGACGAGGAAGTGCAGCGGGTCGAGGAGTTCATCAACCGCTTCCGCTACCAGGCCACGAAGGCCGCCCAGGTGCAGAGCCGCATCAAGATGCTCGAGAAGGTGGTGCGCCTGGAAGTGCCGCCCGAGCGCAAGCGCATCCACTTCCAGTTCCCGGCCTCGGCGAAGAGCGGCCGTATGGTGCAGGAGTTAAGGGGCGTGCGAAAAGCGTACGGCCCCAAGATCGTCCTCGACCGCGTGGATCTGCACATCGAGCGCGGCGACCGCATTGCCCTGGTCGGCCACAACGGCGCCGGCAAGTCCACGCTGATGCGAATGCTGTCGGGAGAAGAAGCGCCGGACAGTGGCGAACGCAACGAGGGCCACCAGGTGGTGATGCAGTACTTCGCCCAGGACGAGGCCACGCGCCTCGATCCCACGCTCACCGTCTACGAAACCCTGTCGGACGGCTCGCCGCACCAGATGGTCCCCGCCATCCGCAACATCCTCGGCGGCTTCCTGTTCAGCGGCGACGATGTCTACAAGAAGGCGGGCGTGCTGTCGGGCGGCGAACGCACGCGCCTGGCGGTGGCCCGCATGCTGCTGCGGCCCTCGAACACGCTGCTGCTCGACGAGCCGACCAACCACCTCGACATCGATTCCAAGGAAGTGCTGCTCGACGCGCTCGCCGACTACGGCGGCACGCTGATCTTCGTGTCGCACGATCGCTACTTCGTCGAAAAGCTCGCCACGAAGATCGTCGAGGTCGGCAACGGAAGAGCGATTCTCTATCCGGGCACCTACGAGGCGTACCTCTGGAGCAAAGAACGGCATCAGGCTGGTGGGGCGGGTCAGTCGGGTCGGGACGGCCAGGCAGCGAAACGAAGCGCGTCCCAACCAGCCTTACCCGCCCCACCAGCCCAACCTGCCTCTTCGGCGCCCAGTTACGAGGCGCGGAAGAGAGACAACGTCGAAAAGAAGAAGCGCGAGCGGGGGTTCAAGGCGCTCAAGGATCGGGTCGCCGAGCTCGAGGCACGCATCGCGGAGCGCGAACGGGCGATCAAGGAGGTCGAAGTCACCATGTCGGCTCCCGACTTCTACGGCAACCACGAGGCCTCGAAGCCGGTGCTCGCCCAACACCAGGCGTTGATGTGGGAAGTGGGAGAGCTCCTGAGCCAATGGGAGATGCTCCAAGGCGAAGCTGAGCAATACTCGGATCTACGGAATTCGTAATCTAATTACAATTTTGCATGATCGAATCCTGCCTGGGTCATAATCCAAATTCTGTAATCGCAACGACTTAGAGCGTTACCTGGTTCACCCGGTTCGAGGCACAAGCTTTGCTCGAGCCTGTGTCTGGCTCCACGCACATGGCGAAACGCGCACCCAAGCCCTCGCGACTGGCCGATGTCTTCTTCCGGCACATGGTCGGCAACATGCGCAATGGCGTCCTGGCCATCGCGCGTGAGGGCACCCTCGTGCTGGTCAACGACGAGGCGTGCCGCCTGTTTGCCCTTCCGCCGTGTGCGACGCTGGTCGGCCAGCCGTTTGGCGACGTGCTCCACGCCCATCCCGATATTGTCCGCGTGCTGGGCGGCGCCTTCGAGATGGCGGCGCTGCCCAACCGCGCGGAGTTGCGCCTCAAGTCCACCGACATCGTGATCGGTTACACGCTGTCACTGGTGCGCGACGAGGCGGGCGCCGCGGTCGGCGCCGCGCTGTTCTTCAAGGACCTCACGCACGTCGAACAGATGGAAGAGCGCGAGCGCCTGCGCGACCGGCTGGCGGCCGTGGGCGAGATGGCGGCGGTCATGGCGCACGAGATCAAGAACCCGCTCGCGGGCATCGAGGTGCTGGCCGGCCTGCTCCGCCGCAAGGCGCCCGACAACGCCGATGTCCAGGCGCTCGTCAAGGACATTATCAGCGAGGCCAAGCTGGCCAATGCCATCGTCCAGGAAGTGCTGGCCTTCGTGCGGCCGGTGCGGCTGCAGGTTGACCGCACGTCACTCGCCGAAGCCGTGGCGAGCGCGCTGGTACTGGCCGACGGCAAGGCGACGCGCGGCAGCATCATGGTCGAGACCCGGCTGCCGGACCACCTGCCGCCGCTTGGCGCCGATCAGCACCAGCTGACACAGGTCTTCGCCAACCTGCTGATCAATGCGTACGAAGCGCTCGACGGCCGCGGCCGCATTGTCATTTCGGCGGCGCTCGCCCGCACGGCCGCCGAAGGCGCGTTGCTGCCCGACGGCCAGCAGCCGGTCGCCACCGTGCTGGTGGACGTGGCCGACGACGGCCCGGGGATGACCGCCGAGGTGGCGGAGAAGATCTTCAACCCATTCTTCACCACCAAAGCGCAGGGCTCCGGGCTCGGCCTGGCGATTGTCCGGAAGATCATCGACGCGCACGAAGGCCGGATCGACATGAGCACCACCGACGGGCGGGGCACACGCTTCCGCGTCACGTTGCCGGTGGAGCCGCACAAGCACGGATCGCACCACTAACCGACAGACGGAGCACACTGCACATGGCCCGCATTCTCGTTGCCGACGATCACGACGCCCTGCGCCGGGGGCTGGCGCTGTCCCTGACCACCGCCGGCCACGAGGTGGAAGAAGCCGCCAACGGCAACGCCGCGCTCGCGCGGCTGCACGAGGGCTATTTTGACGTGGTCGTCAGCGACCTCAAGATGGGCGGCTCCGACGGCCTCGACGTGTTGCGCACGACCCGCCAGTTGCATCCCACGACCTCGGTCATCCTGATGACGGCGTTCGGGTCAGTGACGACGGCGGTCGAGGCGATGAAGCACGGCGCGTTCGACTACGTGCAGAAGCCGTTCGAGCTCGAAGAGATGGAAGTGAAGGTCGAGAAGGCGCTGGAGCTGAAACGCCTGCGCAACGAGCTCGACTACCTGCGCAACGAGCGCCAGGAACACTACGACTTCGACCGCATCGTTGGCGGCAGCGAATCGCTGCAGCGGGTGCTGGGCGTGGTCAAGAAGGTGGCGAAGAGCAATTCGACGGTGCTGATCCGGGGCGAAACCGGCACCGGCAAGGAACTGATCGCCGGGGCGACCCACCACAACTCGCTGCGGGCATCGCGCAACTTCGTCAAGGTGAACTGCGCCGCGTTGCAGGAGAACCTGCTCGAGTCGGAGCTGTTCGGCCACGAGAAGGGGGCCTTCACCGGCGCCGACCGGCAGCGCATTGGCCGCTTCGAGCAGGCCGACAGCGGCACGTTGTTCCTCGACGAGATCGGCGACATGAGCGCGAGCACGCAGGCCAAGATTCTGCGGGTGCTGCAGGAGCACGAGTTCGAGCGGCTGGGCGGCACCCGCACCATCCGGGTGGACGTGCGGCTGATCGCGGCGACCAACCGCGACCTGTCGGCGATGGTCGCGTCGGGCCACTTCCGCGAAGACCTCTACTACCGGCTGAACGTGGTGTCGATCGAAACGCCGCCGCTGCGCGAACGCAAGGACGACATCCTGCCGCTGGCGATGCACTTCATCCGCCGCTTCGCCAGCGAACTGAAGAAGCGGCTCGACGGCCTCGACCACGAGGCGCAGAAGCTGCTGGTGCGCTACAACTGGCCCGGCAACATCCGCGAACTCGAGAACGCGATCGAGCGCGCGGCGCTGCTGGCCGATGGCGCCATCATCACCTCGTCGGATCTGCGCCTCGGCGACTTCGCCCCCGGGGGCAGCGGCCGCGACTCGCAGGGCGTGGTCAAGCTCCCGCCCACCGGCATCGCCCTGGAAGACATCGAGCGGCAGGCCATCACCGAAGCGCTGAAAATGGCGAACTGGGTGCAGAAGGACGCCGCCGAGCTATTGCAGATCAGCCCGCGCGTGATGAACTACAAGATCAAGACGCTGGCGATTGAGATGCCTCGGCGGAGAGTCCTGGCCTCGGCCTCTTAGGGGCCTCTCCCAGCATTACACCATATCCGTCTTGTGGTAGGATTTAGTGTCCTACCGTTAGGAGGATTTAATGAAAGCCAAGCTCTCACTGACTCTCGATCAGTCGCTGGTTGCGTTTGTGGATTCAGAACCGGGTGAGTCGCGCTCGGAAAAGATCGAGGCCATGCTCCGCCGCTATCGCGAGGCGCGGCGGGATGCGAGCCTGCGTCTGGAATTGGCGGCCTTTAATGCCTCGTCCGAAGACGATGCAGAGTCAGCCGCATGGCGGCAGATCATGGAGACTGCGCAATGGAGCGAATCCGCCGCGGCGACATCTGGACCGTCTCGCTCCCCGCGTTCCCGAAACCGCGCCCGGCGCTAGTCGTTTCGATAGACCCGATCAACGATCTGCGGCCGGACATCCTGGTGATTCCGATCACCACGCACGCAGCGCCGCTGCGGGTGCCGTTGCCTGACGAGCCCGCCGTCACTGGGTTGCGCGAGTTGAGCCATGCGAAGTGCGAGTCGGTCGGTCCGCTCCACAAGTCTCATCTGAAGTCCCGCATCGGGCGTCTTCCGGTTGACGCGTGGCCCACGATCGAGTCTGGCCTCGCGCGCGCGCTGGGACTGAGAATCACCGACTAGCTTCTCCCCTACGAGTGGCCGGAGGTCACGAGCCCTACGAGGGGGCAAAGCGCACGAGCCCTACGCCGAGCGAAGCGAGGCGGCCCGAAGGGCCGCGCCCCTAGTACGCAATCGCGTAGCAATCCCTGCGCGGATCAGCGGCCGCGAAGCGATTGCCCGTGGCCGGATCGATCATCACCGCGGTCGCGCAGCCTGACATGCCGAACGTGCGGAGGCGGCTGACATCGTGACCGCGCGCCTTCAGTTCGTTGTAGACCGCGTCAGGAATGGTCGCCTCGACGTTTAGCTGGTTGAAGCCGGCTGTGTGCGGCCAGAACGAGCCGTAGAAATGCATAGTCTGCGCGCGTGGCCGCTCGAGCGCCGCATGCAGGTTGGGGTACCACTCGTCCCAGAAGTCGACAATGCTCAGGAACGCCTGCAGGATCGTCTGGTCCTGGTTGTCGCCGCCGGGCGTGCCCAGGCCCATCATCGGGAGGTCACCCTTGAACACCAGGCTTGGCGTCAGCGTGTATCGCGGCCGGGCCCGCGGGCGAATCTGGTTGGCGTGCGTCTTGTCGAGCCAGAACTGCTCGCCGCGCACGCTCATGCCAATGCCGGTGTCGCCGAGAATCACGGCGCCGGGCACCCACCCGCCGCTTGGCGTCACGTCGAAGATGTTGCCGTCCTTGTCGATCACCGCCATGTGGGTCGTGTCTTTGACGATGCCGGCTGAGTCATCGGACAAACCTGAAGGTTTGTCCCCACGCGGAGTGGCCGCATTCTCGACGTTGGCTTTCCAGAAGGGCCACTGCTTGACCTTGCTGTCGTACTTCAGCGGATCGCCGGCAATGAACGACGTCGACGACTTCTTCGGATCGATCAGCGCCGCGCGTTCCTTGGCGTAGGCCTTCGACAGCAGCCCTTCGCCAGGCGTCTGCACGAACGCCGGGTCGGCGTAGTAGGTGTCGCGATCGGCGTAGGCCAGCTTGATGGCCTCGATCACGGTGTGCAGATAGTCGGCGCTGCCGTACTCCATCGCGCGGAGGTCGAAGTTCTCCAGGATATTGAGCGCCTGCAGCATGACCGGCCCCTGGCTGCCGAAGCCGTGCTTGTAAACGGTGTAGCCGCGATAGGTCGTCTTCGCGGGCTCTTCGATGCGTGCGTAGTACTCCGCGAAGTCCGAGGCATCGAACGGCGCCCCGTGCTTCTGCAGGAACGCCACCATTTCTTTGGCGATGTCGCCCTTGTAGAAGCGATCGCGCGCGGCGGCAATGCCGGCCGCCCGGCCCTTGCGCTTGGCGGCCCGTTCGGCGGCCACCATCCGCTTCAACGTGCGCGCCAGCGCCGGCAGCTTGATTGTCTCGCCGGGCATGTAGAGCGAGCCGTCGGGCTTGAGCCAATAGGCCTTGTTGCCCGGCCACTTTTCGAAGAACTCGAGCTGATTGCGGATGGCGCGGTAGGTGCTCGTGCGCATGGGAAAGCCGTTTTCGGCATAAGCGATCGCCGAGCCGGCGACCTGCTCGAAACTCATCGTGCCCCACTTTTCGAGCACAATGAGCGACGCATGCAGCGCACCCGGCACCACCGCCGGGTCGAGGCCTTCGCCCTCCAGGGTCTTCTGTCGCGAGAGGTACCAGTCGACGTCAACCGCCTTCGGGGCCCAGCCCTGCCCGACGATCGAGGTGACCTTGTTTTCCTTCTTGGGATAGACCAGGACGAGGGCCTCGCCACCGAGGCTGTACAGGTCCTGCTCGAGCACGCCGCCCGCCAGCAGCGACGCCACCCCCGCGTCGAACGCGTTGCCACCCTTGAGCAGGATGGCGAGCGCGGCCGAGGTCGTGAGGGGATGACCGGTGGACACGCCACCGGTCGGTCCCATCACCGCGGGCCGCAATGCCGAACCGGCAGGCTGCCGATCCTGCATCGGCACCTGGCCGATACCCACCCCGCCCGAAAAACCCAGACCGAGCGCCGTCGCGAGGAGCAGGTGGCGCATCCTACTTCTCGATCGTCGCCTTCTTGATGTAGTCGAGCTTCGGGAAGTCCTTCATCAGGTAGGCATTGCCTTCCATCTGGACGCGGCCCTGTTCGGGCCCCTTGCCGCGCGGCGCACCTTCACCGTAGCCGGTGTGGATCTTGTTGACGACGTCCTTGCCCTCGATCACCTCGCCGAAGGGCGCGAACCCCATCGCATCGAGGTTGGCGTTGTTCCCGTAGTTGATGAACACCTGCGTGGTGCGGGTGTCGGGGCTGGCGCCCATCGCGTACGTGATGTACATCGACTTGTTGCTCTGCTTCACGGGATCCACGCCGATCCGGGCATTGCGCCACGCCGCCGATACCGCCGGGTCGCCGTTGATGCCGAATTGCACCATGAAGCCCGAAATCGCGCGGAAGAACCGGGCGTCGTCAAAGAAGCCGTTCTTGACCAGGTTGTAGAACCGGTCGGCGCCAAGCGGCGCCCACTCGCGGTTCACCTGGATGACGAACACCCCAACGCTGGTGTCGAACTTCACTTTGTAACTGGCCGGCGCCTGCTCCTTGAGCGAGGCCGGGTTCTTGAGCGACGGCGCCTGGGCGGCGGCGCCGCCGGCAACCATGGTCAGCATGGCAAGGGCAAACACAACGGTCGTGGTACGAATCATTCTGATCTCCTCCAGAGAGCAGGGTCGATTATCCCCTTGGAAGCAGATTTCGCGAAAGGGGGCCCGTGCGCTACGGGGTGCGCACCGTCACCGTCACGCCAATCCGATCGGGTTCGCGTCCAGTGAAGGCAACCGGACCGGTGACCGGCCAACTGGCGCTCGCCCAGGGGAACGGGTTCGACACGTCCATCCAGAAGAAGCTGACGTTGACCAGGCGGTTGACGTCCACGAAACCGCGCACGGCCAGGGCGCGGTCCTTCTTGCCCATCGACACGCCGTGCAGGTTGTTGAGTGCCAGGTACTGAATCAGGCTGTCGTCGCGCGTGAGCTCTTCGCGCACCACGCTGCCGCCGGCGCGGACCTTGCCAGCCACCGGCACGTCCACGAGTGCGCCCATGAAGTAGCCGGGCTTGGCGATGGCGGGAAGGCCGGGAATGCCCACCAGTTCGCCGGACGTCACCGTTGGGCCCCACTTGTACCTGGCGTACTCACCGAACACCGAGGCCCAAGAAGTTGGCGACACCTTCACGCTGACCACCAGCGCATCGTCGTTGCGCTTGGACGCCCAGTAGTTGGGCAGGCGCTCAACTTTCGAGCCGGTGTAGCCCTTCTTGTAGGCGGCGCGGACTTCGAGCGCCTTGATCGGCGCCAGCCGCGCCGAGGCGACAACGGTAATGGCACTGTTGGTGTCAAGCGAGGTATTGGCGTGATAGAACCAGTCGTAGTCCTTCTCGCGATTGCCGTCGCCGAGCACCGCCATGACACCGGCGTCGAACACCGGACGGTCGCCGCGCCGCGCCGAGAAGGCCAGCATCGCGCCGAAATTGGCCTCGGCGTTGAGCCGGGTGATGCGGGTCATGTCCTTGGCGGTCGCCGCGCCGACGTCGCGCGGGGCAAAGCCGATCGGCAGGATGAACCGGCCGCCGCGCAACGACACCCCGCCGGCGATGCCCCAGTCGATGTAGCCCTCGCGCAGGATGCCCTGCTGCGTGATGTAGTCGAGCGAGGA
>JBEGVQ010000181.1:0-23500 GCA_041178345.1 Acidobacteriota bacterium | reverse complement strand
TGGCGGTGAGGCAGGGATTCGAACCCTGGGTAGGGATTTAAACCCCTACAACGGTTTAGCAAACCGCCGCCTTAAGCCACTCGGCCACCTCACCAGCGGGGCATTCCAGTATAGCTGACGTTTCCGCCTGGCGAGGGGCCGCGCGCCCCTCCTGGCGGGAATTTCGCCGGAAGGGCCGTCTGGCTATGCTTGCGTGCGTGACACTCAGCCGTTAGGCTTCATGGCACGTGTCCGAGAAGTCCCCCCAAGCAGCGCTCCTCGGCTGGTTTGCCGCCCATCCACCGGTCCGCGACGTGGTCCTCAACCTGGTCGTGGCCCTGCTTGCCTGGGGGCTGGCCGAGCTGGTGCTTTTGGCGGTGGTGGATGGCCGGTCGCTGACGCCGCTCTGGCCACCGGTTGGCCTGGCGGTGGCCATCACCTACCTGGGTGGCTTCCGCTTTCTGCCTGGCATTGTCCTTGGCTCGTTCGCCCTGAACGTCCGCCACGAGCCCTTGTCGTGGGCCGCGTTCACCGCGCTGGCGCAAGTGGTGCAGCCGGTGATCGTGGTCAGGATTCTTCGCGCGCTGAAGTTCGACCCGCGGCTCGAACGGGTCCGCGACCCGGTCATCCTGTCGCTCGTGGCCGGCCCGGCCGGGGCGCTGTCCGCCGCGACCGTCGTCATCGCCGTCAGCTCCCTGGCCGGTCGAGTCGCGCCCGGCGAGTTCCTGTATGCGCTGATCCTCTGGATGCTGCGCGACTGGCTCGGAACCGTGCTCATGGCGTCGCTGATCTTCGCCTGGGTGACGGGCCGCCGCCGCGAGTGGACGTGGCCGCGCATTGCCGAGGCCGTCGGGCTGATCGTGATCGTGTTCTTCAGCGTCCGGCTGATGTTTGGCTTGTGGGGCGCCTTTGCCGATCGCGACGTGCCGATGGCCTTCATCTTCTTCCCCCTCGTCGGCTGGGCCGGCCTGCGCTTCGGGCCGCGCGGCGCCGCGACCCTGGTCGCGTTGATCGCCGGCTTCGTGCTCGCCATTGCCGGCTTGCGGGTCGGGCCGTTCGCCGCGTTCCCGGTGCCGTTCACGCAGTTCCTGCTGTTCGTCTTCCTGACGCTCGGCTCGCTCAGCGGTCACCTGCTGGCCGCGATCATGGCCGAGCGCGACGATGCGCTCGAGCGGCGGCTGCTGCTTGAAGAGCAGTTGCGCCACTCGCAGAAGATGGAGGCGGTCGGCCGGCTGGCCGGCGGCATCGCGCACGACTTCAACAACCTGCTGACGGCGATCATCGGCTACACCGAGATCGTGCTGACCTCGCTCGATCCCAAGGACGAACGGCGCGCCGATGCCGAAGAGATTGCCCGCGCCGCCATGCGCGCGGCCGACCTGACCAAGCAGATGCTTGCGTTCAGCCGCCGCCAGGTGTTGCAGCCGAAGATCATCGACCTCAATACCGCGCTCAACAAGGTGGAGCCGATGCTGCGCCGCGTGATCGGCGAAGACATCGTGCTGACGGTCACCGGCAAGGCGGCCTCGCCCCACGTGCGCGTTGACCAGGGCCAGGTGGAGCAGGTGGTGATGAACCTGGTGGTGAATGCCCGCGACGCCATGCCCAAGGGCGGCCGGATCACCGTGGAAGCCGCCGATGCCGTGCTCGATCAGGCCGCGCTGGCCGAAGCCCCCGACGTCAAGCCCGGCAACTTCGTGATGTTGTCGGTCACCGACACCGGCGTCGGCATGCCGCCGGAAGTGCGGGCCCGCATTTTCGAGCCGTACTTCACCACCAAGGACGTGGGCAAGGGCACCGGCCTCGGCCTGTCGACCGCCTACGGCATTGTCCGGCAGAGCGATGGTCACATCGCGGTCTCGAGCGAGCTCGGCCTGGGCACGACCTTCCGCATCTACCTGCCCCGGTCCGAGGCGCCGCCGGTGGTCGCGGTCGACCCCTCGCTGGAGAAGATGCCCGCCGGCACCGAGCACATCCTGCTCGTCGAAGACGATGCGTCGGTGCGCCGGCTGTCGAAAGAACTGCTGGTGCGGCTGGGCTATTCGGTGACCGAGGCGGCCTCGGGCCGGGCCGGGCTGGCGCTTGGCAGTGACGACACGCGCCACTTTGACCTGGCGCTCTGTGACGTAATTCTTGGCGACATGAGCGGCCCGGCGGTGGCCGAAGCCCTGCGGGCGCTGCGCCCGTCGATCCGCGTCCTGTACATGTCTGGCTATACGGACGAGGCGATCGTGAAGACCGGCGTGCTGGACGAAGGCAAGCCCTTCCTCCAGAAACCGTTCACGCCCATGCAGCTGGCGAAGAAGATTCGCGCCGTGCTCGACGAGCCGGAGACCGGGAACTTGTGATCTACCGGATGGTCTTCGGCGCCTTCTGCCCCTCGGGAATCAGCGTCACGTACTTCTGCCCGGCCATGGTCCTCTTGAGATCCTCGCGCGCCCGTTGAAGTAAGGCGGGTGAGCGAAAGAGATCAATCGCTGTACCGGCCAGGGTCTTCGCGGCCACGATCATTCCCTTCTCGCCGATGCTGGTGCCGGTGCAGGCGACGATCTGCCAGCTGTGGCCAGGCGCGCCGTAGGAGTACGTGGCGGCGGTGAACTGGCCCACCGGGAAGAACCAGGTGAGGTCGCCGACGTCGGTCGAGTGCACGCCCTGGGTCGGCGGGCCGCTCGAGAGCGGCTCGACGCGGTCCGACAAGGCGATTTCGGGCAGCGGCCTCAGATCCTTCTGCGTGGCGCGGGCGAACGCCCGTTCGCGGTCGTCGAACTTCGGTGGTCCCACCAGCTCCAGGTTCTTCTGGATCACCTCGGCCAGCGTGCGGTTGGGCAGCACTTCGTGCAGGTCGGCATCGACGCGGGTTTCAATCAGCTTCGTCCGGCTCATGGCCGCCGCGGCGCGGGCAATCTCGGTGAGCCACACGAACGACTCCTCGACATCCGTGTGCTTGTTGGCGCGCAGGTAGTACCAGACTTCCGCCGACGGCGGCACCACGTTGGGCTGGCCGCCGCCGTGGGTGATGACGTAGTGGATGCGCGTGTCCTCCTTGACGTGCTCGCGCATGTAGTTCACACCCACGCTCATCAACTCGACCGCATCGAGCGCGCTCTTGCCCTGGTGCGGCGACACCGAGGCATGCGACGGCAGGCCCTCGAACTTGAATTTCACCGAGACCATGGCTTTCGAGTAGTCCCAGGTCGCCATGGTGCGGTCGAGGGCGTGCCACGAGAGCATGGCGTCCACCTCCGTGAACACGCCCTCGCGCAGCATGTAGGTCTTGCCGATGCCGGTCTCCTCCGCGGGCGTGCCGAACAGCTTGACGGTGCCCGTGATCGCGCCCGACGCGAGCGCCTGCTTGATGGCGATGGCGCCGCCGCTGCTGGCCGTGCCGAACACGCTGTGGCCGCAGCCATGCCCGGCGGTCGCGCCGGCGCGATTGGTGCGCTCGGGCGAGGCGTCCTGCGACAGCCCGGGCAACGCGTCGAATTCCGCGAGAATGCCGATCACCGGCCGGCCGGTGCCGTAGCTGGCCACAAACGCCGTGGGCATGCCGGCGACGCCGGCCTCGACGGTGAAACCGTTCGCCCGCAGCAGCGACTGCAGTTCCGCCGATGACTTGGTCTCTTCCAACCCGGTCTCGGCCCACGTCCAGATGTTGCGGTTGACGCGGTTGAGGGCCGGCGCGTTGGCGTCAACCCAGCCGAAGGCCGCCGACTTGGGATCGGATTGCGCGGCGGGCTGGATGCCGATCAGGAGCAACGCAAACGCCGCGAAGAGCTTCTTCATGGCTGAGATTCTAGGCCAATGATCGTGGCATGCTAAGCGAAATGGCGAAACGGTGTCTCGCAGTCGTAATCCTTCTCCTGATCAGCCCGACGGCGTGGGCGCAGTCGCCGATCGAATACACGCTGTCGTTCCCGGCGCCCGAGCATCGCTGGATGCAGGTGGCAGTGAAATTTCCCGGAGTGCCTGCCGGGGTGCTACAGGTGCGGATGGCGCGGACTTCTCCCGGCCGCTACGCGCTGCACGAGTTTGCCAAGAACGTATTCGACGTGGCGGTGACGAACGGCAAGGGCCAGCCGCTGGCGGCGGCGCGGCCCGATCCGCATCAGTGGGACATCGCCGGCCACGACGGCACGGTGGTGGTGACCTACAAGGTGTTCGGCGACCGCACCGACGGCACCTACCTCGGCATCGACTCGAGCCACGCCCACATCAACATCCCCGCGGCGCTGATGTTCGCGCGCGGCTGGTTCGAGCGTCCCGCACGGGTGACGTTCGTGCAGCCTCCCGGCAAGACCTGGAAGGTCGCGACGCAGCTGTTTCCGACACCCGATCCGCTGGTCTTCACCGCGCCCAATCTCCACTACTTGATGGACAGCCCCGCCGATTTCAGCGCCTTCACGCTGCGTGAGTTCACGGTGGACGATGGCCAGAAGCGCGCGGGACCGCCGCCGACCTTCCGCATTGCCCTGACCCACGACGGCAGCGAGGCCGACGCCGATGCCTTCGCCCGCGACGTCGAGCGCATTGTCCGCGAAACCATCCCGATTTTTGGCGAGCTCCCGCTGTTCGAGACCAACACCTATACGTTCCTGAGCACCTACCTGCCGTGGGCCAGCGGCGATGGCATGGAGCATCGCAACAGCACCTCGCTGACGAGCTCGGGCGCCTTGCGCAACCCCGGGCAGCGGCAGGGCATTCTCGGCACCGTCTCGCACGAGTTCTTCCACGCCTGGAATATGGAGCGGCTGCGCTCGGCCGGCGTCGAGCCGTTCGACTTCGAGCAGGCCGACATGAGCGACGACCTGTGGCTGGGCGAGGGCTTCACGAGCTACTTCGACAGCCTGATTCTGCATCGCGCCGGCCTGCTGCCGCTCGAGGGGCTGCTCGGCGAACTGGCCGGATCGATCAACGCCGTGACGCTCGGACCCGGCCGCCGCATCCGCAGCGCGGTCGAGATGAGCCGGATGGCGCCGTTCGTGGACGCCGCGGCGTCGATCGATCGCACCGCTTTTCCGAACCTCTTCATCTCGTATTACACCTACGGCTCGGTGATTGGGCTCGGCCTCGACCTGTCGCTGCGCGACCGATCGAATGCGCAAGTGACGGCCGACCAGTACATGAGGGCGCTCTGGACGCAGTTTGGCCGGCCCGGGCAGAAGGAGCCTGGGAAGGTGAGCACGCCCTACACCATCGACGGGTTGAAGGAATCGCTTGCCAAGGTCGCCGGCGACCGCGGGTTTGCCAGCGACTTCTTCAGCAAGTATGTGGAAGGCCGCGAGATGGTCGATTACACGCGCCTGCTCGCGCGCGCCGGGCTGGTGATGCGAAAGCGGGCGGCGGGCAAGGCGTTTGCCGGCCAGGTGCAGTTGCAGGCCGGCGGCAGCGCGCTGCGCGTCGGCGGGCTGGTCCCCATGGAATCGCCGCTCTACAAGGCCGGGGTCGCGCAGGATGATCAGATCGTCAACCTGGGTGGCGTGGACCTGACCGCGATGGCTGCTTTCGAGCAGGCGCTGGCGCAACAGAAGCCCGGCGCCGCCGTGCCGCTGCGCTACGTGCGCCGCAGTGGCGAAGTCGTGAACGGCAGCATCATCCTCGAGGAAGACCCGCGCATCGAGATCGTGACCCTCGAGTCAACGGGCGGCACGCTGACCGACGATCAGCGGAGGTTCAGGGAGTCATGGCTCAGCTCGCAAAGACGGTAGTCGCGTTCGTGCTGCTGGCCGGCGTTACGGCGTCAGCCCAGGCGATTCGCAACGTACCGCGGATCACGATCGACGAGCTGAAGGTGTTGATGGAGCAGGAGGGGGTCGTCGTGCTCGACGTCCGTGAACCTGGCGCGTTTGCCAGGGGCCGCATTCCTGGTGCCGTCAACATCGACTACACCCAGATTCTGGCCAAGGGCGCGCAGTTTGCCGGCGAGACGCGAACAATCGTCGCTTACTGCGCCTGCACCAACGAGATGACCGCCGCCCGCGCGGCGGTCGATCTGGCCGCAAAAGGCATCCCCGGCGCCAAGGCCCTCAAGGGCGGCTGGGATGAATGGGTGGCCCGCAATGAGCCGATCGAGAAATAACTGAAACTGAAACTGAAGCTGTAACTCTCAACTTAAACTTTCAACCTTCAACTCTCACCGCGCCAGCCGACCCTGCTCGTCCTTCATCCACGCCTGCCACCCCTCGGTGGAGACCACATGGAGCTCGCCGCGCATCCGGTAGTGGCCCAGCCCGCAGAGCTGCGAGCAGGCAATCTCCCAGACCCCCGTCACGGTCGGCGTGAACCACGTCCTGGTGGTCATGCCCGGCACGGCGTCCTGTTTCACGCGCATCTCGTTCAGCGTAAAACTGTGGATCACGTCGCGGCTGGTCAGCTGGATCACGGCCGTGCGGTCCACCGGCAGCGTGAGGATGTTGAGCAGGCCAATGTCGTCGCCGGCGGCCGCGTCGGCGCGATCGATGCCGAGCGGGTTCGACGCATTGATCAGCGTGTTGTCGGTCCTGCCGAACACGCCGTCGGGTCCCGGGTAGTGAATGTTCCAGGCGAACTGCTCGCTGGTGATGCGCACTTCGATCGGCGTCACGCCCGCAGGCGGCGGCGCCATGCGCGCCGACCACGCCGGCAGGGCCTGGGTCGTGAGGATCAACCCATCGCCGACGATCACGGCGCCGATGGCGACGAACGGCCACCACTCGCGGACGCCGGTGGCGCGGGGCTCCGGGTGGGCGCCGCTGCGGAACCTGATCAGGATGACCACGAACAGCGCCAGCCACGCCGTGAAAATCAGCAACATGTGCCAATGAATGCCGAGCAGCACGGCGTCGAGCATTCCGGCGTGCGCCGAGGCGGCAGCGGGCAACCAGCGCTCGATCACGTGTTCCTCTCGCGCAGCACCCACAGCCGCCACGCGAACCTGGCGAGTGCGAGGACTACCACTGCGGTGACGAGCACCAGCGTGCCGACGCCAGCGCGGACGCCGGCCGCGATGGCCGCGCTTTCAGACGGTCCGCAGAGGGGGCAGCTCATGATCGGTTACCCCACATAGAAACCTCCGACCAGGATCAGCCACAGCAGGGCCAGGAAGATCCAGTAGCGATGGGTGGCTTGGAGGCGCGCCTGCCAGCGCGCGGGGTCAGCGGCCTTGATGCGAAAGCCCGGCCCCGCCATCCACCCGGTGAACACCGCGCCGGCCAACACGAACGTGCCGTGAACGGCCGTGAGCGTGAACCACAAGGCCAGTTGCAGGCTGGCTGAAGGAACCAGGCCTTTGCGCATCATCAGCAGGGCATTGAGCAGCGTCACCCACACGAACGCCAGCGCCAGTGCGTGAGCGGCGATCAGCCGGATACGTGGAGACCCGAACGCTGCTGCGGCACCGAGTAGCAGTGCGGTTGCCACCCACGGATCTGGCGCGAGCGGGCCGGGCCACTCGAGCGAGCCAGCGCGGAGCATCACGTAGGCCGAAAATAGCGACCCGAAGAACATGGTGGACGAGGCGAGAAAGAGCCATCCGCCCAGCCGCGACACCGAAGTCCCCGTATCCGCCCTCACCGCCGCCGAGTGGTGGATTGAGTGGATTGGGGTCAGGCCCCCAGAATCACCATTTCTGGCATCCGGGGGCGCCCATTCGAGCGTTCTTGCCCCCCACGGATTGAAATGGTGATTCTGGGGGCCTGACCCCAATCCACCAATTTTGTACGCAGAAACTGCGAGGTTCCAGAGGAATGGCAGTTGAAAGACCCCCAACAGCACGGCGGCATACGTCATGTGCGTTTGCCACATCAGCGTTGGCTGCGCATGGGCGTAGCTGGCGCCGGCGTCATACAGGCGTCGGTTCACGCCCATCAGGCCGACCACGAACATCGGCATGAAAATCAGGTTCATGCACACGAACGATCCCCAGAAGTGAACCTGCCCGAGCCGCTCGTTGAGCATGCGGCCGGTGATGCGCGGGAACCAGTGGTAGATGCCCGCAAAAAGCGCAAACACCGTGCCCGGCCCGACCAGGTAGTGGAAGTGCGCGACGACGTAGTAGGTGTCGTGCAGCGTGACGTCGCTGGCGGCAAGGCCGAGCGGCAGGCCAGTGAGGCCGCCAATGCCGAACATCGGCAGGAACGCGAGCGCGAACAGCATGGGCGTGGTGAAGCGGATCGAGCCGCCCCACAACGACATCAGCAGCGACGAGATCAGGATCACCGACGGGATCGAGATGATCATCGTCGTCACCTGGAAGAACAGGCTGAGCGTAGTGCCCATGCCGCTCAGGAACATGTGATGGGCCCACACCACCATCGACATGCCGCCCATGAACAGCACTGCGCCGACCATCAGGCCGTAGCCCCACAGTGGCCGCCGCGCGTTCACGGTGATGACCTCGGCGACGATGCCCATCGCGGGCAGGATCAGGACGTAGACCTCGGGATGGGCGAGGAACCAGAACAGGTGTTGCCACAGCAGCGGGTTGCCCCCGCCCATGACGCCTCCCAGGGGCACGCCGCCGATCACCAGCCCAGACGGCATGAAGAAGCTGGTGCCGGCCACACGGTCCATCAACTGGAACACGGCCGCGGCCTGGAGCGCGGGAAAGGCGAGCAGCAGCAACAGCGCGGTCACCAGCTGCGACCAGACGAAGAACGGCAGCCTCATCCAGGTCATGCCCGGCGCGCGGCCCTGGACGATGGTCACCAGCATGTTGATGGCGCCAAGCGTGGACGACAGGCCGAGCAGGATGATGCCGACGAGCCAAAAGTTCTGGCCGGCCGTGGCGATGACGGCCAGCGGCGCGTACGAGGTCCAGCCCGAATTGGCCGCGCCGCCCTCGACGAAGAAGCTGGCGAGCATTACCAGGCCGCCGGCGAGATACAGCCAGTAGCTGGCCGCGCTCAGGCGCGGGAACGCGACGGTGTTGGCGCCAATCTGCAATGGGACGACGTAGGTGCCGAATGCCGACGCGGCCAGCGGCACCACGGCGAGGAACACCATCACCGATCCGTGCATCGCCACGAGCTGGTTGTAGAACTCGGGCAGCATGATGCCCCCGGGCGCATTGGCCTCGCCCAGCATGGGCGCCAGCCACGCCGGCAGCGGCTGGCTCGGCCAGGCCAGCTGCCAGCGCATCAGGATCATCAGCAGGAACCCGACCAGCAGGAAGAAAAGGGCGGTCAGGCCATACTGCAGCCCCACCGTCTTGTGGTCGGTCCAGCGCACGGGGGGATTGTACCGGCTCTGGGGCTTGAGGGCTTACGGGCTTGTACAATGCCTGGACCATGAAGCGCACGACCCTTGCTGCCATCGTCCCGGTAATCCTGCTGGCCGTCACCACCGCGGGATCGCTCAACGCGCAGGCGATTGAGCCCATTCGCTACACGCTGCGTTTCCCGGCGCCGCACACCCACTACGTCGAAGTGGAGGCGAGCATCCCGACGGCGGGCCGGCCCGATGTCGAGGTCTACATGGCGACGTGGACGCCGGGGTCGTACCTGATTCGCGAGTACGAACGGCACGTGGAGGCAGTCAGCGCCGCCAACGGCGCCACCGCGCTGGCGGTGGCGAAGTCGCGCAAGAACCGCTGGAGGATCACGACCGGCGGCGCGCGCACGGTCACGCTGCGCTACAAGGTCTACAGCCGCGAGATGACCGTTCGCAACAACTGGGTCGAAGCCGGCTTTGCCATGCTGAACGGCGCGCCCACGTTCCTGACGCTGCCCGACGGCGGCAAGCGGCCGCATGAGGTGAAGGTGGAACTGCCGTCGGCCTGGAAAGGCGTGCAGACGCCGTTGATGCCGGTGGCCGGCGCCGCGAACACTTTTCGTGCCGACGACTTCGACACGCTCGTCGACAGCCCCATCATCATCGGCAACCCCGTCGTCCGCGAGTTCACCGTGGATGGCAAGAAGCACGCGCTGGTGCTCGAGGGCGATCCGTCGTTGTTTGATGCCGATCGCGCCGCGGCCGACGTGAAGAAGATCGTCGAGACGGCCCGCGCCGTGATGGGCCCGCTGCCCTATCCGCACTACTACTTTCTCAACATGGTGGTCGAAACCGGCGGCGGCCTCGAGCACAAGAACAGCTTCCTGACCATGTCGAGCCGTTACACCACGCGCACGCACCGCGCCTACATGAGCTGGCTGGGCCTGGTGGCGCACGAGTTCTTTCACGCCTGGAACGTCAAGCGGCTGCGGCCGGTGGAGCTGGGGCCGTTCGATTACGAGAACGAGAATTACGTGAAGACGTTGTGGGTGGCCGAGGGCTTCACCGATTACTACGCCGACGTGCTGCCCCGCCGGGCCGGTCTCTCGACGCGCGAGGAGTTCCTGGACGGCCTGTCGAATCAGATCGAAGCGGTGCAGACCACGCCAGGGCGGCTGGTCACGCCGGTGGACATGTCGTCGTACGACACCTGGATCAAGCAGTACCGTCCCGACGAGAACACCGCCAACACCAGCGTCAACTACTACCCCAAGGGCGCGGTGATCGCGTTCCTGCTGGATGCGAAGATCCGCAAGTCGAGCAATGACGCGCGCACGCTCGACACCGGCATGCAGTGGGCGGTGCAGCGCTACGCGGGCGACAAGGGCTTTACGCCGGACCAGTTCTACCAGGTAATGAGCGAGGCCGCCGGCACTGATCTGAAAGGCTGGTTTGCCAAGGCTGCCGAGTCGACCGACGAGCTCGACTACAGCGAAGCGCTCGACTTCTATGGCTTGCGCTTCCGCCCGGTGGACTCGCGCGCTGCGCGCGCGTTCATTGGCGGCGGCACGCGCAACGATGCCGGCCGGCTGGTCGTGACCTCGGTTCGTCGCGGCACGCCCGCGATCGACGCGGGCCTGAACGTGGATGACGAGATCCTGGCGATTGACGATGTGCGGGTTCGTGCGGATGGGCTGGCGGCGCGCCTCGAGCAGTACAAGCCGGGCGACAAGATCGCGATGCTCGTCGCCCGCCGGGACAAGCTCACCAAGATCGACGTCACGCTGGGGGCCGAACCCGGTCGCGCCTGGCGGCTGGAAGTGTCGCCGACGGCCACCGCCGAACAGAAGGCACGGCTTTCGGCCTGGATGGGCCAGTAGCGCCGGGGCGTAGGGGAAGAAGGAGGCGGCCAGAAATGCAACAACGACGTTTCGCGGCGCTGACGCTGGGCCTGATGCTGGCAGTGGCCGGCCAACCGGCGACAGCGGCGCAGACGCTGTCCGATCGAATTGCCGCGCTCACCAGCGGCTTCACGGGCACGGTGTCGGTTTACGCCAGGAACCTCGACACCGGCCAGGAGTTCGCCCGTGCCGCCGACGCCAAGGTGCGGACCGCCAGCACCATCAAGCTGCCCATCCTGTGCGCGCTCGAAGACCTGGTGGCCAAGGGCCGAATCGCGTGGACCACGCCGGTCACGGTTCGCGCCGAGGACCAGGTGTCGGGCTCGGGAGTCCTTGGCGAACTCACCGCCGGCGCCACGCTGTCGTTGCGCGACGTCGCCACCCTGATGATCATCGTCAGCGACAACACCGCCACGAACCTGGTGATCGATCGCATCACGGCCGACGCGGTGAACGACTACCTGGACTCGCTCGGTCTCACCGCCACGCGCGCCATGCGCAAGGTGCGCGGAGACGGTACCGCGTTGAAGCCCGCCGAGGGCTGGAGCCGCGCCGGCAAACTGCCGGAGAACCAGCGCTTCGGCATCGGTTCGTCGACGCCGCGCGAAATGGTAAAGCTGCTCGAATTGCTCGAGCAGGGCAAGGCCGTCAGCCCCGCCGCGTCGAAGGACGTCATCGACATTCTCAAGCGCCAGCAATTCAAGACCGGCATCGGCCGCCGAGTGGGCGGCGACGTGCAGGTGGCGAGCAAGTCTGGGGCGCTCGATGCGCTGCGGAGCGACGTGGGAATTGCCTACACCAGCGGCGGCCGCATCGCCATGGCCATCACCGTGGACGACATGCCGGCCATCGACTACTCGCCCGACAACGCCGGCGAAGAGCTGATCTGGGAGATCGCGAAGGCCCTGATGGCAGGGCTCGCCCGGCCGCGATAGCTCCGGGGACCCCGTCGACTATGATCTAGCCATGTCGGTCAGGCAGAACATCCGCGACTTCTTCCACGGCGCCGCCTACGGCGCCTACGAGCGCGAGCTGCGGATGCAGGCCGCGGAACTGAACGACATGTTCCTGCTGCTCTGCTACATGGAAGTGGTTGGGCTGCCCAATCCGGCCACGCTTTACCTGCTCGACGTGTATCCCTACATCCTCGAGCAATTCCACCTCTGGCACAAGCGCATGGGCATGGACCGCTCGCCACTCGGCAACCTTCCCTGTTGCTAGCGATGCGCCACCTCCTCGACAAGAAGGTCCTGTTCTTCGGCGGCAAGGGCGGCGTCGGCAAGACGACGTGCGCGTCGGCAACGGCGCTGGCGGCGAGTCATGCCGGCAAGCGCGTGCTGCTCGTATCCACCGATCCGGCGCACTCGACCTCCGACATCTTCGAGCGCGAGATCGGACCCGAGCCGGTCGAGCTGCTGCCAAACCTGTGGGGCCTGGAGATTGACGGCGCGATCGAGTCGCAACGCTATGTCGCCAACGTCAAGGAAAACATCCAGGGGCTGTTCGGGCATCACATCCTGAAGGAAGCCAACAAGCAGATCGACCTGGCCGCGAGCATGCCAGGCGCCGAGGAGATGGCGCTGTTCGATCGCATTGGCGGCTTGATCCGCGGCGAAGACACGCGCTTTGACCTGATCGTGTTCGACACGGCGCCGACCGGTCACACGCTGCGGCTGATTCGCATGCCGGAATTGATGGAGGCGTGGATCCGCGCGCTGTCGCGCTCGCGACAGGCCATGCTCGGCATCGCGCAGGACGACAAGACCGACCCGGTGATGATCTCGCTCAGCGGGCGCCTCGAAGGCCTGCGCGAGTTCCGGGCGCGGCTGCTGAGCCCCCGCATCAGCGCCTTCATGCTGGTGCTGGTCGCCGAGCGGCTGCCGATCGAAGAGACCGCTCGCGCGATCGAACAGCTGAACGAGGCCGGCGTCACCATTGGCGGCCTGGTGGTGAACCGCATTCTGCCGGCCACGAGCCCGGATCCGTTCCTGCAGTCGCGTCATGCGCAGGAAGTGATCTACCTCGACGAGATCGACCGCCGCTTCGCGAAGTTGCCGCGCGTGAAGGTGCCGCAGTTGGCCTCGGACGTCCACGGCGTGAGGACGCTGGAAGCTCTGTCAGAAATTCTCGTGCCGCTTGCCAGGCAACGCTGAAGGATTGCCTCCACCGAACCCTGATCCCTGATCCCTGATCCCCGAATCCCCTGGAGCCCCGATGACCATCGCCCGCCCCGCCGAAACCGAGTTCGCGCCTTTCTATGCCGGCTACGTCGCCACGGTCGGCGACCGCGGCCCGTTGGCCTTTCTGAATGCCCAGATCGCCGAGCTCCAGCGAATTCGCGGCCTGGGCGACGTCAAAGGCGACCATCGCTATGCCGAAGGCAAGTGGAGCGTGAAGGAATTGCTGGGGCACCTCGCCGATGCCGAACGCGTGTTCGCCTATCGGCTGCTGCGCATTGCCCGGGCCGACAAGACACCGCTCGCCGGCTTCGACGAAAACGCCTGGGCCGAGGTGGCGCCCCACGCCCGGCGCACGCTGGCCGAGGTCGTGGATGACCTGATTGCAGTCCGACGTGCCACGATCACGCTCGTCGAATCGCTCGACGACACCGCGCTTGGCAATGTCGGCGTGGCCAATAACCACCCGGTCTCCGCTCGCGCCATCTGCTGGATCGTCGCGGGCCACGCCCAGCATCACCTCGGCATCCTGGCCGAACGGTACGGGGTCCAGTGAACGGCACCCCTGGCAGGGGTGCCCTGCGGCGACTACTGTTGCGGCGCCAGGCGGGTCACCGTCCCTGTGACTGACTCGACCTTCTGGCGGGAGTAGGCCACGGGGAAGTACGACCCCTCGGCCCACAGCTCGAACAGGTCGCGGTAGTGCGGGCTGTCGGGATCGCCCGACTGCCCGGGCGTATTGATGCCCACCGAGTTGTCCCAGTCGTCCGTGTCGGCAATGATCTTGAGCGACCCGCCGGCCGTCTGGTTGTCGCCGGCGCCGGTCGCGCTCACGGTCATGCTGTCGCCGCCCCTCGGCAGCGGACCGACTTCAAGCCTCGCGCGCGTGGCGGCATTGACCGCCTCCGACAACGGATGCGTCAGCCGCGCGTGGTGATACCGCTCCTGTCCGTACTGCCACTTCTGCATGTCAGGGCCGAATCGTTTCGTCAGCTCGGCCACGGCCTCATCCATGCTGCGCGCGACCAGCGCGTCCCGGCCGGCGATGGGGTTGGCGCCGAAGCGGCCATCGGGCGCGTGCAGCCAGTCGATCATCCGCTTGGTCGCGACCGGCGTGATTCCGGCCTTGCGGAGTACCTCCGGCACGACCACGTCGCGGGTGTTGGCAAGAACGCGTCTCTGCCACATCGCGTAGACGCCGGCCGCGGCGGAATTCTGGTCGAGGACGAAGTCCCAGCTGGCCAGGAGGTCGCGCGCCTTCGCACTCACGGGGTTCGACAGTGCCACGCGCCTCAACAGCGGCGTCAGCGCCCGCGCCACCACCGACAGATCGTCGTTCTGCAACCGCGCCATCTCCGGAATCGTGAAGAGCCGGCCTGACCCCAGCACTTCGGTGATGCGCGAGGCGCGGAACGCATCGGCCCAGTTCGTGACGTGCAGCAGGTCCTTGTAGGGGTAGTTCTCAGGCAGCAGGTAGTTGTTGGCCGTGGCAATGAAGCCGCGCGCTGGGTTGGTCTCGGACGGCAGCGCCTTGATCGGCAAATAGCCGTCCCACTCATACCGGCCATCGCCTGGCACCGGGAGCACGCCGCTCCAGTTGCGGCGGATGGGCTGGATGCCCGACGCCTGCCAGCCGATGGTGCCGCTGCGATCCGCCCACACCATGTTCTCCGAGGGCATCTGGTTGTGGCTGCACGCTTCGAGGAACTCCTCCCAGTTGCGGGCCTGGTTCATGCGGAGGCTGGCCAGGTAGGGCGCACTGCCCGGTTCCATCCAGCCCGCGCGCAGGGCGTAGGCCTTGCGGTTGGCGCGGTCTTCGAACACCACCGGGCCATGGCGCGTGTACTTCAACTGCACGGCAAGGGGCTTCGCGCCTTTCACGGGAATGGTGTCGGCGATCACCCGCATCGGCTCCCAGTTCCCCTTGTAGCGATACTCGTTGGTGTTGGCGGGATTGATGTCGTAGACGTACAGGTCTTCCGTGTCCTGGCCGAAGATGGTCAGGCCCCACGCGCCATGCTCGTTGTGGCCGATCGACACGCCCGGCAGCACGGGTTCGCCGCCGCCGATCACGTTCCAGCCCGGGGCCACCAGGTGGACCCAATAGCGCAGCGAGGGCGCCGCGACCACCCGGTGCGGATCGTTCGCCATGATCGGCCTGGTGCTCACCGTCTTCGCTCCCGACACGACCCAGTTGTTCGACCCGATGTCGCGCGGATCGACCTCGAGCGCGAGCGGGCCCGCCGGGTCGGCGGCGATCGGGTTCGGCAGGCCGCCCGCGACCTGCGCCGCTCCCCGGAACTCCGGCAACACGTCCTCGGGCCTGAACTGGATGGCGGCGCGAAACGCCGTGTAGAGCTCCAGCACGTTGTCGGGAAAGGTCCTGGGGTCGATGGCGGCATCGAGTTCGAAGCGGGGATTGCCGCCCTGGAAGTGCATGAGCGCGCGGGTTTCGTCGATGCCGATCGCCTTGATCGCGCGCATCGATCGCACTTCTTCTCCGGCATTCGCCGCCAGCGCCTGGTGCCGCGAGATCACCACCGCGGGGGTCCAGCGGCCCGGCGTGATGCCGAGCATCCGGAACTCCATCGGCAGCAGCGCCGGGTTCCGTTCGGTCTCGGCGATGTAGGCATTGACGCCGCGCACATACGATTCGACGATGGCCTTGCCGCGCGGGTGATACCGGTTCAGCTCATCGTCCAGGTCACCGCGAAACATGTGGAGGCGGGCGCCCTCGTCGCGCCGCGCCTCGCGGGGCCCCAGGATCTCGGCGACGGTGCCGGTCGCCTGCCGGCGCCACATCTCGAACTGGAACAGCCGGTCCTTCGCCGCCGAGTAGCCTTGCGCGAAAAAGAGGTCGGCCTCGTTCCGGGCATAGATGTGATTGATGCCCCAGTGATCGCGCAGGATCTCCACCGGTTGGCTGAGTCCCATGACCTGGATGCTGGTGACCGGCCGCTGGGCCGCGAGGGGGCCGCTTGCGGCCGAGGTCAGGGCCAGTACCAGGAATAGCACGCCGGCGAGGGGTCGTGGCTTCATGACCCGCAATATACTGCTAGTTCATGAGATTCGCCCCCGAGTACGTCGCCAACGTACTCAACGAGAACTTCGAAGACGCCAAGGAGCTGTTGCTCACGCCCTTGATGTCGATCAACTACGCCCACCTGGTGATGCTCACCGAGCAGCGCATCATTACAAGCGCAGACGCCCGTTTGCTGCGCACCGCGCTCGACGGCATCTCGGTCGAGAGCGTCCGCCAGGTGCTGTACGACGGCACTTACGAAGACTTGTTCTTCTACATCGAACGGCTGATCAAGCAGTCGTGCGACGAGGATGTCGCCGGCCGCCTGCACACCGCCCGCAGCCGCAACGACATCGACATGACGATGTACCGGATTCGGCAGCGCGAGTTCATCGCGGCGGTGGCGTCGGCGACGCTGGACCTGCGCGAAGCGCTGCTGGCGCTGGCCGAACGCCACACGCGCACCGTCTACGGCGCGCACACGCACACCCAACCGGCCCAGCCCTCGACCATCGCGCACTACCTGCTGGCCGTGATCGAGCAGCTCGAACGCGACACCACGCGGCTGGCGGCGGCGTTCGAATCGACCAACCGCAACCCGCTCGGCGCCTGCGCCATTACCGGCACCGGCTTCCCGATCGATCGCAATCGCACCAGCGAACTGCTGGGCTTCAGCGGGCCGACCGGCAACACCTACGGCAGCATTGCCACGGTGGACTACCTGCTCGAAAGCGTCGCCGCCACGAGCACGCTGGTCGTCGGCCTCGGCCGCGTCGTCCAGGACTTCCTGCTGTGGTGCACGATGGAGTTCGGCTACCTGCGCCTGAGCGACGGCTTCGTGCAGGGCAGCAGCATCATGCCGCAGAAGCGCAACCCGGTGGCGCTCGAGCACGCGCGGGCGATTGGCAGCAAGGCGGTGGGCCAGGCGCAGGCGATTGTCACCACCGTCCACAACACCCCGTTCGGCGACATCGTGGACACCGAAGACGACCTGCAGCCGCTGGTGGCGGCGATGTTCGGCGATGCGATCCGCATGGTCACGCTGGTCGCGGCGGCCATGCGGCTGGCCGACTTCAACGTCGAGCACCTGGCGTCGCGCGCCGCGCACGGCGGCACGACCATGACCGAGCTGGCCGACACGCTGGTGCGCGATCACGACCTGCCATTCAGCTCGGCGCACGCCATTGCCGCGCTGCTGCTCAAGGCGTTCACCGAGGATCCGGGGGTCTCGCGGTCGGCGGCGCTTGGCAGCGCGTCGAACGCCATCCTGGGGCGGCGGCTCGAATACACCGAGGCCGACCTGCAGACGGTGTTGAGCCCGGCGCATTTCGTGAACGTGCGCAAGACCCACGGCGGTCCGGCGCCCGAGGAGGCCGGCCGGGCCATCGGCGCGTCGCGGCGGCTGCTCGACACCGATCGCGAGAGCTGGGGCCTTCGGCGCGAGGCGCTCGACCGCGCCGACGCCGCCCTCAAGGCACGGGTGAAGCAGCTATGACGGCAATGGGCCGCACCTACCTCAAGGTCACGGTCGTCTGGTTGGTCACGCTGGCCGCCCTGTACCTTTTCCAGGCCGTGTTCACCAGCTGATGTCGGCGCTCGACTGGACCATCATCGCCGTCTATCTCTCGTGGATCGTCTGGGACGGCATTCGCCTCAGCAAGAATACCAGCGAGATCGAGGGCTACTTCCTGGCCAGCCGCAGCCTGCCGTGGTGGGCGGTGGGGTTGTCGGTGATGGCGACGCAGCTGTCGGCCATTACGATGATCGGCACCACCGGCCAGGGTTATGCCGTGGGCATGGGGTTGCTGCAGCAGTATTACGCCCTGCCGATCGCGATGATCATCATCGCGGTCACGTTCGTGCCGTTCTTCCACCACGCGCGCATCTTCACCGCTTACGAGTTCCTGGAGCGGCGCTTCGACGCCAAGACCCGTTCGTTTACGGCGTTGCTGTTCCTGTTCTCGCGCGGCATGGCGACCGGCGCGGTGATTTCGGCTCCCGCCGTCGTGCTGTCGGTGATGCTGGGCCTCGACGTGACGACGACCTGCCTGCTGCTGGCCCTGCCGACGGCGGCGTACACCATGCTCGGTGGTGTTCAGGCCGTGGCCTGGACCGACGTCAAGCAGATGTACTTGATTGTGTTCGGTCTGGTGGCGGCGTGCCTCGCCCTGATGATGGGGCTGCCCGACAACGTCAGCGTCGGCGAGGCCCTGCACATTGCCGGCACGACCGGCCGCCTGCAGGTGTTTGAGTTCTCGACCGATCCGAGCGCGCGCTACACGTTCTGGACCGGCACGATCGGCGCCTTGTTCCTGTTCCTGTCGTACTTCGGCACCGACCAGAGCCAGGTGCAGCGCTACCTCACGGCGAAGTCGATCGACGAGGCGCGCACGTCGCTGTTCATGAGCGCCTACTGGAAGATTCCGCTGCAGGCGCTGGTCATGATCATCGGCGTGTTCATGTTCCTGTTCTACATCTTCACGCCGCCGCCGATGCTGTTCAACCGCGCTCACGATCAGCGCGTGCGAGAGAGCGCCCGGGCCGGCGAGTACGTCGCCATCGAACAGCGGTTCGACGAGGCCGTGGCCGCGCGCAAGGCGGCAGCCGAACAGCTGGCGGTGGCCCAGCGATCCGGCGATGTGGCGGCGAAGACGGCGCAGGCCGCGGCGTTCAACGCCGAAGAGCAGCGGGTGCTGAGCGTGCGGGCCGAGGCGGTGGCGCTGGTGAAAGCGGTGTCCGGCGATTCGTCGTACAACGACATCAACTACGTCTTTCCGACGTTCGTCGTGACGCACCTGCCGATCGGCCTGATTGGCCTGCTGATGGCGGCGATCTTCGCCGCCGCCATGTCAACCGTCGCGGGCGAGTTGTCGGCGCTCTCGACCTCCACCGTGATCGACTTCTATCGCCGCTGGGTGAGGGACGATGGCGACCAGAAGCACTTGTTGTGGGTATCGAAGCTGGCGACGTTGTTCTGGGCGGTGTTCGCGTCCATCGTCGCCATCTGGGCGTCGGAGCTCGGCTCGCTGATCGAGGTGGTCAACCGCTTCGGGTCGTTCTTCTACGGATCGATCCTGGGCGTGTTCCTGCTGGCGATTGGCTGGAGGCGCGCCAACTCGACCGGCGCTTTCGTGGGCCTGCTCACGGGCATGGGCGTGGTGGGGTGGGTCACGTTGAACACCACCATCGCGTTCCTGTGGCACAACCTGATCGGCGCCGTGGTGGTGTTCGTGACCGGGATGATCGTCAGCGAGCTCACCGGCCCGCGCCGGCCGCAGTCAGCGGTGCGCGTGCCGGCGGGCGAGGCCTGATGGCCGGCCGGCCCATGCTGATCGCCCTGCTCGGGGTGATCGCCCTGATGGTCGCGTCGTGGATGCTCGGCGAGTGGATCCGGCAGCGCAAGGACAAGTAGGGCACCCCTGTACGGGGTGCCGCCAGAGCTAGAGTTTGTCCAGCGACTCTCTCCCAATCACCACGTTCCAGCACAGCAACTCGTACTGCGCCACGCCCGCCTGGTAGTACGGGTCGGCGTCGCGGATGGCGTCGAGCGCCTGCTGCGGGTTGTCGTCGGGCACGCGGACCAGGAACATGCCGCCGAAGCGGGGCTCGTGCGGGCCGCCGGCGAGCATGACGCCGTCATCCTTGAGCTTCCGCTGGAAGGCGCGGTGGGCTTCCTGGTGGACGAGCACTTCTTCAATCGGGCGGCGGTAGCGGACGATCACCATTCCATACATATGCGGAACAGGATACCTCGTGTCAGAAGCGGAAGGTCCTCACGACCTTGGCGACGCCGCGGCGATCGAGCGGTTGAAAGCCCAGGCTCGAGTCATCGAGCCAGTTCTGCGTCCAGATGAAAAACAGGTCGTTGCCAGGCTTCTGAATCCACCGGAAGCGCAGCTGCCAGCCCACGGTGCCGCTCTCCGAGTCGTACTGCACGTTGTTGGACAACGAGATCCACGGGCTGAACTGCGTGCGCGCGTCGATGCGATACAACTGCGTCGTGAACGCGCCCTCGGGCAGGTCCACGTCGTTGTACTCGCTGACGAGCTGCACGTAAACGCCCGGCCGCGGCCGCAGGTTCAGCTGCAGGTTCAACTCGCGGCGGTCGCCGTCCCAGAAGGGGCCCAGCGAGTACTCGACGCGACCCGATAACTTGCGTTGGGACGCGGCGTTGTAGACGAACTGGTAGCGGGTCCACTCGTAGCGCTGGCCGGCCGGCAGCACCACGCCGTCGCTGATCTCGAAGTCCCCGTCCAGGTCCTCGGTTTGGCGGAAGACCTCGAACTGGACGCGGTCGCCGCTGTGGAACTCCACTTCGGCCGGGGTCAGGTGGAGGTTCCGGTCCACCAGTTGGTTCTCCAGGTCCAGGTTCAGGTTCATCCGCGCCTCGAACTGCATGCCGCGGATCAGGGGATGGTTGCGGAACCGGGGCTGCCAGCTCGCCTCAGGATTCCAGTGCCGGTAGTTGCGCCGCGGCGTGAAGCCGACCGCGGCGTCGTAGGCGGCCTGGTATTCCTTGAAGGACACGCCGACGTCCCACGGGTCCTTCGCGACGCTGGCGCTCCAGCCGTAGGCGTCGCTGCCGCCGGCCGGAGGCACGGCGCCGTCTTCGCTGAGCTGGTCGGGCGTGGTGGTGTGGATGTACCAGAGGTGGGAGTCGAACACCTTGTCGCCGAGGAAGTTCGGGGTCGCGAGGATGAGGTCGCCGGCCATGGTGTGCCGGGTGTCCACCAGCGACTCGCGCGGCGCCCGGCGGGTGTAGAGCACGCCCGCGCTCGACTGCAGGCCGATGCGGCGCTTGACGCGCGCCACCGTGAAGTCCTCGCCTTTCTGCAGCCGCGGCAGGCCGTTGACCGTCAGGTTCTGCTCGCTGGTGCTGACGTGCAGGAACCCGACGTCCTGGCGGCCCGCCTGCCCGATCAGCTTGGCGCCATAGGCAATCGGCTGCGGTTCGCCGGCATTCAGGCCGATGCGGCGGCTGAAAAACGGGCTTGCTTCGCCGGTGGGGAAGGCAAAAAAGTTGGCGCCGTCGAGAAAGAACTCACGCTTCTCGGGAAAGAACAGCGGGAAGCGGGTGAGGTTGGTCCGCCGCTGATCGACCTCGGTTTCGGCGAAATCGGTGTTGACGGTGAAATTGGCCTTGAGGGCCGGCGTCACGTTGTAAAACGCGTCGAGGCCGAAGTCGAAGTCGCCGGTCGTGGCCGGCGTGCCGCGTCCCGGCGCGTTGCCGCCGGCGCCAAGCGTGTACGGCTTGAGGTCGAGGCCGATGCCCTGCGAGATGTCGTCAATGCCGTTGACCCGGCCGGCATTCGACATGCGCGTCAGGCCCTCGTTGCGCAGCCATCCGGTCCACAGGCTCTCTTCGTTCTTGCGCTTGACCGTGCGCTGGAAGTTCGCGCCCCAGGTCGTCGTGTTGGGATCGAAGTTCAGGGTCTTGAACGGAATCTCGATTTCCGCCGTCCACCCCAGGGCGCTGCGGCGCACGCGCGCGATCCAGATGCCGTCCCACGACTTGTTCATCTGCCCGCCGAAGCCGCCGCCACCGGTCGGGCCGGTGATCAGGCCATCGCCCATCGCCCCCGACGGGTTGATCTCGAAGAAGTAGCCGGAGCGGCCGTCGAGGAACGGGTCGATTGCCCACATGAAGCGGTCGTCGCTCGAGAACGGCTGATCGCGCTGCATCTGGTTGCCGAGCAGCCGATCGGGCTCGGAGTCGAACAGCGTCACGCCGAGAAGGATGCGGTCGCTGTCGAAGAGCACCCGGACCTCGGTCCGTTCCGTGGCCGGCTGGCCATTACTGGGGTCGCGCTGCAGGAAATTGGTGGCCGGCGCCGCCTTCTGCCACACCGCCTCGTCGGGGGTGCCATCGAGCACAATGGTGTCGGCTTCACCCAGCCTGACGGCCTGGACCTCCGGCCGCGGGTCTTGTGCCGAAGCGAAGGTGGCGGCGAACGGTGCGCAAATACATATGAAGACGGCGAGAACGATTTTGAGCAAGCGTCTATGATACGACGATGGGTTCGCTGACGTTTCTTGGCGCCGCGCGCACGGTCACCGGCTCCAAGCACCTCCTTGAAATCGATGGGCATCGCATCCTGTTCGACTGCGGCCTGTTCCAGGGTCTCAAGGAGCTGCGCCAGCGCAACTGGTCGCCGCTGCTCGTACCCCCCGACACCATCCACGCCGTGGTCCTGACCCACGGGCACCTCGACCACACGGGCTGGCTGCCGCGGCTGGTCGCCGCGGGTTTCAAGGGCAAGATTTACTGCACCGGTGGCACCTTCGATTTGTCGAAGTTGATCCTGCCCGATGCGGCGCACATTCAGGAAGAAGACGCGCGTCACGCGAACAAGCACGGCTTTTCGAAGCACCACCCGGCGCTGCCGCTGTACACCCGTGCCGACGCGGCCGCCGCGCTGGCGCGGTTCAAGCCGTGCGCGTTCCACACCAAGGTCCAGGTCAGCGATCGCCTTGACGTCGAGTTCATCAACGCCGGACACCTGCTGGGCTCGTCGTTCGTGCTCGCCACGCGTCGAGGCCACACGCCGGCAGCCGGCCGGGTGCTGTTTGGCGGCGACCTTGGCCGTTATGGCCGGCCGATCCTGCCGGATCCCTCTCCCGGCGTCGAAGCCGACGTCCTCCTGCTCGAATCCACCTACGGCGATCGACTCCACCCGCCCGAAGACGACGGCGCCGCCTTTGCCGCCGTGGTGCAGGACACGGTGGCGCGGCGCGGCAAGCTGATCATCCCGGCCTTTGCGATCGGCCGGGTCGAAGAACTGCTCTACTGGCTGCACCGGCTCGAAGACGAGGGCCGCATTCCGGCTCTGCCGATCTACGTGGACAGCCCGATGGCGATCGAGGGCCTCGAGTTCTACGCTCGCCGCGGCAGCGAGCTGGATCCCGTGGCGGCGACGGCCGGCCGCGACACGCCGAGATTCACGGCGGTGGAAACCGCCGACGAGTCCAAGCGCGTCGTCCAGACGCCCGGCCCCGCGATCGTGATTGCCTCGAGCGGCATGGCCACCGGCGGCCGCGTCGTCCATCACCTGTTCGCTGAGTTGCCGTACGAGCGCAATACCATCCTGTTCGTGGGCTACCAGGCCGCCGGCACGCGCGGCCGCAACCTGATTGAAGGCGCGCGTTACATCAAGATGTACGGCCAGGAAGTGCCGGTCCGCGCCCGCATCGCCAAGATCAACGGCATGTCGGCGCACGCCGACGCCGGCGAGATC
>JBEGVQ010000180.1:0-15445 GCA_041178345.1 Acidobacteriota bacterium | reverse complement strand
AACCATCTACGTCGGCAAGGCGCGGGCCCTGCGCGACCGGACCCGCTCGTACCTCGGCGCCTACGGCAGCAATCCCAAGACCAACGCCCTGCTGGACGAGGTGGCCAGTCTCGAGGTCATTGTCACCGACTCGGTGGTCGAGGCGCTGGCGCTCGAGAACAACCTGATCAAGCAGCGGTCGCCCAAGTTCAACATCCTGCTGCGCGATGACAAGAACTACCCCTACCTGCAGCTGACCACCACCGAGGCGTTCCCGCGGGTGCTGGTGGCGCGTTCGGTCGAGCGCGACGGCAACGTCTATGCCGGGCCGTTCCTGCCGGCCAAGTTCGCCCGCCGGACGATGTCGCTGACCCACAAGCTCTTCGGCATCCGCTCGTGCAACGAGGTCATTACCGGCCAGCGGCACCGGCCCTGCCTCGAGTACGACATCAAGCGTTGTCTCGCGCCGTGCGTGGCGGCGATCTGTTCGCCCGAGCAATACACCGTGGCCGTCGCCGACACGCGCCTCTTTCTCGACGGTCGTAACGACGAGTTGGCCGACCAGTTGCGCGCGCGCATGTCCGAGGCGGCGGCCGGCGAGCGGTTTGAAGAGGCCGCGCACCTCCGGGATGCCATGCGCACCGTCCAGACGATGCAGCAACGCCAGCAGAAGATGGCGTCGGCGGAGCTCGGTGACCGCGACGTATTCGGCGTGAAGCTCGGCGCGAAGGGCGCCGTGGTGCAGGTGTTCCTGGTGCGTGGCGGCCGCGTGATCGAACGCGTCGAGTTCGTGACCGACGCGCAGGAAGGGGGCGAGACCGAGAGCGCCGTGGTCGAGGCGGCGGTCCAGCAGTTCTACGGCGACCAGGCGCCGCCGCCCGAGATTCACACGCCGGTGCCGGTCGCCGAGCAGGACGTGCTCGAAGACTGGCTGGCCCGGCAGGCTGGGCGCAAGGTGCGGATCGTGATGCCCCAGCGTGGCGACAAGAAGGGGCTGCTGGAGCTGGCCATGCGCAATGCGGCGCTGGCCTATCGCACGCGCTTTGACGGCAACGCCACGGCCAACTACGAGGCGCTGGAGGTGCTGCAGGCGGCGCTGCGCCTGCCCAAACTGCCGCGGCGCATCGACTGCTTCGACATTTCCACGATCCAGGGGAGCGACACCGTCGCCTCGATGGTGGTGTGCGAAGACGGACGCATGAAGCCTTCGGAATACCGAAAGTTCAAGATCGGGACCGCCGAGGGCCGCTTCCTGGACGACTTCGCGGCCATGGAGCAGGTGGTCCGGCGGCGCTACGCCAAGGTGCTCGAGAACGGCGGACCGTTTCCGGACCTGATTGTGATCGACGGCGGCAAGGGCCAGTTGAATGCCGCCTATGCCGCGCTCGAGACGGTGGGGCTGTCGAACCTCGTGGCCATTGGCCTGGCGAAGAAGGAAGAGTTGGTGTTCACGCGCGACAGCGTGGCGCCGCTGGCCCTGGATACCCATGGGTCGGCGTTGCGGCTCCTGCAGCGCATTCGAGACGAGGCCCATCGCTTCGCGATCACGTTCCATCGCCAGTCGCGCACGCAGCGGGACTTGCGGTCGGAACTGGACGGCATTTCCGGCATCGGTGTTCGGCGGCGCAAGACGTTGCTGACGGCGTTTGGCAGCCTGTCCGGGGTCAGGCGCGCGACCCGTGAAGAACTGGCCAGGGTCGTCGGCGCCAAGGCGGCCGAGGCCGTGATTGCCTACTTCGCGGCCAACCCATGAGTCAGGCTCGTGTGATAACCTTTTGAGTTCTGGCCGGCATCGATTTCACCCAAGTCCTCATCCAACTCGTCGTGCTGATCGCCGCGCTGTCGGTCCACGAGGCGGCGCATGCGTGGGCGGCGTTTCGACTCGGGGACCGCACCGCCGAGCAGCTGGGCCGCCTGTCGCTGAACCCGGCGGTCCACATCGACCCGATCGGGACGCTGTTGTTCCCGGCTATTGCCATCTTTACGGGCCTGCCATTGATTGGTTGGGCCAAGCCGGTACCGGTTGATACCCGCTTTCTCAAGCACCCCAAACGCGATTTCGCCCTCATTGCCGCGGCCGGACCGGCGAGCAACGTGCTGATGGCCATGGCGGGCGCCCTGGTCCTGTTTCTGCTGCCCGGGGTCGCTCCGGGCGACATCGCCGGGCGCGCCGTGATGACGCCGCTGTTCCGGCTCTTCGACATGTTCGTCATCATCAACGTGCTGCTGGCCTTGTTCAATATGGTGCCGGTGCCGCCCCTTGACGGCGGCAACGTCCTGATGGGCGTGCTACCGCACGCCGGCGCCCGCGTGGTTGAACAGATGCGCCCGTACGGCTTCATCATTTTGTATGCTTTGATGCTGACCGGCGCCCTGAGCACCCTGCTCGGGCCGGTCGCGTACTTCCTGCTAACGCTCTTGGGTGTCCGTTGACGAAGCAACGCGTGTTGTCGGGGATGCGCCCGACCGGAAAACTTCACCTCGGCCACCTGGTGGGCGCGCTCCAGAACTGGGTCGAGCTGCAGGCCCAGTTCGACTCGTACCACTGCATCGTCGACTGGCATGCGCTGACGACCAACTACGCCGACACGTCGGCGATCGTTGCCAACGGTCTCGATAATGCCGCCGACTGGATCGGGGCGGGCCTCGACCCCGAGAAGAGCACGTTCTTCGTCCAGTCCCTGGTGCCCGAGCACGCCGAGCTCTACCTCCTGTTCCAGATGGTCACCCCGATCTCGTGGCTCGAACGGGTGCCGACCTACAAGGAACAGATGGAGCAGTTGAGCGAGAAGGACCTGTCGAGCATCGGCTTTCTCGGCTATCCGCTGCTGCAGGCGGCCGACATCGTGATCTACGACGCGCACTGGGTGCCGGTCGGCGAAGACCAGGTGCCCCACATCGAGCTCACCCGCGAGGTGGTGCGCCGCTTCAACAACTTCTATCCCGCGTCGGCGCTGGTCGAGCCGCAATCACTGCTGACGCCGACGCCGCGGCTCCCCGGTCTCGACAACCGGAAAATGAGCAAGAGCTACAACAACACTATCGACCTGTCTGACGATGCGAAGACGGTGCAGAACAAGGTGCGGCAGATGTATACCGACCCCAAGCGGGTCCGCGCCGACATCCCCGGCACCGTCGAGGGCAACCCGGTGTTCATTTACCACGACGCGTTCAACCCGAACGTGGCCGAGGTCGATGACCTGAAGCACCGCTACCGCGCCGGCACGGTCGGCGACGTCGAGGTCAAGACCAAGCTGGCGGCGGCCATCAACACCATGCTGGATCCCATTCGCGAGCGGCGGGCGCAGGCGCTGGCGAAGCCCGGCCATCTTCGCGAGGTGCTGATCGAAGGCTCGAAAAAGGCCCGGGTCGTGGCGCAGGCGACCATGGAACGCGTCCGCGACGCCGTGAAGCTGAAGTACTAATGGCCGAGACTCCCGAGAACCCCGAGACGCCGCCCGTTCCGCCGGTCGAGCCGGGCGCGGCGCCGCCTGCTGAGGAGGTGTTCGAGTCGCAGCTCGACTCGATCCAGCTCAAGCTGCAGTCGTTCGAAGGGCCGCTCGACCTGCTGGTGCATCTGATCAAGAAGAATCAGATGAACGTGTATGACATCCAGATTTCCGTCATCACGAAGCAGTACCTCGAGTACTTGAACCTGCTGCAGGAACTGAACCTGGACGTCGCCAGCGACTTCCTGGTCATGGCGGCCACGCTGATCCACATCAAGAGCAAGATGCTGCTGCCGAGGCCCGAGACGGCCGCCGGCGACCCTGGCGAGGAAGAAGACCCGCGCGACATGCTGGTGCGGCGCCTGCTCGAGCACCAGAAGTTCAAGGCTGCGGCGGAACTGCTGCACGACAAGGAAACGCTGCGCAGCGCGCAGTGGGGCCGTCCCGATTCGCGCATCGAGGAGATCGCCGGCGACGACTACGAGCCGGAGTTCGAGGTCGACCTGTTTACCCTGCTCTCCGCCTTCAAGCAGGTGCTCGAACGCGCCCGCGAACGGCCGCCGGTGGTGCTGCCGGGCGAAGAGATTCCGATCGAGAAGCGCATCGATCAGCTGTTGGAACGGTTGTCCGAGACCGAGGCCTGCGGGTTTGAGGATCTGTTCGATGACGTGGCGACCCGCGGCGACATGATCGTGACGTTCCTGGCCATGCTCGAGATGATCCGGTTGAAGCTGATCCGGGTGTTCCAGGCCGGCGGCGTGGGCGCCATTCGCATTTACAAGCGCGCGCGCCCGGCCGATGCGCCGCACCCGATTCACGACCCGGAAGACGCGTACAAGCGGCGCCACCCGGCAGGCAACCCCGAAGGGTTGCCTCCACCGGTTGGGGACGACGCGAAGGAAGAAGAGACGAAGGAATGAGCGACGAGAACCCGGTCGAAGAAACCCCGGTCGACGAGACTCCGGCCGCATCGCCGGCGGGGGCTGAGGCCCCCGCCCTCCGAACCTCGGACGCCGAGGACATGCCGCTCGCGGCCACGGCCGCGGACGAGGCGCCGGCCGGGGAGCCCAAGCCGCGGATGGAGCTATCGCAGCTCAAGGCGGTGGTCGAGGCGCTGGTGTTCGCGTCGCCAGACCCGCTGACGCCGCGCATGCTGAACCGGCTATTGAACGACGAGCCGAAGGAAGACGTGCAGGCGGCACTGAAGGCGGTGCAGGCCGACTACGTCGAGCGCGGCGGCCTGCACATGGCCGAAGTGGCCGGCGGCTTCCAGATTACGACCCGGCCGGAGTACCACGAGTGGGTCCGCCGCCTGTTCCACGAGCGCTCGTCGAACAAGCTGTCGGCGGCCTCGCTCGAGACGCTGTCGGTGATTGCCTACAAGCAGCCGGTGACCGCCGCCGAGATTGGCGAGATCCGCAGCGTCAACACCTCGGGCGTCTTGTCGACCCTGCTCGAGCGCCACCTGATCAAGATCGTCGGCCGCAAGAACGTGATCGGCCGGCCGTTCCTCTACGGCACCACCAAGGAGTTCCTGATCCGCTTCGGCCTGAACGACCTCAACGATCTGCCGAAGATCGAGGACATGGCGCAGCAGCTGGGCTTCGATGCCCCGGCGGTGTTGATGGAGCGCCCGGTGCCGGAAGAGATGCTGCCGCTCGAAGAGGGCGACGTGCCCGACGACCAGCCGGAGTAAGGCGCGCCGCTACAGGAGCAGCGCGTCGACCCGATGGGCGTGCACGAACTGTTCGCGCGGCGACCACTTGAAGATCGTGAAACGGCCGTCCTGTGAGGCCACGAGCGCGGTGGCGTCGCGCTGGTCATGCACGAACTGCGCCGCCGACAGGTGGCGCGTTCCCCCCAGTTGCGACGGCGTGGTCCGGATCGGTGAGCTGCCTTCGACCGGTTCGGTCACGTTGACGTGCTCGACCTGCGGACTGCCCTTGCGGCGCGTGAGCTTCGCGCCGAACGCCAGCACATCATAGCGATCGGAAATGACGGTGGCGCCGTCGACGGCAGTGAGACCGGCAATGGCTTCGACCGCCCGCATCAGGTCGTCGGGGTCCGGTGACGTGGCCCGCGTCAATGTGGCCAGTTCAGAGAACGGCGGGTCGAGCAGGTACGGGAGCGGTGTCACCACCGACTCCATCCATGCCGCTGAATCGGCCGGCACGACGAGCAGCGCGCCGCCGCGGCCGTGCTGCCGCATCGACGCGGCCAACTGCACCAGCACCGCCGTGACGCCGGCCGCGACCGGCCGGTCGACGGCGTTGATCAGGGTCGTCACCAGCGCGGGACAGTCGGGGACCATCTTGCCTCCGCGCTCGTCCACAATCCGGATCTGGTCGCCCTCGAGCACCGCGACGTTGGCGAACTTGCCGAAGGGCTCGCTGCGGTGCTTTATCACCAGCAGGCCCGAAGCCACGACCTCGACCACCAGGCAGAACGCCGGCACTTCGCGGGTCGTGCCCCACACGTGAAAGCCGTTGGCCGACCGCCACACGCCCAGGTGAATGCCGGGCCGCTCGACCGCGGGTGCGACCTTGGCCAGCATGGCCGGTCCCAGCGGCAACGGCGCCTGGAACACGAGGGGATGCCGCGCTTGCTCGGTCGCCAGCAGCGCCAGCGAGATGCGCGGCGTCTGCCCTTCCTCGCGCCGCAGGCTGGCCCAGAAGGCGGCGTCGATCAGCGCCTCGATCGCATCCTGGCCGGGCACCGCGGCGACGGCCACGCCCTGCTGGGTGCTGGCGGCGGCAATGTGCCGCGCGAAGTGCGCATTGACGGCCGCCGCGACGGCGTGCGCGGCAGGATAGGTGGGCGGCGTCATTACTGGTAACTGTAAGTGGGAAGTTGAAAAGTTGGTAGTTGGTAGTTGAAGTTGGAACGTGCCAGTCGCGAATCCAGAACAGCCTCGCAACTGCACCGGTAACTGTCACCGGTAACTACCAACTGTCAACTCTTCAACTGTCAACGACGTCTAGAGCGGGTACGTGAGCGTGAGGCCCAGCAGCGTGACCAGGATCACCACCACTGGCGTCAGCGCCAGGAATACGACGAACGTGTAGCCCATCACGTCCCTCGCCCGCAGGCCGAGCATGCCGAGAATGGGCAACATCCAGAATGGCTGCAACAGATTGGCGAGCGCCTCGCCGAGGTCGTAGGCGACCACGACCCACCCCAGGTGCACCTTCAGTTCGTGTGCTGCGGCCATGACGTACGGTGCTTCGATGATCCACTTGGACCCGCCCGAGGGCACGAACACGCCCAGCACCGCCGAATACATGGCCACCACCGCTGGAAACGTGATGGCGTTAGAAATGCCGACGAACAGTGCCGCCACCTGCTGGCTCAGGTGCGTACCGGTGATGACGCCGGCAATGCCGGCATAGAAAGGGAACTGCAACAGCACGCCCCAGACGGCAGGCGTGGCCGCCTGCACGGCGTGCATCAAGCGGGCCGGCGTGCGGTGCAGCAGGATACCGAGCAGCAGGAACGTGAGATTGACGACGTCGATGGTGATGGCGTTGAGGGCGTCGGGCGCCCGCAGGAAATAGCGCGCCAGGTAGGTGCCGCCGAGCGCGACGACGAAGATCGGCAGGATGGCCGAATGCTCGAGCCACGCGCCGGGCGTCACGCCACGCGGATCGGGCGCCGGCGGCTCGCGATCGGTGAGGTCAATGCCGAGGTCGCTCGCGGTGCGGGCGCGAGGGGCCGGTGGGGTCGCCAGCCACATGACCAGCGTCACGACCACGATCTCGACCAGCACCGAGACCAGGCTCTGCCACAGGAAGATGGTGTGGGTAAACGGAATGAGCCCGCCGGGCAGGATGCCGCCATCGACGATCTCGCGAATCGGCGGCGGCAACGCGCCGGGCGTCGCCATCTGCAGCGCGGCCGACCCGCTCAACCCCTGCGCCCAAATGCTGCCGAGTCCCAGGAAGCTGGCCGCCGCCAGCGCGCGGTAGTCGACGCGCGGCACCCGCCGCGCCACTTCGCGGGCGAGCACGGCGCTGAAGATCAGCGAGAAGCCCCAGTTGAACCACGAACTGGCCATCGCAAAGAAAGTGACCAGGGCGACCGCGCCGCGCGGCGTGGACGGCCAGGCGGCGATCGCGCGAATCACGGCGCCGACCGGCGCCGACGTGGCCAGCACGTGCCCGGTGATGATGATCAGCGCCATCTGCATGGTGAACGGGATGAGGGCCCAGAAGCCCGCGCCCCAGGCATCGACCACCTGCGCTGCCGTGGCGGGGGTCCAGGCGAGCGCCGCCACCACGACGATCACGGTCGCAACCAGGGCAAAGATGAAGGCGTCCGGAATCCATCGTTCGGTCCAGGCGGTCAGCGCAAGGGCGGCCCGGCCAACAGCGCCAGGCTGTTCGGGCGTGGCCGCGGCCCGAGGGGGCGATGAGGGCATGTGGGGGGAACCTTAACACTGGTCTGCGCTCCGGCAAACGTCCGGGCCAGTGGTCGCAAGCGAGTTGTGCAACCGCACCGACGGTTTTGGTCGTTCCTCTGGCCGTGAACGGCCGCAATCGCCCGAGTTCCGTCCGTGGCTGTCTTGGCAACGTACCTGCAGCACTCGTCGGCGACATGAGGACTACCGTCGTCAGGTATGCACGCTATGGCGCGATCGTCGCGTGGATGGTGGCCGGCGGCTGGCTGGTCACCGCCACGGGCGGTCAGGTGCGCGCGCTGTGGATGGTGCTGCCGATGCCGCCGGAACTCGCCCAGGACTTCACGGTCCGTAACGCGACCGACGATGAGGGCCGCCGCGCCTCATTTCGCATCCTCCTGTTCAGCGACGAGTTTCGGTGGCGCATGAACTCCTCCGATGCGGTGGCGCACGGCTTGGCGCGCCCGCAGTTCACTGACGAGATGAGGGCGGTGCTCAATAGCGCCAGCGAGATTATCTGCGTCGGCGCGAGTTCCGAGGAGATTCCGGCCGGCACGTCATTCGCAGCGGGCCGGAAGCTGGAGGAGCGGCGGGCAGCGCTGCGTGCCGAGAAGAGCGCCGTGTGGGTTCGCCAGGTCTTGCGGAACCCGATTCCCGTACGCAAGCTGAACGTGGGCCATCACTCGCCGACCGACGATGAGGACACGTCGGCTCAACGCCGCCTGGTCATCATCCTCGTGCTCGATCAGGACGAAGGCGCCGACCTCGATCAGGCGTTGCGCGCCGCCATGGCGGGCGAAAGCGTTCGCGCCCCGATTTTCGAGTCGCTGTTGACCAAGTACTCCCTGGGCGCTGCCTCCTCTTTCACCTGGGTGCCCTGACCATGAGCCGACTTCTCGACATGATGCGCGATGTGCCGCCGGACCTTGCTGCGGCGTGGGGCGGGTGGCTGGCGGTGGGATTGCTGTTGATGCTGTGGCACCTGCGGGCGCGGGTTCGAGAGCAGGAGTACGCCCTGCCGCGCGCCCTCGCGCGGTCTCGTCCCAAGGCGGGCGTCCGCACGGCACGGCCGGCCAAGGCGGCACCGGTTGATGCGTTTGGGGAACTGGAAGCCCTGCTCGAACCGGGTTCCGGGTCGGGCAGCCTCAGCCGCCGCCCCGGAGACTAGACCGTGGCCTTCAGCCGCCTGACTTCGTCAGGTGTGAGATCGCGCCACTGTCCAGGTTTGAGGCGGCCAAGGCCGATCGGCCCCATTTGGACCCGGCGCAAGTCGCGCACCGGCAGGCCCACTGCACGGCACATCTTCCGGATCTGGCGGTTACGGCCTTCACGCAAGGTGATGGTGAGCAGCGTGGTCGGCTTGTGGCCTTTTACCGTGGTGCCGGCGCGAACGTCGGCGGGCGAGGTGCGGCGGCCGTCGATGAACACGCCCTTGCGCAGCTTCTCCATGGCCTTCGGGTCGGGCACCCCGAGCACGATCACCTCGTAGACCTTGTCGACCTCATGGCGCGGGTGCGTCAGTCGCGCGGCGAGGTCGCCGTCGGTCATCATCAGCAGCAGGCCTTCGGAGTCGTAGTCGAGGCGGCCCACGGGGTAGATGTAGGCGCCTTCGCCAATCAGGTCCATCACCGTCTGGCGGCCCTCGGGATCGCTGCGGGTGGTGACGTAGCCCTTGGGCTTGTAGAGGACGATATAGCGGTCCTTGACGTCGAGCTTGATGCGGCGGCCGTCGACCTTGATCGCGTCCTTGGCCGGATCGGCCTTGGTGCCGAGCGCCCGGACGGTCTCGCCGTTCACCGTGACCCGGCCCTCGAGAATCATCTGCTCCGACGCGCGGCGCGAGGCCACGCCGGCGGTCGAGAGAATTTTCTGCAGCCGAACGCCGGGACCCGGGTCTTGACTCACTTGTCGATTATCTCCCGCCAGAACCGGGCCAGCCGCCAAACTTCGGTCAGGCTCGGTGCCTTGTTCACTTCGGCGTGCGTGATGAGGCCGCTCAGCAGGCCCGTGACGTGCGCCTTGCCCCGGAGGTGTTCGGCCAGCAGCACGGTCTCCATCGACGGGATCACGTTGTCGTCAACGCCGTGCAGCAGCAGCACCGCCGCCCGCGGCGGCGCCGCCCGCTCGGCCGATAGCGCCGGCATGGCCGGACTGTCCTTGAGCGCATCGGCCACCGGCAGCAGGATCGGCCCCAGCTTGTCGACCGCGCGGTCGTTGACGTAGGTCATGAGCGTCCGCGATGGCTCGGGCAGCGTCTCAGCGTACGCCTTCATCTCGTCAAAGACCTTGAGCGCGGCGGCCGTGTCGGTCATGGCCAGCGACGAGGCGAGCAGGAAGCCGTCGATGCCGCGGGTGAGCGGCGCGACCTGCTCGGCCGGCACGACCCGGTCGGCCAGGCTCAGCAGCACCACCGCCACGCCGTAGTCGTGCGGCGGATGCACCTCCACGTGATCGGCGCCGAGCACGGCGGAGCTGTGCTTGGCGCGTTCGAGATCGCCCAGCACCTGCCCCGAGCAGAGGTAGTGCATCACCCGGGCGAGGTCGCCGTGCCCGCCGAACGACAGCACGAAGGCGATGTGATCGCGGATCGAGTCGCGGCCGGCCGCGACCACCGACAGGCCGCCCGAGAAGCTGATGCCGAGCAGGCCAACCTTGCCGTCGGGCGCGTACTGGGGTTGCGTGACCGCCCACTTGACCGCGTCTTCGATGACGTCGGTGACCTGCGGCGTGATCTTGAATTTCTGGAGGTCGGGGGCGGCAATGGTCAGCACTCCAAAGCCGGTCGCCGCAAGGTCTTCGGCCAGGCCCACCAGGCGCGCTTCGTTGATGCCGTCGCGGTGCACGCCCGGCATCAACACCACCGTGCGTCGCAGCCGTCCTGCGGGGCGATAGAACCGCGCCGGCACGGCGCCCTCGCGCGTGGGCACGGAAAACAGGTGTTCGCGGCTATAGGCTGAGGCGCGCCATTTCGCTACCGTAGCCGGGGCGCCCGGCAGGTCGGCGGCACGAACGATGAAGCCGATCGCGTTGAGATAGGGCAGCGCCAGCCAGCTGGTCACAACGACGAGGAGCGCGACAACAATCGCCGCCTTGCTGCGGCGTGAGAGGGGCACGGCGGAATGGTACACCGGTCTGCCGGCAGTTCGCACGGCGCAGTTTCTGCGCTGGCTTCTGGACGACCGTGCGGGCCTTGCCCCACTGGGTGGAGTGGCGAGGACATCGGGCCATATTGACGGCCTCTTCCCCTCACGAAAGTCCCGTTCTCAGGCCGAGCGCCGACCAGGCTGCTTTCGAGCCGTGAAGGTCCGTCGTCAGCAGCTGCTGCACAGTCGCGAGTTGGCCGTGAAGGAGATGGTGCCGAGGGGCAACATCGAACTGCCGGCAGCGCGATTCTCGGTAAAACAGAAGAGGCCGACGTCTGTCAGACGCCGGCCTCGACAAGATGTCAGAAGTTCGGAAAAAGGGATGGTTCGAGAAGCCTCCCCCTCATCAAGGATTCCGAATGATGATGGAAATGGCTTCAGTGACGCTGAACGAAATGTCCGTCGCGCCAGCATTTCCCTTCACCGTGCCACTGATTGCCACGAGCACATTTCCAGCGGGCAAATCGAACTTGGAGACATCAAGAACTGCATGCTGCAAGCTTGTGCCACTCGCGCCTCCATCGTTATTGCCGGAAAAACCATCCGTATTCAGAATCGTGCGGGCGTCCCCATTCTTCAGGAAAGCCGTTGCCGTGCCGTTGAACCCTGCGTTGGTGAAGTAATCGAAATTTCCAATCGAAGTAATGCCGTCTACGTCGAGGTCGTTGCCGGATACGACGACGTGGCCAGGTGCGTTACTGGCGTACGGAACGCCATTGACCGACACGGCAACGTTCACATTTGATAAACGACTCGTAGCATCCGTATTCAGGAGACTGAACGAATATTTAGTGACGCCGTCTTTCACCAGCACGGACTCACCCGCAACGATGCCGTTGATGTTGACCTGGGCCAATCCTTGGTTGTCGGCGTCCTCGAGAAACCAGCCGGTCAGTGGCAAAATCGTGAGATCTGAAATAGGGGCCACCCGGAATTTCCAGGTGTAGGTGACTTTCCTCAGGCCGGTTCCGGTCCACTCGGTGGTTCGTTCGTACGTGGAGGGCGTGAGACCGCTGCTGTCGCCACCGTCGGCGAAATCTACCCAATCACTGGTCGTGCCATTCCCAGCCTTGATGTGATCAGCAACCTTGGTCGCATCAGGACCAGGGCTGCTCGCGTTGTTGGCAATTTGAGTGCTGGTTGGAGTGGTCCCCGATCCTGACGTCTTCCACCCAACCAAAACGCCCCCGACGCTGATGGTGCCACCGCCTCCAGGCGCTGAGGCATCCATTGCTGTATTGGTGTAGAAATCGACTGGAGCCGATGTCCCGGTGGGTGTTCCATCGCCAGCCCCATCGTCACCGTAATCGATGTTGTCGTCCCCAAGCCACGCGACCGTCGGATCGAATGCGTAGGTCTCCGATCCCCTGATCACATATTGTCCAGCGGAGTGGATATCCATCATGACACCCTGGGCCGTCGAGGACTTGCCGCCTTTTTGGGCATGGACCGGACTGGGCATAAATCCAGCCAACACAATGAGCAAAGCGAGAGCTAATTTGATGACATTGGGCACATTCGAACATTAAACAATAAAAAATGACCTCGCCATCGGGTGATCACACTACTAGTGGTGTCTCCCTGCTGGATGGGGGTGTCCCGTCAAGTGATCGTCCACGCACTCGCTGCTGGGGCTGAGAACGGGACTTCCGTTAAAGGAAAAGGCCGCCTAGATGGTCTGTTGTCCCTGAGCCAACCCGAAGCAGGGTGGCTGGGGGTTCGGAGTGGATAGGGTAAAGACACTATTGTCCTTCTCCCTCGTTCGAGGGAACCTGAAGTTCGGCAGCGAGCGAAGTTGGAGGGGTGCAGCATGAAGGGCGTGGTCTTTACCGAGTTCCTGGAAATGGTCGAGTCCAAGTTCTCGACCGAGATTGCCGATCAAATGATCACGGGGGCACAGGTGGCAAACGGCGGCGCGTACACCGCCGTGGGCACCTATCCCGCCGACGAACTGGGCAAATTGGTCGTCGCCTTGAGCAAGGAGACCGGGGCCACGGTTCCGGAGCTGATGAACGCTTATGGCCGCCATCTCTTCGGGCGGTTCCACGAGGGATACCCACAACTCTTTGCGGGATCTCCGGACAGTTTCTCGTTCCTGAGAACGATTGACCAAGTCGTTCACGTCGAAGTGCGAAAGCTTTATCCGGACGCCGAGCTGCCACACTTCGAGACCATTGAGGCGGGACCCGGGCGCCTCACGATGATCTATCGCTCGCCCCGGTGCCTCGGCGACTTCGCCGAGGGCCTGATGGAGGGCTGTTTTGCCCACTTCGGAGAGCGGATACGCGTGACCCGCTCGGACGCGGCCGGCGGCCGAGAGGTGCGGTTCGACCTGGAGCGGCTCTAGGCCATTTCCATGGACACCTCACCCCCCGCCTCCCAGCTCGAGCGCCTCGTGCAGCGCGCCGCGCGCGAACGCCTCGCGCGCAAGGAGGCCGAAAAGCTCCTCGAACAAAAATCGCTCGTCCTTTACGAGGCCAAGCGGGAGCTCGAGATCGCAAACCAGGCGCTGCGGCAGGCCGGCCTCGTCAAGTCGCAGTTCCTGGCCAGCATGAGCCACGAGATCAGGACACCGCTCAATGGCGTGCTCGGCAATCTCGAATTGTTGGCCCAGACCGACCTGCGGGGCGAGCAGCGGGAACTCGTGTTCGACGCGGATAAAGCCGGCAAAGCGCTGTTGGCCTTGATCGGCAACATCCTCGACTTCTCGAAGATCGAGGCCGGCAAGCTGACGCTCGAGAGTGTCGAGTTCGATCCTGCCGTGGTCGTGCAGGAAGCCATCGAGGTCCTGCAAAGCAACGCGCGGCAGAAAGGCATCTTTGTCACCGGCGTAATCGGGCCGGACGTGCCGGAGATGGTCAAGGGCGATCCGGCGCGCCTCCGCCAGATCCTGCTCAACCTGCTTGGCAACTCGGTGAAGTGCACCGCGCGGGGCGGTGTGCATATCGACATCAGGGCGACCGACTCGGACGACAGCACTTGCCAGCTCATGTTCACGGTGCACGATTCCGGACGCGGCTTCGATCAAGCGATCGCCGCTGAGTTGTTCGAGCCCTTCACCCAGGACCTTAAGCGCGCCGCCGGGGATGGCGGCGGAACCGGCCTGGGGCTTTCGATCTCCAAGAGCCTGGTGGAGTCCTTCGGTGGCGAGATCGGTTGCGAAGCGGTGGCGGGCCAAGGGGCCACGTTCTGGTTCACGCTGCCGGTGCAGGTGATCAGCGCCGCCCCGCCGGTGCACCCGCCGGATCTCACCGGGCATTCGGTGCTGTTGATCGGCGCCGACATCCACAAGCTGTCGGGAGCCGTGATGGAGTATTTTGCCAAGCGCGGCGCGAGGATCCTGACCGCGGTGGACGAGGTCACCGCGCTCAGCATGTCGCGCGAGGCGGTGCGTGGGAGCGCCCCCATCGACATGGCGATCTACGTCACCACGCGCACTGAATGGCCGACCACCAGCCTGGCGGACGCCTTCCGCGCGTGCAACACCATGCCGATCGCCTTCGCTCCAAAAGCAACGCCGCAAATGTGGCGCAAGGCGCTCAGCAGCGGTGCCTCCTTTCTGTTGCCGGAGGCCTTAGACCCCGCCCTGCTCGACCGCAATGCTCACCGTGCCTTCAGCCGGCTCGGCAAGCAGGACCGCAGGTCAACGCCCGATGCCCTGCCGTCGTTTGACGCCTCCGGGCTCGCGGGCAAGAGCGTGCTGGTCCTCGAGGATCGCCTGGTGAACCAGACCATCATCAATAAGCAGCTCAAGAAGTTGCAGATGATCTGCACGATCGCCGGTGACGGCATCGTCGGCCTGGAAAAGCTGGCGCTGGGACAGTTCGATGTGATCCTGTGCGATTGCTCGATGCCGAATATGAACGGCTTCGAGTTCACGCGCACCTTGCGTCAACGCGAAGCCGAGCACGGTGGCGGCGCGCGCATCCCGGTGATCGCCATGACGGCGAACACCTTTCATGAGGATCGTGAGAAGTGCTTCGCCGCAGGCATGGATGATTTCATCGGCAAGCCCGTGACTATGCATCGGCTGGTGACGGTTCTGACGGAGTGGCTCTCCAACAGCGGTGAAGCAAGCAGCGAGGCCCCGGCGCAAGCCCAGCTGCCGCCTCCCGAACCGTCCTCACGCAAAAGCCAAAGCGCCGCGGTCGATCTGGGCCTGCTCGAAACCGTGATCGGCACGACGGACCGCGACATCATCGCCGAGATCATGAACGAGTTCCTGGCGGCAGCGAACGATTCCTGGCGCGAGGCGCAGATGAGCGTCGAGAAGCGCGATCCCCTCGAGATCACCAAGGTGGCGCACGGCGCCAAGGGGGAAGCCCGCAACGTCGGCGCGGTCGTGCTGGGCGATCTCTACGAGGAATTGGAGCGCAGCTCGGGGGGAAGCGATGTGAGCGGGCTCGACGCCTTGCTGATGGCGATTGCGATGGAGCTCGAGCGCATACGCACGTTTGCCGGCGAATTCTCAGCACGGA
>JBEGVQ010000179.1:0-3396 GCA_041178345.1 Acidobacteriota bacterium | reverse complement strand
TGGTTGCCGCGATCGGCGACCCACAGCCGGCCCTTCGCGTCGAACACCATCGCGTGCGGGGTGCGGAACTCACCGTGCCGCGTGCCGAGCTGGCCCCACGACTTGACGAACTTGCCGTCGGCGGTGAACTTGCTGATGCGGGCGGTGGCGCCGCGCTTCAGGCCCTCGGCGAGCGCCGCGGGTGTGGTCATGCCCTGGCCGTCGTGGCCGTCCGACACGTAGATGCTGCCGTCGGGGCCGATCACGACGTCGTTCGGCTGGTTGAACTGGCCATCGGCGTGGCCGGGCTTGCCGGCGATGCCCAGGCTCATCAGCTTTTCGCCCTTGGGGGTGAACTTGTGGACCTGGTGGCCCTTGGTGCCTTCCTTGTTGCCGGCGAAGTCGGCGACCCACACGTTGCCGTCGCGGTCGAGGCCGATGCCGTGCGGTGTCACCATCACGCCCTTGCCGATGTTGGCGAGCACCTTGCCGGTGTGGCGATCGAACTTGAAGACCGGGTCCACCGGGTTGTTGTCGCAGTCGACGGGGCCGCCGCCGGCCGTGCCCGCACCACAACGCTCGTAGGCCCATACGTGGCCGTCTTTCGGGTCGATGTCGATGCCGGCCGACGTGCCCCACACGCGGCCAGCCGGCAGCTCGCCCCAGTTCGGCGTGACCTTCGGCGTGGGATTGGGCAGCCCTTCGCCGGTGATGAAGTTGGCCACCTTGGCCTGGGCCTGCGTGGTGGTGCCGGTATCCGATGTCCCCAGAAAGAGGGCGGCGCCGGCGGCGAGGACAAACCCGAGAATTCGTAACAGTGTTGCTTTTCCGAGTGACATGGCAGCTCCTTTGTGTCGAAGCGTAGTAGAGCCGACACCGGCGGTCCGCCGCAAGAGGGAACTACCTGGACCGCTCGGCTTCGACGACGCAGCCAAGTAGTGGGATTTCGTCCCCTCTCATCATCCCCTTACGCGACCCGGCTGTTGCGCTGGCGGCGGCGCCGCGCGAGCACCGCCGCGAGACCCGCACCGAGGAGCAGCATCGATGCCGGCTCCGGCACTGGCGTGGGATTGAAGACTCCGACATCGCTGAGCTGGCCGTCTGCGCCGACCTGCTGGAAGCGGACGAACAGCGCCGCCGCGATCTGCGCGTCGGTCAGCCCGCCGAATGGACCGGTCACCGTGAAGCCCAGCGTGTCGCCCGGTGCGATGCCGTCGTTCGGGGAGCCACCGTTGAAATTGTTTCCGGTCAGAAAGCCGAAATCAAGCACGGTGCCGTTGTATTGGTTGACGTTGCCCAGGTTGCCATCGGTGAAATCGAATTCGAGCACCGAGGCCCCGGAGAAGCCATCGATGCCGTCGTTGCCCAGGCCGATGTCGCCGGCCATCAGGTCAAGACCGAATCCGGTGATCGCGGCCGAGTACGGCGAGGTGTTGGTCAGCGACAGGTTGAACGTGTCGCCCGTGAGCGTGTAGTCGGCAATGGCGGTGGCATCGGTGCCATTCGTCGTGCCGAAGAGCACGATGGTTGCGGCGTGCGCCTGCGCTGGTGCAAAGAGAAACGTGAGGAGTAGCAGGGGGCTGATTGAAAGTAGACGTCGCAGCATGTGAATTCCCTCCTTGGGATTGGTTCACCGATCCACTGCAACGTTCGCGCCGTCCGTCTCCTCACGAGTCATAGAAGAGCGCGGTGGTATTCGGCCTCGATTAGTCTCCCTGGTGGCCACCTTCGCGCGCCGAAAACCCGACCTTGCCCTGTAAGTCTTGCCCACAGACGACATGTGCGTTCGTACTGTTTAGCCGCGCATGGCGCGTTCGTGGACCAGCTCGAGCGCCTGCCAGCCGGCCGACACGGCGCCCTCCTGCCAGTCGGGCTCGGAATGCGGCGTGACCGCCGCCGACCCGAGCAGGATGCGGTTATCGACCTTCGACAGGATCTGCCGGCGCGCTTCGTTGCGGCCGCTGGCGTAACCGCCCATGTTGTACGGGACCTTCTTCCACCACACCGCATAGGCGCTTTCGAATTCGGTGCGGACCTGCGGGTGCACCTTGCTGACGTTGGTCAACACGTGCTCGATGCGCGCGGCGACCGGCTGGTCGAGCAGGGTGCCGATGGGGCCGTTGGTGTACAACCCGAGCAGCACGCCCTTCTTCGCCATGAGGTCGGCCGAGGGGTACGACAGCTGGCCAAGCGGCAGGTTCGAGTAGAGGTGGCCGCCGTAGATGCCGTCATCCTCTTCCCAGAAGCGGCGCTTCATGGCCAGGCCGACCTTGGCGCTGTTGCTGTAGTTCACCGCCTTGATCGCCTCCATGATGTCGCTGGCGATGTTGATGTCGAGGCCGGCGACGAGGTTGAGCGGCATGGACACCACGACGTAGTCGGCCGAGGTCTCGACCTGCTTGCCGCTCTTCTTGTCGAGGTATGTCACCTTCACGCCGGTCTCGCTCTGGTGCACCGACTGGATCTCGGCGTTGAACGTGATCCGCTTCGGCCCAATCGCGCGCTGGAAGGCCTTGGCAATCTGGTCCATGCCGCCGATCGGCTGGAACATGGGTGATGCCGTCGTGCCTTCAATCGCGGGCACCGAGCGCAGGCGGTTGCCGAATCCGGCCTGCAGCAGTGCCGCCAACTGGTACGGGTCGCCTTCGCCGCGGTTCGCAAAGGCCTTGTAGGTGCGGGTGTTGGCATCCAGGTAGCCCTGGCCGATCAGGTAGCTGGTCAGCCGCTTCTGATCCTCCGGGGTCAGCGGCCCGTCCAGCTGCTTCTGATCGATCGCCTTGACCAGCAACTCGTTGACATGCCCGGCCAGGTCGGCCTTGACCTCGCGCATGCGAATCTTCCTGTTGGCGAGCGTCCCGGCGGCGGCGCCTTCGTAATAGAAATAGGACGCGTCCGATTCGTTGATGAAGACCTGGAGCGGGACGCCCAGTTCCTTGCAGTAGTTCAGCACGCCGTGGTGCGAGTGCGGAATGCGCCACGGTCCGACGTTGAGGTACTGCCCTTCGTCGAAGGCGCAGACCTGGGCGTCGCCGCCGGGCTCGGTGTGGGTCGAGCCCTTCCGCACGGTCCACTGCAGGCCGCCGACGCGCGCGCGCGCCTCGAGCACCTGGAAGTCGTAACCGAGCTTGCCGAGCTCATACGCGGTGACGAGGCCCGAAAGACCGCCGCCGAGGATCAGCACCTTGGCTTTCGCCGGACGGCCGGTGAGATCGGGCCGCTGGCCCGCCGACCCCGCCATGAGGTCCCACGAACTCATGGCGCTCATCACCAGCGACGAACCGCCGACGGCGCCCAGTTGTTCGAGAAACCGGCGCCTGGTCAGTGCCGGAAATGACGCCCGTGGACTGTGCCTGCTCATGCTTGTCAGCCTTTGTAACGAAAGCTTATGAAACCCATGCGATTAGGTCATAAGAGTAC
>JBEGVQ010000178.1:0-36449 GCA_041178345.1 Acidobacteriota bacterium | reverse complement strand
CGGCGGACCAGGGACAAGCCATCAAGCTGGGTATCTAAGAGAGGTTGTGAAGGCACGGGCGCTCGTGTGAAAGGACGGCCACATGGTAACGGCCCGGCGGACCACGCGCAAGACGCCAATGTGCTGGGGTGCCGCGCGCCGGCGATACCTCATGTAGTATGGACGGTGGTTTGCGGATCGTTCTTCGGACACTGGTCATCCTTGGTCTGGCGGTTGGGCTCCTGTTCCTGTTCCTGCGAAATGCGGACTTGGGCAAGGTGCTGACGTCGGTCAGGGCCGCGCGTGTCGACTTGCTGGCGGCCTCGGTCCTGATGACGGGCGTGACGTTCGTGATTCGCGCCGAGCGCTGGCAGTATCTGCTCGCGCCGCTCGGGCCGACCCGCTTTATGGTAGTGCTGCGAACCACGGTTATTGGGTTTGCCGCGTCGGCAATCCTGCCCGCCCGCGCCGGCGAAGTGATTCGGCCGTACCTGCTCGCCCGCAAGGAAGGGCTGAGCGCGACGGCCGCCTTCGCCACGATCATCGTCGAGCGCATTCTCGACCTGGTGGCGGTGTTGCTGCTGCTGGCGGCGTTCCTGCTGTGGTTCGACCCGGGGCTGGAGGCGCGCGATTCGGTGGTGTTCAGCGCCATTCGATACGGCGGCTTCGTGATGGCGCCAGTGGCGGTGGGAATGCTGCTGGTGATGTTTGCCATGGCCGGCCATCCCGAGCGGTTGCACGGATGGCTGCTCAAGGCCGAGCGGGTGCTGCCGGCGCGCGTGGCGATGTGGATTGCCAGGCTGGCCCGAACCTTCGCCGAAGGCTTCGCGGTGATGCGCAGTCCGGGCCGGGTGGTCGCCGCCCTCGGCTGGTCGATCGCCCTGTGGCTGGTGATCGCCGGCGGGTTGTGGGCCGTGGCGGCGGCGTTCCGGATCGACATGCCGATGAGCGGCAGCTTGCTGATGCTGGCGCCGCTGGTGGTGGGGGTGGCAGTGCCGACGCCGGGCGGCGTCGGCGGCTTTCACGAGGCGTTCCGGCTGGGCGCGACCTCGTTCTTCGGCGCCGATAACGACACCGCCGTCGGCGCGGCGATTGTCCTGCACGCCATCGGCGTCGTGCCGGTGGTGATCGCGGGCATGATGTTCACGATCCAGGAGGGCCTGAAGATTGGCGGCCTGGCGAGAGGAGACCTCGGGTGAAATGTCCGTTCTGCGGTGAGCTCGGCGACAAGGTGGTCGATTCGCGCGAGAGCCGCGAGGGTGACGTGATTCGCCGCCGCCGCCAGTGCCTGAACGACACCTGCCGGAAGCGCTTCACGAGCTACGAGCGCATCGACGAGATTCCGTACATGGTCGTCAAGAAGGACGGCACGCGCGAGCGGTTCGAGCGCCAGAAGCTGATTGGCGGGTTGCTCAAGGCCTGCGAGAAGCGGCCGGTCAAGGTCGCCGACATCGAAGAGATTGCCGACATGGCCGAGCAGCTCCTGATCGAGAAGCCCGAGCGGGAGATTCCCGGCAAGGACCTGGGCGCGCTCGTCATGCAGGAACTGAAGCGACTCGACCAGGTCGCGTACGTGCGGTTCGCCTCGGTCTACCGCGACTTCCGCGACGTCGACGACTTCGTGCAGGAAGCGCGCGCCCTGCGAGGCAGCAAGGAATAGGCGCCGTGGCGTCCGCCAAGCCTCGCGCGCCGGTGCGGGCGCGCCGACCGTTCCGCGACAACCCGCCACTGATCCTGGCCGGTATCGTCATGCTGCTCGCCGCGCTCGGCGGGATGGTCTGGCTGGCCGGTCGCACTTCGACCCTGTCGCCCGACTTCCTGACCGAAGTCGTGCTCTACGCGCTCTACGCCACCAATATCACCATGCTCGTCGCGCTTGGCTTCGTGCTGGCGCGCAACGTGATCAAGTCGGTGTTCGACGGCCGCAGCGGCCTGCCGCTCGGACGCTTCCGCGCCAAGCTGGTGCTCGCGTTCCTGGGCCTCACGGTGATTCCCGCGGTACTGGTCTTGATCGTCGGCAGCCGCGTGGTGCTGACCGCGGTGGACCGCTGGTTCAACACGCCGATGGAGGAGATCCTGTCCGGCGCAAACAGCATCGCGGCCGACTACTACCAGGAGCGCGAACAGCTGGTCACCGACCAGGCCGGGCGGCTGGCCCGCGAACTGGGGGCCATCGACCTGACCACCGCCGACATGACGGGGGTGCAGGACATCGTGGCGCCCGAAGTCACGGGGCCGCGCGTGGCCGTCGTGCAGGTGTACCGCGCCGACCGGGTGCCGGGCCAGCCGCCGAGCGTGGTGTCGCTGGTCGATGTCGCGGCGCCGGCGATGCCCCAGGGGTGGGCGCGCGGGTCGGCTGATCGCCTGGCCAGCCGGGCCGCGAGCGGGACCGAGAGCGCGCCGAGCGTCCTCGAGCAACTCGCCGGCGGGGGAGACCTGCTGCACGTCGGCGAGGCCGTCCGGAACGGGGCCGGCCAAGTGACCGGCGCGGTAGTGGTGAGCGAGTACCTGTCGGGCGAACGCGCGGAGCGGGCGCGCCGCATGACGAAGGCCTACGAGGACTACACCCAGCTGCGCGTCCTGAAGCAGCCGCTCGCCGGCGTCTACGTATCGTTCTTCGTCATGGTCACGCTGCTGATCCTGGTCGGGTCGACCTGGATGGGCCTGTACCTGGCCAAGCGCATCACCCGTCCGGTGCAGATGCTGTCGGAAGCCGCCAAGGAGATTGGCGCCGGCCACTACGATCACCGGATCGCCCACGAGGGGACCGACGAGTTCGGCTCGATGGTCGAGGCGTTCAATGCCATGGCCGCAGAAGTGGCCTCGAGCCGGCGGCGGCTGGAACGCGCCGGCATCGACCTCGAGCGCAAGCACGAAGAGGGCGAAGGCCGCCGCCGCTATACCGAGGCGATTCTCGAGCGCATTGCCACCGGCGTGGTCTCGATCGATCGCTCCGGGCGCATCGGCACCATTAACCCGTCGGCGGTGCGCCTGCTCGAGGTCGATGCCGGAGTCGTCGGCAGCCCCGCGGTGGACGTGTTCGCGCGCCCCGACCTGGCGGTGATCAACGACGTGCTCGACCAGGCAGCCAAGGCGCGGATGGATTCGTTCGCGCAGGAAGTGGCGCTGGTGCGGGACGGCCGCGAGCGGCACGTCGTGGCGGCGGCCACGCGGGTGCCCGGCACCGACGGCGCATTCGACGGCACCGTCCTGGTGGTCGATGATGTGACGCCGCTGATTCGCGCGCAGAAAGTGGCGGCATGGCGCGAGGTGGCGCGCCGCCTGGCGCACGAGATCAAGAACCCGCTGACCCCGATCCAGTTGTCGGCCGAGCGCCTGCGCCGCAAGTTGAGCGGCGTGGCGCCGCCGCTGCAGGACTTGGTGCAGGAATGCACCGCGACCATCATCGGCGAGGTCGAGTCGCTCAAGGGACTGGTGGACGAGTTCTCGCAGTTTGCGCGCATGCCCGCGCCACGCGCGGTGCCGACCGACTTGCACGACCTGTTGAACACCACGCTCGCGCTGTACGACGGGCTGTTCGCCGCGATCACCTTCGAGAAGCGCTACGACCCGGGCGTCGGCCAGGTGCGGGTCGATCCCGAGCAGATGAAGCGGGTCATCATCAACCTGGTCGACAACGCCATCGAGGCGATGGGGCGCCGCGGCGCGATTGTCATCGAAACCGCCCGCGACGTGCCGAACAGCCTGGTCCGGGTGGTGGTGGCCGACACCGGCCCGGGCATTCCGACCGCCGAGCGCGACAAGCTGTTCCTGCCGTACTACTCCACCAAGGGCCGCGGCAGCGGCCTCGGCCTGGCCATCGTGCGGCGCATCGTCGCCGAGCACGGGGGCAGCATCGACGTGTTCGACAACGTGCCGACCGGGACCCGGTTTATCATCGAGTTACCAGCCTGATGCCGTCCATTCTTGTCGTCGACGATGAACCCGGCGTGCGCTCGTCGATCAGCGGCGTCCTCAGGGATGAGGGCTTCGAGGTCGAGAGTGTCGGCACGGGCGAGGAATGCCTGGCGCGGGCGAACAGCGATGCCTTTGACGTGATCGTCCTCGACATCTGGCTGCCCGGCCTCGACGGCCTGACCACGCTGCAGCGGCTGCGCGAGCGCCAGATCGATTCGCAGGTCGTCATCATCTCGGGTCACGGCAACATCGAGTCGGCGGTGCGGGCCATCAAGATGGGCGCGTTCGACTTCATCGAGAAGCCGCTGTCGCTGGAGAAGACGGTGCTGGTCGTGCGCAATGCGCTGCGGCAGCGCGACCTCGAGGCCGAGAACCGCGTGCTGCGGGCCAAGGTCGACCGCCAGCAGCAGTACACCATGATCGGCGAGAGCGCGCCGATGCTGCGCCTGCGTGAGCAGGTGGCGCTGGCGGCGCCGACCAACGGTCGCGTCCTGATCCTGGGGGAGAACGGCACGGGCAAGGAACTGGTGGCGCGCACGCTCCACCAGCAGAGCCGGCGCAAGAGCAGCCCGTTCATCGAAGTGAACTGCGCCGCGATTCCCGAGGAACTGATTGAGTCGGAGTTGTTCGGGCACGCGCGCGGCGCGTTTACCGGGGCGGTGGCCGACAAGCCCGGGCGGTTCGAGCAGGCCACCACCGGCACCATCTTCCTCGACGAGATCGCCGACATGAGCCTGAAGACCCAGGCCAAGGTCTTGCGCGTACTGCAGGAGCAGGTCATGGAGCGGGTCGGCGGCACGCAGCGCATCAGGGTGGACGTGCGGGTCGTGGCCGCGACCAACAAGGACCTGGTTGAGGAGATTCGCGCCGGGCGCTTCCGCGATGACTTGTACTTCCGTCTCAACGTCGTGCCGATTTTCGTGCCGTCGCTGCGCGATCGCCAGGACGACATCCCCGCGCTGGCAGATCATTTCATGTCGGTGCTGGCCAACGAGTACGGCCGGCGGCCGAAGCGGCTGGCCCCCGAGGCCGCGGCCCGCCTGCGGCACTACGGCTGGCCGGGCAACGTGCGCGAACTGCGCAACGTGATCGAGCGGTTGATCATCATGGTGTCTGGCGACACCATCACCGCGCAGGACCTAGGCTTCCTCGGACGCGACGGCACCGACGCGGGGGCCGAACCGGCGGCGGGGCCGGACCCGCTCCGGCCACTCTCCGAGGCGCGCGACGAGTTCGAAAAAGACTACATCCTGAAGACGCTGGCCGCGCAGCAGGGCAACATGTCGCGCACGGCCGAGCTGCTCGGAGTGGAGCGCTCGAACCTCTACAAGAAACTGCGCGCCTTCGGCGTCACCCCAAGAAGTGAGAAGTGAGAAGTGTGAAGTCCTTCTACCTTCTAACTTCTCTCTCCTAACTTCTTTTCGAGGATCTGGTTCGCCGAAAAGCCCTCCAGCCGCAGAAAATACTCCGCCGTCTGCGTCAGCGCCGCCGACGGCACCAGCCCGACGATCTCGCTTTCCAGCACCTGCACGCCGTACCGCTCCGCCTCGCGTTTCACCAGGTCGAAGACGCGATACATCGGCGTCTTCTCGTAGTTCGTGAGGTTCATCGAGACCTGGACGATGCCGCGGTCTTCGAGCGGAATGCCCATGGCCTTGACGAAGCGCAGGCCGCCGCTGCTCATGCGGATGGCCGAGGCAATCTTCTTCGCGACGTCCAGCCGGTTGGTAGCCAGGTTGATGTTGTAGGCGATGAGGGGCATGCGCGCGCCGATCACCGACGCGCCGGCAGTCGCGTGCGGCGCGGCCGGACCAAAGTCGGGCGCCCAGGCCGGCTGCGTCATCTTGGCGGCCAGGCCCTCGAACTCGCCCCGGCGAATGTCCTCGAGATTCTTTCGGGCGGCGTTGGGCGAGGCGTCCTCGTACAGGTAGACCGGCAATTGGAACCGCGTCGCCACGTCGGCCGCGATGGCCTTCGCCAGCGCGACGCATTCGGCCATGGTCACGCCGTCGATGGGAATGAAAGGCACGACATCCACGGCGCCCAGGCGCGGGTGCTCGCCCCGGTGCGTGCGCAGGTCGATCGCCGCGATGGCCCCTTCGAACAGCTTGGGGATGCCGGCGGCCAGTCCCCCGGCGGTGCCGGCCAGCGTGAAGACCGAACGGTTGTGGGCGGCGTCGGACTGGACGTCGAGGACGCGCATGCCGGACACGCCGCGGAGCGTGTCGGCCAGGTCGTTGATGACGTCGAGGCGGCGCCCCTCGCTGATGTTGGGAACGCATTCAATGGTCGGCATGAGGCTCGATTGTAGGGCACTGCACGACCTCGCTGGTAGGGCACCCCTTTGTGGGGTGCCGCCTCAGAGGTAAGTGCTATAATCACGGTCACTTACCCATGGCCGACCCGCACACGTCAGGCCCTCGCCGGCCTGAGGCGCTGCCCGCTGAAGACGAAGGCCGTATCGAGCATCTGCTCGTGACGGGTCTCGACCATTATTTTGCCGGCGAGTTCGACGCCGCGGTCAACCTGTGGACGCGGGTGCTGTTTCTCGATCGCAATCACGATCGTGCGCGAGCGTACATCGATCGCGCGCGCAGCGCGCAGGCGGAGCAGCAGCGGATTTCCGAGGCGCTCGTGCATCAGGGACTCGAGGCGTTCGATCGCGGCGAAGTGGTGCGCGCCCGTGCGCTGCTCAGTGATGCCCTGGACCAGGGGGCTTCGCACGACGTGGCGCTGGGCGTGATGGGACGGATCGATCGCCTCGACGTCGGCCAGCGCACTTCATCGCCGGCCGCGCCGGCCGGCCGCGAGCGCGCCCGCGTCAGGCCGGCGGCCGCCGGCCAGCCGGCCGAGGATCCGCGCTCCCGCCGCCTGGTGCTGGGGCTCCTGACGGTGGCGGCGATTGTGATCGTGGCCGCCGTTTCGTTTGTCGTCGTCACGCCGAACGGCCTGGCCGACTGGTTCCCGGTCCAGGCCACTACCGGGACGCCGGTGGCCGCTTCGGTCACGCCGGCGCCGCTGCCGGTGCCGGCGCCCACGGAGACCTACCTCGTCCAGGGGCGCGCGTTGTTTGGGAGTGGCAAGTTGCGCGATGCGCTGCGCGTGCTCGATCGCGTGCCGCTCGGCGATTCGTTGCGCCCGGAGGCGGATCGCTTGCGCGGCGCGATCCAGACCGAGTTACTGGCGATTGCGACTGCCGAGGCTTCGGCGCCCGCCGCCGTCCCGTCCATCGATCCGCCTCGCGAATGAAGTGCCCGAAATGCGGCTACCTTGGGTTCGAGACCACCGACCGGTGCCGGAACTGCCAGTACGACTTCTCGCTGTCGCCGTTCAACACCGAGCCGGATCTGGCCCTGCGACAAGACTCGGCCCCGGAGTCGTCGGCGGACTTCGAGATGCCGGCAATCAGGCGGCAGACCGATAGCCTCTCGGCCGGTGCGCTGGATCTCGATCGCCTGTTTGGCGATGCCGAGCCCGGCCCGGCGGTCGCATCCGACCCCCCGCCCGCGGAGCCCCGCCCGGTGGCCGAGCCGGAGCCTGAGTCGCCGGAGGTTCAGGCGGATCTGAACGCGCTGCCGTTCGATGACGCGCCGCTTCTGCCACGCGCGGCGCGCCCGCCGCTGGCCGTGCGGCGCGCCACGCCAGAGTTCCCGCGTAACCGTCCGCGGACCACGCGCCCCGTCCGCTTCGAAGCGCCGCTCGTATTCGAGCCGGTGCCGGCGCCGCCGAGGAGCGCCGCGGCCAGCGCGCTGGCCGCCGAGACCCTGGCTTCGCTGATGCAGGCGCCGACGCTGGCGGCCCGAGTTGGCGCTGGCGTGATCGACCTCGCCCTGCTCGCGGCGGTTGACGCCGCGGTGTTGTTTCTCACCCTGCGCATTTCCGGGCTGCAGACGACCGTCGAAGATCTGCGCGTCATTCCGGTGGTGCCGTTCGCCGCCTTCCTGGCGCTGCTGGCGTTCGGCTACGTGGCGGCGTTTACCGTGGCCGGCGGACAGACGATTGGCAAGATGCTCCTCAAACTGCGGGTCATTGGCGACGATGGCCGGCCGATCGACGCGGCCGGCGGCGTGTTGCGGGCGGTTGGCTGCATGCTGGTACCGGCCACGCTGGGCCTGTCGTACGTGCCGGCGTTCTTCAGCAGCGATCATCGCGCCTTGCACGATCGCCTGGCCGGCACCCGCGTGGTCAGCGAATGAACCAGCTGGCGTTGTTTGTGGCGACCTTTGGCTACGTCGGGTTCTTTCCGATCGCCCCCGGCACGGCTGGTTCGCTGGCGGCCCTGGCGCTGTTTGCCTTCGTCCGCTGGGTAGGCATGCCCGCGTTCGAACTGGGAACCATTGCCGTCGTGCTGGCGGCGGGCATCTGGTCGGCCAACGGCGCCGAGCGCGCCCTCGGCCGCAAGGACCCCGGGCCGGTCGTGATCGATGAAGTCCTCGGAATGTTGATCACGCTGGCCTGGTTGCCGGTGTCGCTGCTTGGTGTCCTGGTCGGGTTCCTCCTGTTCCGGCTGTTCGATGTCGTCAAGCCATACCCGGCCGGCCGCCTGGAGCACCTGCCGGGCGGCTACGGAATCATGCTCGACGACGCGATGGCCGGTGTCTACGCGTACCTCGTGCTGCGCCTGTGCCTGTGGTGGATGCCGTCATGGCTGACCGCGTAGACCCCCGCCCCCTCGACGCGGCGATCATCGCCGTCGGCAGCGAACTGCTCACGCCCGAGAAGACCGACACCAACTCGCTCTTCATCACGCAGGTGTTAAACGATCTCGGCATCGCCGTCACCTGCAAGGCGATCATCGGCGACCACCGCGGCGAGCTCACGTCCTGGCTCGCCCACGCCCTGCAGCGGCACCGCGTGGTGGTGATGACCGGCGGCCTCGGTCCCACCGACGACGACCTCACTCGCGAGGTGGTGGCGGGCCACCTGGGGCTGGCGATGCGCGAAGACCCCGTCATCATCGAGGCCATCGAGCGGCGGTTTGCCTCGCGCGGCTGGACGATGCCGGCCGTCAACCGTCGCCAGGCCCTGGTGCCGAGCGGCGCGACCGTCCTCGACAATCCGAACGGCACCGCGCCCGGGCTGTGGCTCGAGCACGAAGGGGCGATCATTGCCTTGCTGCCCGGGCCGCCCCGCGAGATGAAGCCGATGATGGCCGGGGAGGTGCGCTCCCGCCTGGCTGCTCTCGCGGGCGACACGCGGTTGTTTCGCCGCCTGGTGCGGGTGTCCGGCAAGGGCGAATCCGCAGTCGAGGAAGTCGCGCAGCCCATTTACTCGCGCTGGCTGTCGCAACACCCGCCGATCGACACGACCATCCTTGCCGGGCTGGGCCAGGTCGAGCTGCACCTGGTGCTCCAATCGGCTGACGCGCCGACGGCGGCAGCGGCGCTGGACGTCGCCGTCGATGAGTTGACGCGCGCGCTCGGCCGCGACGTCGTCAGCACCAACGGCGCATCGCTCGAGGCCGCGGTCGGCGAGTTGCTGCGCGCGCGCCGCTGGCGCGTGGCGCTCGCCGAATCCTGCACCGGCGGTCTCGCCACCTCGCGGTTGACCGACGTGCCGGGGAGTTCCGACTACCTCGAACGCAGCATCGTGGCCTACAGCAACGAGGCCAAGGTCGACCTGCTTGGCGTGCCCGCGTCGTTGATCAAGGAACATGGCGCGGTCAGCGAGCCGGTGGCCGCCGCCATGGCCGAAGGCATTCGCGACCGCGCCGGTGTGCAGGTCGGTGTCAGCATTACCGGCATCGCGGGGCCCGGTGGCGGCAGCGCCGAGAAGCCGGTCGGCACGGTGTGCATTGCGGTCGCCGGCACGGCAACCCAGGTGCGCACGTTTCGGTTCCCCGGCGGCCGCAGCATGGTCAAGGCCATGTCCGCAAATTGGGCCATCGACCTGTTGCGACGCTCGTTGCTGGCAGGCTGATGTCGGCGAGAGTCTTTGTCGCCATTGATGTCGGCGATGCCGTTCGCGCCGAAGCCGCCCGGGTCATCCAGGTCATCACCAACAAGATCGACGCCGTGAAGACCCCGCCGAAGGTCACCTGGGTGAAGCCGTCGGCGTTGCATGTGACCCTGCGGTTCATCGGCGAGGTTGACGAGGCGGTGTTGCCGGCGCTCTGCCAGCAACTGGCCCCGCCCTTCGAGATGGCGCCGTTCGAGGTCGAGTGGCGCGGCATTGGCGCGTTTCCGTCGCCCCGCCACCCGCGGGCGCTGTGGCTTGGCGTGGTCGCCGGCGGTGCGCCGCTCGGCGCGCTCGAGGCCGCGGTGAGCCGGCGGCTCGCGGGCACCATCGATTCCGAGTCGCGGCCGCTGTTACCGCACCTCACGCTTGGGCGCATCAAGATGGCCGGCGCCGGCGTCGATTGGCCCAAGGTGCTGCAGTCGGTCGAGGTGCGCGGCGCGCGGTCGGTGGTGGACCGCGTCACCCTGTACCGCAGCCATCTGACCCAAAGGGGGCCGCACTATACTGGACTGGTTAGTGCGCCACTCGTATGAACTTCCTTCCCGCCATCCTGATCGGCTACGCCGTCGGCTCGCTGCCAATCGGATACCTCGTCGCGCAGTCGGCGCGTGGCGTGGACCTGCGCCAGGTTGGCAGCGGTAACGTCGGCGCGGCGAACGTGTACCGCACGGGGGGATGGCGCATGGGACTCGCCGTGATGCTCGCCGACGTCGCCAAGGGCGCGGGCGCGGTGTTGCTGGTGGGGCAGGCACCGGCGGCGGTGGCCGCTGGGGCCGCCGCCGTGGTGGGCCACATCTATCCGGTCTGGCTGGGCTTCAAGGGCGGCAAGGGCGTGGCCACCGCCATCGGCGTGTTCGGCGTGCTGGCACCGTGGCCGACGGCGATTGCCGCGGCCGCGTTCGGGTTGACGGTCGCCCGCACCCGCTTCGTCTCGCTTGGTTCCATCGTCGCCGCCGTGCTGCTGCCGGTGATCCAGTGGTCGATGCCGGGGGTGAGCGCGGTCGACATCGGCGCCACCATCGTGGCGGCCTTGATTCTGTTCCGTCACCGCGGCAATGTCGCCCGCCTGTGGTCGCGAACCGAACGCGCATTAGGGACATGACACACACCATCGGGGTGTTGGGATCGGGGAGCTGGGGTACGGCGCTGGCGGTGCACCTGGCGCGGACCGGGCACGACGTTCGTCTGTGGGCGCGCGACGCCGCGCTCGCCGCGCAGATGGCGACGACGCGGGTCAACGCGACGTACTTGCCGGGCATACAACTGCCGCCGTCGCTGGTGCCGACCCATGCGCTCGAAGACGCGCTGGCGGGCGCTCAGTTCGTCGTCGTCGCCGTGCCGTCGCACGGCGTGCGCGACGTGATGCGCTCGGCCAGCCCGGTCATGGCCGCCGGTTGCAGCGTGGTCAGCGCGACCAAGGGCCTCGAGCAGGGCTCCCTGCTGCGCATGTCGGAGGTGCTTCGCGCCGAGTGTCCTGCCGGGGTCGAGGTGGTGGTCCTGTCGGGCCCGAGCTTCGCGATCGAGTTGGCGCGCGAACTGCCGACCGCCATGGTCGCCGCCGGGGACTCGTCTGCCGCCGTCGAGATGATCCAGGCCCACTTCCGGTCGCACTCGCTGCGGCTGTATGGCAGCAGCGATGTGGTCGGCGTCGAGATTGGCGGCGCCCTCAAGAACATCATTGCGATTGCGGCCGGAGTGGTCGAAGGCCTCGGGCTCGGCCACAACGCACTGGCGGCCCTGATGACGCGTGGCCTGGCGGAGCTGTCGCGGCTCGCGGTCGGCCTGGGCGCCCAGCGCGACACCATGGCCGGCCTCGCGGGCCTGGGCGATCTGGTGCTGACGTGCACTGGCGATCTCAGCCGGAACCGGCAGTTGGGGATCGCGCTCGCGCGCGGCGAATCGCTGTCGCAGATCCTGGCCCGGACGAAGATGGTGGCCGAAGGCGTGCGCACGACCGAGGCGGCGCTGGCGCTTGGCGCCCGCCATGGGGTCGAGCTCCCGATTGCCCAGGGAATGTCCGACGTGCTGGCGGGCCGCAGTGACCCGCAGGCCGCGATCAGGAACCTGATGGGCCGCAAGCAGAAGCTGGAACACGCGTAGAAAGATCTGACGAACGAATGGGCCTTTTTGACAAGTTGAAGCGGGGGCTGCAGCGTACGGCGCAGCAGCTGGTAGACCAGTTCGAAGACATCGTGCGGCTCGCGGACGCCACCGAGGCGCGCACTCGCGACATCGATGCCGAGACCGCCGAGGCGCTCGAAGAAGTGCTGCTGATGGCCGACGTCGGCGTCGCCGCGTCGGGCGAAATTGTCGGCGCGGTCACGCGGCGCCAGCGCCGCGGCGAGAGCCTGCGCGAGCTCGTCAAGCAGGAGATGCTGCGGGTGCTGGAAGCCACGACCCCGATGGCACCGCCTACGGTGAAGCCGCACGTCATGCTGATTGTCGGCGTCAACGGCGTCGGCAAGACCACCACGATTGGCAAGCTGGCGAATCAGTTGAAGCGCGAAGGCCGGACGCCGCTGATTTGCGCGGCCGACACCTTTCGCGCGGCGGCCGTGGACCAGTTGCAGATTTGGGCGGATCGCGCCGGCGTCGAGATGATCCGCGCGCGCGAGGGGTCGGATCCCGCGGCCGTGGTGTTCGACGCGATCACCGCCGGCAAGGCCCGCCAGCGCGACGTCGTGCTGGTCGATACCGCCGGCCGGCTCCATACGCGCACCAACCTCATGAACGAGCTCGACAAGATTCGGCGGGTGGCGAGCCGCGAGGTGGCGGGCGCGCCCCACGAAGTGCTGCTGGTGCTCGATGCCACCGTCGGGCAGAACGGCCTGGCGCAGGCCCGCGAGTTCACCAGCGTGGCCGGGGTCACCGGGATCGTGCTGACCAAGCTTGATGGCACCGCCAAAGGCGGCATCGCGGTCGCGATCGCCCACGACTTGAAGCTGCCGATTCGGTACATCGGCGTCGGTGAGGGCGTGGACGACTTGCTGCCGTTCTCGCCGCGTGAGTACGTTGACGCCATCTTCCAAGAACAATGGTGAGCGACGCCGATCACATGCGGCGCGCGTTGTTTCACGCCCGGCGGGCTGAGGGCGTCACGACGCCCAACCCCATGGTCGGCGCGGTGGTGGTCAGCCCGGACGGAGTGGTCGTCGGCGAGGGCCGGCACCCCCGCGTCGGCGATCCGCACGCCGAAGTGTTCGCGCTCGATGCCGCCGGCGCGCGCGCGCGCGGCGCGACGTTGTACGTGAACCTCGAGCCCTGTTGTCACGTCGGCCGCACCGGCCCATGTACCGAACGGATTATCGGCGCCGGCATCGCGCGAGTGGTCGCCGCCATGACCGACCCCAATCCCCTGGTCAGCGGTCGGGGTTTCGCGCAGTTGCGCGCGAGCGGCATCCAGGTGCAGGTGGGGCTGCTCGGCGAGGACGCCGCGCGTCTCAACCGGGCGTTCACGACCGTGCAGACCGCGGGGCGGCCCATGGTGATCGTGAAGGTCGCCACCAGCCAGGACGGCAAGATCGCAGCGGCCCCCGGGGTGCGCACGGCGATCACCTCGCCGGCGGCCAATCGCCGGACTCAGCGCCTGCGCGGGGCGGTGGACGCCGTAGGCGTCGGGTCGGGCACGGTCCTGGCCGATGACCCCGTGCTGACGGCCCGTGATGCGTACCGCCTGCGCCCGCTGGCGCGGGTGGTGTTCGACCGCCGGCTGCGCACGCCCGCCACGGCGCGCCTGTTCTCGACGCTGGCCGCGGGCCCGGTCATAATGATCACCACGGCCGAGGCGGTCGCGCAGCAACCGGGCCGCGCCGACGCCCTGCGGGCAGCGGGCGCCACGCTGGTGGCCGGCACTGGCGACCTGGCCGCCGACGTACGGGCGTTGCTGGCGTGGGACATCTCATCGTTACTGCTCGAGGGTGGCGGCGCCTTGCATGCCGCGGCCTGGCGGGCGCGCATCGTCGACCGTGTGATTGTGATCGTGGCGCCCACCGTACTGGGTGAGCAGGGCGCTAAAGTGTTCGACGGACTGCCGGTACCAATGTCGCAACTTACGCCAGTCCGGGTTGAGACGCTCGGGCCGGATGCCTGGATGGAAGCAGATGTTCACGGGGATCGTTGAGGCGGTCGGCACGCTGGCCGAGGTCAAGGGCACGGGGGGCGGATACCGCGTGCGGATCCACACGCCGCTGGCCACCGCGCTGAAGCTGGGCGACAGCCTGGCCGTGAACGGGGTGTGCCTGACCGTCATCCTGATTGACGGCGAGCACGTGCTGGCCGACGTGGGACCCGAAACCGCGCGCGTCACGACCTTCGGCGCGTTGCAGCGTGGGCAATCGGTCAACCTCGAGCGGCCGCTCCGGTTCGACGGCCGTGTCGATGGTCACTTCGTGCAGGGCCATGTCGACGGCGTCGGTACGGTCGAAGACGTCCGGCCCGAAGCCGAGTCGCACTGGGTGACGATTGCGTTCCCCCCCGGGCTGGCGGCGTATTTCATTCGCAAGGGCTCGGTCGCCGTGGACGGCGTCAGTCTCACCGTGGCCGGCCTTGGCGAGCGGCAGTTCGATGTGCAGGTGATCCCGTTTACCTGGCAGGCGACGACGCTCAAGCAGCTGCGGGCCGGCGACAAGGTCAACCTCGAATGCGACTTGTTCGGCAAGTACGCGGTCCGCGCCATGGAACTCAGGAAGTCATGACCACTCCCAAGCCCCACGCGCCACGCCCCAAGCCGCGAGCCCTGAAGATTGCGAAGGGGGCGCGGCGGGCGTCGCCGTTTGCGACCATCGACACGGCGGTGGCCGCGTATCGCCGCGGCGAGATGCTGATCGTCGTCGACGACGAGGACCGCGAGAACGAAGGTGACCTGACGATTGCCGCCGAGCACGTGACGCCGGAAGCGATCAACTTCATGATGACGCACGGCCGCGGCCTGATCTGCATGCCCATGACCGCGGCCCGCCTCGACGAACTGAACATCCCGCTGCAGGTGCCGCAGCAGATGAACTCGACGCAGTTCGAGACGGCCTTCTGTGTCGGCGTCGAGGCGAAGCGCGGCACGTCCACCGGCATTTCCGCGCACGACCGGGCGCGCACGGTCCTGACGGCGATCGATCCGAAGACCAAGCCCGCCGACCTGGCGCGGCCGGGGCACGTGTTCCCGCTGCGCGCGCGCGAGGGCGGCGTGCTGGTGCGTGCGGGGCAGACCGAGGCGGCGGTTGACCTGTCGCGGATGGCGGGCCTGGAGCCGGCCGGCGTGATCTGCGAGATTGCCAAGAAGGACGGCACCATGGCGCGCGTGCCCGAACTGGCGAAGTTCGCGCGCAAGCACAAGCTGCTGATGATCACGGTCGCGGATCTCATTCAGCACCGGATGCAGCACGAAGGCCTCGTCCAGAAGGCGGCGGAAGCCGAGTTGCCGACCGAACTCGGCCCGTTCCGCATCCACGCCTACAACAGCCTGCTCGACAGCATGACCCACGTCGCGCTGGTAGCGGGGGATATCAGCGCGGGCAAGGACATCCTGGTCCGCGTGCACTCGAAGTGCCTGACCGGAGACGTGTTCCATTCGGCTCGCTGCGACTGCGGCGACCAGCTCGATGCCGCGATGCGGCGCATCGCCGCCGAAGGCCGGGGCGTGCTCCTCTATCTCAACCAGGAAGGGCGGGGCATCGGCCTCGCCAACAAGATTCGCGCCTATGCGCTGCAGGACCAGGGCTTCGACACGGTCGAAGCCAACGAGAAGCTGGGCTTCAAGCCCGACCAGCGTGATTACGGCATTGGCGCCCAGATTCTGCGCCACCTGGGGATCCGGACCATGCGGCTGCTGACCAACAATCCCCGTAAGTTCGTGGGTCTGCAGGGGTACGGCTTGGCGGTGTCCTCGACCATCCCACTCGAAATTGCCCCCTCGGACACCACCCGTAAGTATTTGAAAGTAAAGAAAGACAAGCTCGGGCACCGCCTCAAGTCGGTTTGACCGATCGCCTGAAGTTCATGTAGGATAAGGGTTTGTTCGACGCCCTTAGTAATCGCCTGCAGGACGTCTTCCAGTCAATCAAGGGAGAAACACGTCTTACAGAAGCGACGGTTGAGAACGTGCTCCGGGAGATCCGGCTGGCGTTGCTCGAGGCCGATGTCAACTTCAAGGTCGTCAAGGCCTTCGTCGATCGCGTCCGCGATCGGGCGATGGACCAGGCGGTCCTCAAGAGCCTGACGCCGAGCCAGCAGGTCATCAAGATTGTCCGGGATGAACTGCTCGCGCTCTTTGGCGATGCCAAGGGCGGGCTCCTGGAGACCTCGGCGCGACCGCGCGTGATTTTGATGCTCGGGCTGCAGGGCTCGGGCAAGACGACGACGACGGGCAAGCTGGCCAAGTGGCTGGTGAAGCAGGGGAAGCACCCGATTGTGGTGTCCACCGACGTCAGGCGCCCGGCGGCCATTCAGCAGTTGGCCATCGTCGCGCAGCAAGCCGGTGTGCGCGTGCACGACCCGGTCGGCAACCTGGACCCGGTGTCGCGCACGAAGAGCGCGCTGGCCGAGGCCAAGGCGGTCGGCAACGACGTGGTCATTGTCGACACGGCGGGCCGGCTGCACATCGACGACGAGCTCATGAAAGAGCTGGTCGCGATTCGGGAGAGTGCGGCACCGACCGACCTGCTCTACGTCGCGGATGCGATGACCGGGCAGGACGCCATCAAGAGCGCGGGCGAGTTCAACGCCCAGATGGGCGTCACCGGCGTGGTGCTGACGAAGATCGACGGCGACGCGCGCGGCGGCGCGGCCCTGTCGGTGGTGTCGGTCGTCGGCGTGCCGATCGCGTTCGTCGGCAGCGGCGAGAAGCTGGAAGACCTCGAGCCGTTCCACGCCGACCGGTTCGTGTCGCGCATGCTGGGCATGGGCGACGTGTTGTCGCTGATCGAAAAGGCCGAAGAGGTCATCGACCAGGGCGAGGCGGAGAAGCTGGAAGCGAAGATCCGCAAGGGCGGGTTCACGCTCGAAGACTTCCGCGATCAGCTCCGCATGCTGAAGCGGATGGGCCCGCTCGAGAAGATCATGGGCATGCTGCCCGGGATGGGCGGCATGAAGGAACTGGCCGGCCAGAAGCCGGACGAGAAGCAGCTCTCGCGGATCGAGGCAATCATCAACTCGATGACGCCCGCGGAGCGGAAGCAGGCGGACCTCCTCGATGGGAGCCGCCGCAAGCGCGTCGCGAAGGGCAGCGGCACGACGGTGGAAGACGTCAACCGTCTGCTGAAGCAGTTCGTGGAAATGCAGCGGATGCTGAAGATGGTGGGCCAGATGACGGGCGAGCCCATTGCCGCGGCGCCGACGAAGAAGAAGAAGAGCCCGTTCAGCTTGATGCGTTAGTTCGTAACCCGAAGCGCGGCCACGTTGTGCCGCAGGTAGAGAGTTCAAGATGTTGTCGATTCGCATGCGTCGCACCGGTTCGAAGAAGCGCCCGTTTTTCCGCATCGTGGTGTCCGAGGCCCGCTCCAAGAAGGAAGGCGAGTTCATCGAGGTGCTCGGCTTCTACAACCCGCGCAATCAGCCGGCGGTGTTCGAGATTAACAAGGACCGGGTCGCTCACTGGGTGAAGGTCGGCGCGAAGCCCTCGGATTCGGTGCGCACGCTGATGGCCAAGCACATGACTCGCGACCGTGGCGTCGTGGTTGAGCCCGTGCCGCAGCAGACCACTGGCCAGCCCGCGGCCCCGACCGCCTAGGACCTTCCCGTGGCCGACCTCAAGGGACTCATCGAAGCCGTGGCCCGCGCGCTGGCCGACCAGCCGGACGCCGTCAGCGTACGGGAATCGGAGCGCCGCGGCGCGACCGTCTACGAATTGCAGGTGGCCTCGGGCGACCTCGGCCGCGTGATCGGCCGGCAGGGTCGGACCGCCGCCGCGTTGCGCACGCTGCTGTCGAGCGCGGCCGAGGAGGACGACAAGAAGGTCAGTCTCGACATCCGCGATCAAACCGGACGCAGCTAAGTCCCATGGAATGGGACGCGGGCATCCTCGTGGGCGTCATTGCCCGGACGCACGGCAATCGCGGCGAGGTGATCGTGAATCCCGAGACCGACTTCCCGGAGGAGCGGTTCCGCCTGGGCGCCCGGTTGTGGACGCGCCGCCGGGGCGGCGAACCGTCGACGCTGGACGTGGTCACGATGCGGATGCATCAGGGCCGCCCGGTGATCATGTTTTCGGGCATCGGCTCGATGAACGACGCGGAGCTGCTGGCGGGCCAGGAGCTGCGCACCGACGAAGTCGAGACCGCGCTGCTCGATGAGGGCGAGTTCTTTCACCGCGACCTGATTGGGTGCGAGGTGATGACCGAGGCCGGCGAGTTCGTGGGGCGCGTCAGCAACGTGCTGGACGACAGCGCGCAGGCGCGGCTGGTGGTGGCGGGGAAGCGCAGCGAACTGTTGATTCCCCTCGCCGACGAGATTTGCACGGTGGACCTCGCGGCGAAACGCATCACGGTGCGCCCGCCCAAGGGCCTGCTGGAACTGAACGGGGAGTGGCGTTAGCCCGACGACGCGGACGAGGCCGGGAAACAGCCCGCCGAAACGGAGCGAGGCCAGGAGAAGATGAAGGTCGATATCATCACGATCTTTCCGCGCATGGTCGAAGCTGGCCTCGCGGAAGGCGTGGTGGGGCGGGCCCGGACCGGTGGACTGATCGACGTCGTCGTCCATAACCTGCGTGACTACACGACGGATAAACATCACGTCGTGGACGATGTGCCGTTTGGCGGCGGCCCGGGCATGGTGATGAAGCCCGAGCCGTTCTTCGCTGCGCTCGCCGCTATTCGCGAGACGCGCGGGACGCCGGACGCGGTCGTGATGCTGACGCCGGCCGGGGTGCCGTTTACCCAGGCGGGGGCGCGGCGGCTGGTTGGTCTGGGCCACCTGGTGCTGCTGTGCGGGCGCTACGAGGGCATCGACGAACGGGTGCGCGAGGCGCTCGCGACCGAGGAGCTGTCGATTGGCGACTACGTGCTGTCGGGCGGCGAGATTGCCGCGCTGGCGGTCGTGGACGCGGTGGCGCGGCTGGTGCCGGGCGTGGTCGGCGACGAGCAGTCGGTGGAGGGGGATTCGTTTACGCGTGGGTTGCTTGATTACCCGCACTACACGAGGCCCGCTGAATTCGAGGGACGGGCGGTGCCGCCGGTGTTGGTATCGGGGCATCACGGAGAGATTCGCCGGTGGCGGCGCAACGCGGCCTTGGAACGGACGGCCGAACGGCGGCCCGACCTCCTAGCGGACGCGGCGCTCGATGCCGATGAACACGAGTGGTTGAGCAAAAGGAGCAAGTGATGACTGCGATGGAGATGGTAGAGAAGGCGCAACTGGTCGAGCGGCCCCGCATGAAGGCCGGCGACACGGTGCGCGTGCACGTGCGCGTCAAGGAAGGCGACAAGGAACGCATCCAGGTGTTCGAGGGTGTCGTCATCGGCCTGCGCAAGGGCGGCAACCGGGCCACCTTCACCGTGCGCAAGGTGTCATTCAGCCAGGGCGTCGAGCGTATCTTCCCGATGCACTCGCCGACGATCTCCAAGGTCGAAGTGCTGCGCTCCGCCAAGGTTCGCCGCGCGAAGCTGTACTTCCTGCGCGACCTCAAGGGCAAGGCGGCCCGCATGAAGGAAGTCAAAAAGACCTCCTAGTGCGCAAGGTCTCTGCCCGCCGCACGATCGAAAACGCGCTTCGGCGCTATGGGTTCGTGTGCGTGGCTGGCGTGGACGAAGTCGGGCGGGGATGCCTGGCCGGGCCGGTCATGGCCGGGGCCGTCATCCTCGACCCGCAGCGGCGCATCGACGGCCTGGCCGACTCGAAGGCCCTGACCGCCGCGCAACGCGACCGGTTGCACGCAGAAATTGTCTCGAAAGCCATCGCCTGGGCGGTGGTGTCGGTGACCCCGGACGAGATCGACCGCATCAACATCCACCAGGCCACGCTGCAGGCGATGCGGCGGGCCGTGCTGGCGCTGGCCCCCCTGCCAGATGCAGTTTTGGTAGATGCCTTTCGAATTCCGTCATTGCCGATGGCCCAGCGCGGGGTGGTTGGCGGCGATCGCCGCTCGTCTGCCATCGCCGCGGCGTCGATCGTCGCCAAGGTGACCCGGGATCGAATGATGCAAGAGCTTCACCGCGCTGACCCGCGATACAGTTTCGACCGACATAAGGGCTATGCGACCGCCGAGCATCTGGCGGCCGTCGCCCGGTTTGGCTACTCGCCGCAGCACCGGCGAACGTTCCGGCCGGCGACCCTGTTTGATACCATTGCTTGAGGGCCGTACATAGTGCCGCCGTTCGATCGTGAAGCCGCGCTCAAGAGTGCGGAAAAAGCCCTGCGACAGGGCCGCATTGATGCGGCCATCGTGGAGTACGTCAAGGTAGTCGAAGCCCAGCCGCGCGACTGGAACAGCGCCAACGCCCTGGGCGACCTCTACGTGCGCGGCAACCAGCTCGACAAGGGCCTTCAGCAGTTCGCGCGCATCGCCGACCACCTCGCCGAGGAAGGGTTCTACCCCAAGGCGGCGGCCCTCTTCAAGAAGATCCTCAAGCTCAAGCCCGACGACGAGTACGCGCTGCTGCAGTCAGGCGACCTGGCCGCCCGTCAGGGCACCCTCGCGGATGCGAAACAGTACTTCCAGATCGTCGCCGACCGCCGCAAGGCCCGTGGCGACAAGAAGGGCGCGGCGGAGATCGCCATCCGCCTGGGGATCCTGGATCCCGACGACCTCGAGGCCCGCATGCGCGCGGCTCAGCTGGCGGCCGAAACCGGCGATGCCACGACCGCGCTGCGCGAGTTCCGCGACGTGGCCGCGCGCTACGAGAAGCAGGACCGCGGCGCCGACGCGCTGGGCGCACTGCAGGCGGCGTTTGACCTCGACAGTTCGGATGACGAGACGCGGACCCGCCTGTTGGTCGCCTACCTTGCGGGACAGACGCCCGACCTGGCGCGCAAGGTGGCCAGTGGCGCCGGCGAACTGAAGCAGGTGGCCGCGGCCTATGCCCAGGCGGGGCAGGGCGACCGGTCGCTCGAAGTGCTCGGGGAGGTGGCGGCGGCCGACCCCTCGGACCTCGAAGTCCGGGCCGGGCTGGCCATGGCGTACGTGCTGCGCGGCGACCTCGTAACGGCGCGCACGTATCTCTCGGCTGCGACGGCCGGGGTGGACCCCGCCCTGTGGATCACGCTCGGTGAAATGGAACTGACCGCCGGCCGCACCAGTGAAGGCCGCGCCGCAATCAAGCAGGCGCTGACGCTGGATCGCAACCAGGCGCAGGCGGCCGTCGTGGTCGGCTGCCGCCTGGCCGAGTCGAACGCGGAGGCAGGGTACGAGTGCATTGACGCCGTGGCCGATGCGGCGCTCGAAGACGGCGACTACGCCGCGGCCGCCGTGTCGCTGCACGAGTTCACCATTCGCGTCCCAACCCACCTGGTGGCCCTGATGCGGCTGGTCGAGATCTGCGTGGACGGCAACCTCGAGGCGACGATGTACGAGGCGCAGGCGCAGCTGGCCGACGCCTACCTGAACGCCGGGCGCGGTCTGGAAGCGCGCATCATCAGCGAGGATCTCGTGGCGCGCGAGCCGTGGAACCGCGCCAACCTCGACCGGTTCCGCCGCGCCCTGGTGATGCTGGGCGAGGCAGATCCCGACGCGATCATTGCCGATCGCCTGAGTGGCGACAGCCCGTTCCTGGCCAGCGAAAAGATGGACCTGAACGAAGGCGTGTCGTTCGATACGCCGCCGCCGGTCCCCGAACCGCCGCCGGCGCCGGCCGCGAAGGCCGCGCCAAAGTCAAAGGTGGCGGCCGTCCAGCTGGAGACGTTCACCGATTCCGACGCCATTGAGATCGACCTCAGCGATGCGCTGGCCTCGCCACCGGCGCCCGCGCCGCCGACGGCCGCAGCGCCGCGATCGCTCGACCAGGTCTTCCGTGGCCTGCGCGACGAGTCGAATCGCCAGTCGGCCGAAGAGGCGGCGGCCGAACAGTACCGGCTGGCGCTGACATATCACGAGATGGGCATGACCGAGGACGCCATCAAGGCGCTCGAGGGCGCGACCCAGTCGCCGCGACAGCGGTTTGATGCCGCCTCGATGCTTGGGCGGCTGTATCTCGAACGCAAGGACATGGCGCACGCGATCGAGTGGCTGGAGCGGGCGGCTGAAGCGCCGGCGCCCACGGCCGATGCCGGCCGATCGCTGCTGTACGATCTCGCCCAGACGCTCGAGATGGTGGGCGAGGGTTCGCGCGCGCTGGCCGTGTTCGTGGAACTCGAATCCGAGTCCGGTGGGTATCGCGACGTGTCCGGGCATATCGACCGGCTCTCTAAAGTCCAGGCCCGGGGCTGAGTTCTGTTCAGGCGCCTTCTCCTCGTCGCCCTCCTGCTCGAAACCGGCCTCCTGTTGGTGGTGATCCCCTGGTCGACCTTCTGGGAGCGCAACTACTTTGTCGAGTGGTCGCCGGCCCTCGAGACGGTGCTGACCAGCAATTACCTGCGCGGGGCGATCAGCGGCCTGGGGCTGGTCAATATCGTTGCGGCGCTGGTGGAGCTGGGCGACTGGCTCGCCTCCCGGGCTCCCGGGCCTCCGGCTGGCGACCAGCCATGATGCTGTGCCTCGTCACCGACCGGCGGCGCCTGGGCGCGGCGCTCGGGATCGAGTCCGGGGACTGGGACGAGGCACTCCGGACGCAGGTCCGGGCGGCCGCCGAGTCAGGGGTTGACCTGGTGCAGGTCCGTGAACCCGACCTCGAAGCTGCCGCCCTGGTCGGCCTGGTCAAGGCCATTGTCAGCGACCTCAAAGACACCGCCACCCGGGTACTGGTGAATGACAGACTCGACGTCGCCTGGGCGGCTGGCGCCGCGGGCGTTCACCTGAAGGAGCGGTCGTTCCCGGTCGCCACCGTCCGCCACGTGACGGGTTCGGGATTCTGGATTGGCCGGTCAGTTCACAGCGCGCCGGCTGCAACTTCTTCGGGGAATGCCGATTTCTTGATTGCAGGCACGGTGTGCCCGACGGCTGCGAAGCCCTCGGCCGTGTGTCTGGGCTGGGAGGGGTTGGCGGCAGTGGTGGACTCGTCACCGGATCGGCCGGTGTTGGCGATTGGCGGGATCGACCTGCCATCGATTCCTCTCGTGGCAGTTAGTGGCGCCGCCGGCGTCGCGGCCATCGGCGCCTTCATTCCTTTAGGCGGAGAACGCTTGCCGGAGTTCATGCAAAAACGAGTCATTGATATGCGTTTGGGGTTTGACTCGAAGCATTCGGTTTTCTAATATGTCGTTCTGCCCCCTTGAAAGATAGGCAGTTCTGGCAATTAACCAACGTTCGTATACCGCAGCCTTAGCTATGCAACGCCCGCTCGATCCGGCGACGCGTCTCAAGATGGCCCGCGAAGCCAAGGGCTTGTCGTGCCGGCAACTTGCCGAGATCACGAAGCTCTCGGTGCGTACGATCGAATCGCTCGAAAGCAATTGCATCACGGCGTTGCCCGACGGCATCTATCGGCGCGCGATCGTCAAGGCGGTCGCGAGCGAGGTCGGCCTCAATCCCGACGAACTGCTGCGCGAGTTCACGGCCGCGCATCCCGACGACCTGCCGCTGCCGGTGTCGGCCACGGTGGTGCTCTCGCCGCCGCCCTCGCGCCCGCTCCAACGGATCCTCGCGGTCGCCGGCGCCATCCTGCCGCTGCTGGCGGGCGTCGCTTACTTTAGTTGGCCGGCACGCACCGGCGAGACTCCGGCCCATGTCGAGTCGGGGGCCGCGCCCGCGCGTCGCGCCGAAGTGCTGCCGGCGGGCGGCTTCACCGAGGCATCGCTGGCCTTGCCGCGGCCCGTGGTGGTGACGCTCACCATGTCGTCCCGGTGCCGGCTGCGGGTCGTCGCCGATGGCCGCGAGATCCTGGCCCGCATGGTCGAGCAGGGCGAGACCGTGCCAATTGAGCTTGGCGAAGAGCTGTGGCTGTTGGGCGATGACGCGTCGGCGGTGCAGTTCAGCATCAACGGGCAGGCGGGCCGCCTGCTCGGTGTGCCCGGCGAGGTGCTGTCCGTGCGGATTGGCCGCGACGACTACGAAGACTTCCTGGTCCGATACTGATGGCCGCCGGCCTCGGCAGCCCGCTGCTGGACTTCTTCAGGCGCGGTGAAGTGGCCCGCGATGTGCGCCTGCTGGCGGCGCAGGGCGCCGTCGCGCCGCGGCCGCTTGAGCAGCTCGGCATCCTGATGATCCTCACCGCGGACGCCGATTCCGAGATCCGTGCTATCGCCAACACCACGCTGGGACTCCTGCCGCCGGAACTGGTGGCCAGCTTCATCGCGCGCTCGGACGTGCCCACGGAACTGCGAGAGTTTTTCATCGCCCGCGGCATCACCCCTTCGGCGACCCCGGCGCCAGACTTCGATGAACCGCTGCTCGACACCGATGAGTCGGGGCTCAACTTCGAGCAACCGGAAGACGCGACGGCGCTGACGTTCGGGCAGCGCCTTGCCAACATGGGTGTCCCGGAAAAGTTGAAGTGCGCGATGAAAGGCACGCGGGAAATGCGGTCGGTGCTGATTCGCGATCCCAACCGCCTGGTGGCCTCGGCGGTGCTCAGCTGTCCCAAGGTCAACGAGGCCGAGGTCGAGGCCTTTGCCAAGATGGGCAACGTCTCGGAAGACATCCTGCGCACGATTGCCAACACGCGCGCGTGGACGAAGAACTACGCGGTGGTGCTCAGCCTGGTGAAGAACTCAAAGACCCCGGTGGCGATGTCGATGAACCTGATGCAGCGCCTTACCGAGAGCGACGTGAAGAAGGTGGCGGCGGACCGGAACGTCCCCGAGGCCCTGCGGCTGGCCGCGAAGAAGCGCGCGGTGGCAAACCGGGGCTAGCCACCCCGCCGCGGTCGGCCTGCTGCCACTCCGACCGCATCTGCGACAACCCATCCATGTAGACCGCGACCCGCTCGCGCTCCTCCTCGGTCGGCAGCGTCTTCAGCAAGTCGATCGCCCGCTCCACATCACGCTGGATGGTGGCCTTGGTGGCGCCGTAATAGAGCTTCTTGATTTCCGCGACCGCGTCCATGGCGCCATTATACGGGCAGGCATGGTCCGGCTAAAGCCGGACGCCACATTCTCACCCGTGGTTCCGGCGCAGCGCTTTCTGGAACTGCAGCAGCGGCAGCGTGTTCAGCACATCGTCCTTGGTCAGCCACGCGCGGCGGGCGGTCAGCACACCCCAGCGGGTGTGGCCAAGCGCGTCGATCTCGTGGGCGTCGGAATTGACGACGATCTTCACGCCGCGGTCCCGGGCCAGCCGGGCGTGGCTGTCGGACAGGTCCAGCCGGTAGGGTTGTGAGTTGATCTCCAGCGCCACGCCGTTGGCGGCCGCCGCATCAATCACCTTCTCGACGTTGACGCGGGACGGATCGCGGCGCAGCAGCATGCGGCCCGTCAGGTGGCCGATGAGGTCCACCGACGGGTGCTCGATCGCCCTGATGACACGCGCCGTCATCTCGGCTGCGTCCTGCTGCATCGCCGAGTGGACCGAGGCGACGACCAGGTCGAGACCAGCCAGGCAGTCGTCGGCCAGGTCGAGACGGCCGTCGGCGAGGATGTCGCATTCAATGCCCGCCAGTACCGTGAAGCCCTGTAGCGTGGCGGAATACGCGCGAATGCGCTCCGCCGCGGCGTAGGTGCGGGCCTCGTCCAAACCGTTGGTCATCGCCAGCGACTGGGTGTGGTCGGTAATCGCGATGTACTCGAGGCCGCGGGTCCGGGCGGCTGCCACCATGGCTTCCAGGCTCTCGCGGCCATCGGACTCGGTGGTGTGCATGTGCAGGTCGCCGCGCAGGTCCTCGTGCTCGATCAGCGCGGGCAACGCCTGCTGGCCGGCCGCGTCGAGCTCGCCGCGGTTCTCGCGAAGTTCAGGGGGGATCCAGGCCAGGCCCAGGGCCTCGTAGATGCCTTCCTCGGTCGGGCCGGCGATGGCCCGGTCCGTGGCGTCGAACAAACCGTACTCGTTGAGCTTCCACCCGCGCTCGAGCGCCCGGTCGCGCAGGGCGATGTTGTGTGCCTTCGAGCCGGTGAAATACTGCAGGGCGGCGCCGCGCTGCTCGGGCTGCACGATGCGCAGGTCGGCCTGGTAGCCGCCCCGCAGCAGCACGCTGGCCTTGGTCGGCCCGTGTCCGAGGATCCGCTCCACGGTGGGATAGGTCACAAACGCGTCCGCCAGCGTCTGGTCGGCGCCGGTGGCCAGCAGGTCGAGGTCACCGCTCGTCTCGGCGCCGCGGCGCACGCTGCCCACGGTCACGATGGTGGCCGACGGGGCGTGCGTGCCCAGGTACGCAACCAGGGCCTCGGCCACCTCGGTGGACTTGTGCAACAGGTGGCGGCCGGCGTGGCGCTGGCGCTCGTCGAGCGCCTTCAGGATGAGCTCCTCTTTCTTGGCACCCATGCCCTTGAGCCCGCGGATGCGGCCCGTCCGGGCGGCCTGGCCCAGGTCGTCGAGGCTCTTGATGTGGAGTTCCTTGTAGAGCATCGCGACGGTCTTGGGGCCCACGCCCTGCAGCCGCAGCACCTCGAGCAGCGTCTCGGGAAACTCCTGCAGTAACGCCTGGCGCACCTCGCACGTGCCGGTGGCCGCGATGTCGCGAATGCGCATGGCGAGGTCCTTGCCGATGCCCGGCCAGGCCCGCAGGGCGGCCTCGTCCAGGCCGGCCGCGGCTTCCGCGGCGTGCGCCACGACGTCGGCGCCGTTGCGGTATGCGCGAATCTTGAAGGGGTTCTCGCCCTTCAGCTCGAGCAGGTCGGCAATCTCCAGCAACACGCGCCCCACGGCGCGATTGTCCAGAGGGGCGGGCAGGCGTGCGCTCATTCCGCGATGACGCTCAGGCCGGTGGTTTCGATCTGGAAGTCCAGGATGCGGGCGCCCCCGTCGGCGAGCGCCTCGCGCACGGCCGGAATCCGGTCCGGGGGCGCGATGCAGACCAGGCACCCGCCGCCGCCCGCGCCGCAGACCTTGGCACCCTTGGCACCAGCTGCCATGGCGCGCCCGATTAGCTCGTCAATGGCGGCGGTAGTGACGCCCGGGGCCAAGCGCTTGCGATTGTCCCACTCGGTGGCGAGGCACTGCGCAGCCGTGTCCCAGTCGCCTTGCGTGAGGGCCGTCCGCATGGCGGCCGCCGTGTCACGAATGCGCTCGAAGCAGTCGAAGATGTGACGGTCACCATCGATGTGCCGCTTCGTGATCTCCCAGTTGTTGGTGCCCGAGTTGCGCGGCTCCCCCGTGTAGCAAAGCACCAGGCGCTGCTGCAGCTCATCGGGATCGACGTCAAGCGCGACCCGGACCGGCCGGCCGGCTTCCAGTTCGAGCGCCGCGATGCCGCCGTACATGGCCGGCCGATAGTCCTGCAGGCCCGTCGGGACGTGGATGACCTGGGCCTCCACATCCTTCGCGACGTCCATCAGGGTCTCGGGGTCGAGATCCTGATGGGTGAAACGCGCGAGGGCCCCGCAGATGGCGATGTTCAGGGCCGAGGAGCCGGCGATCCCGGCGCCGGCCGGCGACTCGCCGCGGGTAGTCAGCCGCAGGCCATGCGCCCCGAAACGGTGCGCCAGGCGGCCAAGCAAGGGCAGGGTCTCGTCGTTCCTGAGCTGATCGGCCGGCAGGTTCACCATGCGATCGGTGTCTTCGGAGACGAGCTCGATTCGATCGTCGGGCCGCGGCTCGATCCACGCATGCGCCCGGAGGCTGATGGCGATGTGCAGCGTCTGCGCGCCCGGGTGGAACAGGTACAACGGCCAGATGTCGATGGTGCCACCGGCCAGATCAATTCGTGTCGGAGCGGACGCTGAGATACGCACGGCGCAATTATAATTCCCATACCGGTATGCCCTTAGCCACGAGACGCGACCTCGGCCAGTTCCTGATCGGCAGCATTCCTGATCGCTCCATGCCGGTTGAGATGCGGTCGCTGGCGCGGGAGTTCGACCTGGGCGGCATCATCCTGTTCAACCGCAACATCGAAGCACCGGAGCAGGTGGCTGAACTGGCGGCGGAAAGCGAAGCGCTTGGCCGCACCAGCCCGGCCTGGGTCAGCGTGGACCAGGAAGGCGGCCGCGTGGCGAGGCTGAAAGAGCCGTTTACCAAGTGGCCGCCCATGGCCACGCTGGGCCGGGCCGGACGCGAAGAAGGCGAGGCGCTCGCCGGGCGCTTTGCCAACGCGCTGGCCGGGGAGCTGCGCGCCGTCGGCATCACGCTCGACTACGCGCCGGTCCTCGACATTCACACCAACCCGAAGAACCCGGTGATCGGCGATCGCGCGCTTTCGGAGCGGGCCGACGATGTCGCCCGGCTCGGACGGGTGATCATCAAGACCCTGCAGGCCGCCGGCGTGGCGGCGTGCGGCAAGCATTTCCCCGGCCACGGCGACACCAGCACCGACTCGCATTTCGAGTTGCCGCTGGTGGAGCATGCCCCCGATCGGCTTCGCGCCATCGAGTTCGAGCCGTTCCGCGCCGCCATTGCCGAGAACGTGGCGTTCATCATGACCGCCCATGTCCTGGTGCCGTCGCTCGACGACCAGCGGCCCTCGACCCTGTCGCCGAAGGTGGTGCAGGCCCTGCTGCGCGACGAGCTGGGGTTCGAGGGTGTCATTCTGAGCGACGACCTCGAGATGAAGGCGGTCAGTGCCCGCTACCCGGTGCCCGAGTCGGCGGTCGAGGCCATTCGCGCCGGCTGTGACGGCATCCTGGTGTGCAGCGGCGACCTCGACCTGCAGGCGCGGACCCTCGAAGCCTTGGTGAGGGCCGTGGAGTCGGGAGTGATCACCGCGGCCCGTTGTGACGATGCGTTCGCGCGCCTTCGGCGGGCGAAAGCGCGTTTCCTGATGGGCGAGCGGCGGCCTGCGGCGCGCCGCATCCGCGACTTGCGCCAGGTCCTCGGACGCCAGGAGCACCAGCTGGTGGCCGCCGAAATGGCGGCGTTCCTGTGATTGCGCTCCGCCGGCTGCAGTCAGGCGACCGCGTCGCCCTGGTCGCCCCGGCCAGTCCGTTCCCCGCCGAAGAGGCCGCTGCCGGCGTCGCGGAACTGGCGCGGCTTGGCCTCGAGGCGGTGTACGACGAGTCCCTCTTCGCCAGGCAGCGTTTCGTGGCCGGCCCGGCTGACGTGCGCGCCCACGCCATTCACCAGGCCTGGGCCGACCCATCGATCGCCGCGTTGATTGCCATGCGCGGCGGCTACGGCAGTGCGCAGGTGCTGCCGCTGCTGGACGCAGCCCTGCTGCGCAACGCGCGCAAGGCGCTGATCGGCTACAGCGACATCACCGCGCTGCTGACGTTCTACCAACTGAACGGCCTGAACGCGATCCATGGGCCGATGGTCGACCGGCGCCTGTCGCAGGGGCCGTCAGCCTACGACGAGGCTTCGTTTCGCCAGGTGATGATGACGGCCCGGCCAGCGGGGGAGATGCGCCCCGCGGCGCTGGAGGTGTTGCGGCCGGGACGCGCCAGCGGCCCGCTGACGGGCGGCACCATCACGCAATTGGTATCGTCACTCGGCACGCCATGGGCGTTCGACGCGCTGCCGGGGTGTGCGCTGTTCCTCGAGGACATCGGCGAGCGGCCGTACCGCATTCACCGCATGCTCACGCAGCTCGCACAGGCCGGTGTCTTCAGCCGCGCGGGCGCGGTCGTGTTCGGCGAATTCCCCGGATGCGACGAGCCGGGGGGCGACCCGGCCATTCGCGACGTGCTGCGCGAGTTTACCGACGGCTTTTCCGGACCGGTCCTGTTTGGATTTCCCTCCGGCCATACCGCCGGTGCGACCTGGACGCTGCCGTTCGGCGTGCGCGCCGACATCGTCGGCGAGTCTTCCCCGGTCGTCAACCTCACCGAGGCAGCAGTTTCGTAGTGTCGAGAATTCATCTCATTGGTGTGTGCGGAACGGCCATGGCGACGCTGGCAGCCTTGTTGAAGCATGCCGGAAACGACGTGAGCGGTTCCGACGAGCACGTGTATCCGCCCATGAGCGACTTCCTCGCCGCTGAGGGCATCACCGTGCTCGAGGGATATCGGCCCGAGCACGTCGCCGGCGCGCTCGACCTGGTCGTGGTGGGCAACGCGATCTCCCGCGGCAATGCCGAGCTCGAAGCCGTGCTCGATCGCAAGCTGCGCTACACCTCGCTGCCCGAGGCGATTCGCGATCACTGGCTGTGGGATTCGCAGTCGATCGTCATTGCCGGGACGCACGGCAAGACCACGACGACGTCGCTGGCGGGGTGGTTGCTGACGGCGGCGGGGGCGGACCCGACCGTGCTGGTGGGCGGCATTGCCCGCAACTTCGGTGTCGGCGGCGCCAGTTACCGCATCGGCAAGGGACGGGCCTTTGTTATTGAAGGCGACGAGTACGACAGCGCCTACTTCGACAAGACCGCCAAGTTCCTGAAATACCTGCCCGACATCGCGGTCGTCAACAACATCGAGTTCGATCATGCCGACATCTACGCGAACCTGGCCGAGGTGCGCCTCGCGTTCAGGCGGCTGGTCAACCTGGTACCGCGAAACGGGCTGACGCTGCTTGGCGCCGACAGCCCCGATGCCGTGGCGCTGGCGCCGCTGGCCCGCAGCCGTGTGCAGACGTTCGGTCTCGCCGTCGGCGCCGATTGGCGGGCCCTCGACATTGCCAGTGGCACGGACACGGCGTTCACGGTCGTTCGCGGGGGGCGGGATCTCGGACGCTTCCGCATGGTGATGCTCGGCGAACACAACGTGCGCAACGCCCTGGCGGCGATTGCCGTGGGCATGGACCTCGGCCTCGACATCGAAGCCCTGCGCGACGGGCTGGCGAGTTTCGCGGGCATCAAACGTCGGCTCGAAGTCGTCGGTGAGGCGCGCGGTGTGACCGTCTACGACGACTTCGCGCACCATCCGACCGCGGTTGAGGAAACCCTGAAGGCGCTCCGGCGCTCGATCGGAACCCGCCGCATGTGGGCGATCTTCGAACCCCGCTCGGCTTCCTCCTGCCGCAGCGTCTTCCAGGATGATTTCGCCCGCGCCTTTGCCGGCGCCGACCAGGTGGTGTTGGCGTCGATCTTCCGATCGAGCCTGCCGCCGGAGGAACGGCTGTCGGAGGCCAGGCTGGTCGCCGACCTCGGCGCCGCCGGCGTCGCGGCCCGCCACTTGCCCACGGTCGACGCCATCGTCGCAGCGGTCTCGACCGAGGCGCGCGACGGGGATGTCATCGTGGTGATGTCGAATGGCGGGTTCGGGGGTATTCACGGGAAACTGCTGGACGCCTTGCGATGAGGGTTCGCGAGTGCGGGGATGCGATGCTGCTGGTCGAGTTCGAGCCGGTGATCGATCCGGTGGTGAACGAGCGCGCCATTGTGCTGGCCGCACGGTTGCGCGGCCGGAACATGCGCGGGGTGCGCGATGTGGTGCCGGGATACTGCACCGTCGGTGTGCACTTCGACCCCTTGCAGACCGACCTCGCGGCGCTCGAGCACGCGATTGCCGATGACGGCGGTGCAGTGGACGGCATCGAGTCGCCGGCCACGAGCACGCCGATCGAGATCGGTGTGCACTACGGCGGGCCGGATGGCCCGGACCTCGGCGCGGTGGCGGCGTACGCGGGTTGCACCGAGGACGAGGTGATCGAACGGCATGCGAGCCGTGTCTATCGTGTCTATATGCTGGGGTTCGTGCCTGGGTTCGCGTACATGGGGCGGGTCGAGCCGAGGATTGCCGTGCCACGGCTTCGCGTGCCGCGCGAGCGCGTGGCGGCCGGTTCGGTGGGCATTGCCGGCCTGCAGACGGGTGTCTACCCCGTGGCCAGTCCGGGCGGGTGGCACCTGATCGGCCGTACGGAGAGCGTGATGTTCGATCCCCACCGCACCCCGCCGAGCTTGCTGGTGCCGGGTGACCTGGTCAGGTTTGTCCCCATTTCGGGGCCCCGGTCATGAACCTGGGTGCGCTGGAGATCACGAAGCCGGGGCTGCTGACGTCGGTGCAGGACCTCGGCCGCCATGGTCAGCAAGCCGTCGGCGTGCCGGTCGCCGGCCCCATGGATACGTTCTCGCACCGCCTCGCCAACCATTTGGTGGGGAACGATCCGGACGCCGCGACACTGGAGATCACGCTGATCGGTCCCGAAATGCGGATCGAGGCCGACACCACCATGGCCATCGTCGGCGCGCTGTTCGAGGTGACGTGCGACGGGCGGCCGGTGCCGATGGGCGCGTCGTTTGTGGTGCAACGCAGCCAGCGCCTGAGGTTCGGCCGAATCGTCCAGGGCGCGCGCGCGTATCTGGCTGTGGCCGGCGGGTTGCTGACCGGCGTTGTGCTCGGCAGCCGCGCCACGCACCTGGTGAGCCGCATGGGCGGGGTCGAGGGTCGCGCGCTCATGGCGGGTGATCGCCTGCCGGTGCAGGACCGGCCCGGGTCCCGGCCGTCGCGAAAGGCCAATGGCCTGACCTTGCCGACCGGCGGCCGGTCGCGCCTGCGCATGATCGCCGGACCGCAGGACAGCTGGTTTCATCCCGATTCACTGAAGGCCCTGGCCGGGGTCAGCTTTCGGATCTCACCGCGGTCGAACCGCATGGGGTATCGCCTTGAAGGACCGCCACTCGTACGCACGCAGGAAGGGGAGTTGATCTCCGAGCCAGTCGGCATGGGCGCGATCCAGGTGCCGTCTGCCGGCGAGCCGATCCTGCTGATGGCGGATCGGCAGACCGCCGGCGGATATCCGAAGGTCGGTCATGTCATTTCGGCGGACCTGCCGCTGGCCGCGCAGCTTGCGCCCGGCGACTTCATCGAGCTGATCCTCTGCTCGCGACAGGAGGCGGTGACGGCGTTGATTGCCCGCGAACGCCAACTGTTGCGCTACGCCGACTTGAGGGACGCGTCGTGAGCGCCCTGGTTGATAACCTGGCGGCGGCTTTCGGGGCTGGGCGAATCATGGTCGATGCGCCATTGGCGCCGCTGACCACGTTCAAGGTGGGTGGACCGGCCGACGTGTTGTTCGAGCCCGTGAATTCCGACGAGGTGCTGAAAGCCCTCGCGATGGCGCGGGCGGCGGGGCAGCCGGTCACCATGCTGGGCGGCGGGTCGAACGTGCTGGTCTCGGACCGCGGCGTCCGCGGCCTGGTTATTCGCCCACGGGGCGGAGCGGTCCACGCGGTGGGCGATCGGCTGGTGCGGGCCGACGCGGCCGTGACCATCAACGGATTGGTCCGGTGGACGATCACCCACGGCTACGCCGGCCTCGCGGCCTGGGCCGGCACACCGGGTACCGTCGGCGGCGCCATCTACGGCAACGCGCATTGGCAGAAGACCAACATCGGCGACCTGGTCGAGAGCGTCCGTCTGGTCAGGCCCGACGGAACCCTGCTGCAGGCGCCGGCGGACCGGATGGAGTTCGACTACGACTACAGCCGCCTGAAGCGGACCGGCGAGATCGTGCTGTGGGCGGCGTTCCGGGTCGCACCGGGCGCCGATCCGGCCGCGCTGCGGCTGGTGGCGCGCGAGTCGCTAGCGTTCCGGAAGCGGACCCAGCCGCTGGCATCGCCGAGCGCCGGCTGCATCTTCATGAATCCCGACCCGTCGCGCGATCGCATTCCGGAAGGCATTCCACCTTCGGCCGGGGCGCTGGTCGATCGCGCCGGGCTCAAGGGCGCGGCGCGCGCCGGCGCGCGCGTGTCGCTGACCCACGCCAATTTTGTGATCAACGACGGCACCGCCACCGCGGCCGACATCAAGGCGCTGGTCGAAGAGTGCCGGGCGGCGGTGAAAGAACGCTTCGGCGTGACCCTGCGAGATGAGATCATCTGCCTAGGACAGTTCTGACATGTCAACACTCGTGATTGAAGGCGGCCACCGCATCGAGGGCCGCATCGACGTTGAAGGCAACAAGAACGCGGCGCTGCCGCTCATGGCCGCGTGCCTGCTGACGAGCGAGTGGTGCACGCTTCGCAATATGCCGCGCATTGCCGACGTCGAGGTGATGGCGCGATTGCTCCTGGATCTCGGTGCTGAGGTCGAAGGCATCGGCAGCACGACCTTGCGCATCCGCTGCACCGAGGTCACCAAGGACGAGCCCGACAGCGCGCTCGTCGGGCGGCTGCGGGGATCGGTATTATTGCTGGGCCCGTTGCTGGCGCGGCGCGGCCGGGCGTTTGTCGCGCCTCCGGGTGGAGACTTTCCGGCGCGCCGCACCATCAAGACGCACCTGGAAGCCCTGATCGCCATGGGCGCGCGCGGCGTGGCCGGCACCGGGCACCGCCTGGAGGCGCCGAACGGCTTGACGCCCGCGTCAATCTACCTGGACGAGGCTTCGGTCACCGGTACGGAGACCGCGATGCTCGCGGCGGCGGCGGCCATTGGCGTGACCGAAATTCGCCATGCGGCGTGTGAGCCGCACGTGGTCGAACTCGGTGAGTTCTTGCGCGCCATGGGCGTGGGCGTCAGCGGCGAGGGCTCGCACACGATTCGCATCGAGGGCATCGCGAAGCGATCGGGCGCCGAGAAGACCCTCGATGGCGACTACATCGAGGCCGGCAGTTGGGCCGTCACCGGTGCCATTACCGGTGGCCACGTCGAGATCGGCGGCACGCGGCCCATCGACATGGAAGTGGTCGCGTCCGTGCTCACGAAGATGCGCGTCCAGTGTGTCCAGGACAATGACGTGTTTCGAGTCGAGGCCTCGCGGCTCGTCGGCGCCGGGCGCATCACCACCGGGTTGTGGCCCAGTTTCCCGAGTGACCTCGTCAGCCTGGTGACCGTGCTCGCCACGCAGGCCGATGGCGCCACGCTGGTGCACGACTGGCTCTACGAACTCCGATTGTTTGCGCTGGAGCAGATGAGCGGCATGGGGGCCGACCTGTTCCTGTGCGACCCGCATCGCATTATCGTGACCGGGCCGCGCAAGCTGCGCGGCAAGAGCCTCGACAGCCGGGATATCAGGTCGGGCATGGCACTGATCGCCGCGGCGCTGGCGGCCGATGGGCAGAGCAGGGTCGAACCCCTGGAGACCGTGGAGCGCGGCTACAGCCGCCTGGTGGAGCGCCTGCAACAGCTGGGCGCGTCGGTCGCGAAAGTCTAGCGGCCCTTGGGCGGCTTGACCGGGGTGGGCGCCGGGACCCGGACGGGAGCCGCCGGACCGGCCGGGGCATTCGTGAACGCAGGCGCCGCACCACTGGCCTCATCGCCGCCCGGTGGACGCTGCGGCAACGGCAGGGGAATCGGCAGCGGGGCAATGTCGGTGACCGGCGCGCCGCCGTCGCGGCCCATGCGGAACGGCTGCAGGTCCTCGGCCGTCAGGTTCAGCACGCGCACAATCCGCGGCGTCAGCGTCAGGATGATGTCGGTCTCCTGCGTCTCTTTCTTGTTGTAGCCAAACAGCCGGCCGAGCACCGGGATGTCGCCGAGGCCGGGGATGCTGGCGAGTGACGACCGCTCTTCATCGCGAATCAAGCCCGCGAGCATGTTGGTCTCGCCGTCCTTCAGGCGAATCACCGTGTTGATCGAGCGGCTGCCGAACGTGGGCAGGCCGCCGAACCCGGTTCCAGAAATGCTGCTCAACTCCACCTTCAACGACAGGGTGACGGCATCGTCGTGATGCGTCCGCGGCGTGATGTCGATGTTGACGCCGATCGGTTCGTAGTTGAAGGACGTGATCGGCTGCGTCTGGACGCCGCCGGCGGCGATCGGCGCGAATGTCGTGACCGGCACCGGCACGCGCTCGCCGAAGCGGGCCTGCGCCGGAATGCCTTCCGACGTGCGCAACTGCGGGTTGGCGAGGATCCGCGTGGCCCCGTCGTTCTTCAGCAGGCGATAGTAGAGCGACGGCAGGTTGGTCAGCAGCACGTCGGCCTGGGTCAGGTTGGTCAGCGCGCGCAGCGAGATGCCCCCCGGCTGGTTGATGTCCGCCTGGCCGTTGATGCCGGTGGGCGACGACGCCGGCGATGCGACCTGCAGGCCGTACTCGTGCATGTGCGTGCGGTTGACCTCGAGCAACTCGACGTCGATGATCACCTCCGGCCGTGCCTTGTCAATCGCGGCGATGATCCGGCCGGCGGCGGTAATGCGCTCGGGCGTGTCCTTGATCGTGATCGCATTGGTGGCCGTGATCGACGACAGGCGGCGCGCATCGACGACGATGCGGAGCATGTCGATGGTTTCCTTGAGGTCGGCGTTGCTCAGGTAGAAAGTGCGGACGAGCTCCTCTTCATACTCACGGCGCTTGGCGGCGTTGTCGGGGACGATCGTGATGGTGTTTGCCGAGGTGGCGCGCCAGAAGTTCCGCGTCGTGGTCGAGACTGCGGCCAGGGCTTCTTCGAGCGAGACGCCGCGCAGGTCGATCGACACCGGCTGGTCGCGGAACGTCGGGTCGAACAGCACGCTCAGGTTGGTGAACTTGCCGATCGCCGCATAGACATCCCTGGAACCGGCCTCGCGGAACACCAGGCTGTCGGGCAGCGTGACGCCGGCCGGCAGGGTGGCGCCGGGCAGCGGCGACTCCAGGCTTTGTTCGATCAGCGATTGCAGGCGGGTCTTGCCGTCTTCACGGACGGCGACCTTGGCGCGCAGCTGCGAGCGCGTAGCCTGCAACTCGGCAT
>JBEGVQ010000177.1:0-20284 GCA_041178345.1 Acidobacteriota bacterium | reverse complement strand
AGGCCGAGAACCAGCAGTCGGAGTGGTCCTTCAGTGACCTCACCGCGATGGCCTCGAATTTCATGGGCATCTACACCGAGGCGCGCAAGGCACACGTCACGGCGCTCAACGTCCACAAGTTTTCGGACGAGGAGTTTTCGTGGGTGCGGCTGCGGGTCTACGAGGCCGGCGGCATGCAGCTCGTCGGCAGTTTCGATACCTCGGCGATCGAGGCCCTGGTGCGGGGCGGCGCGGAGAAATCCGGCGTGACCGTCCCGGAGATCACGATGCCCAAGGTGCCCGAGGCCAACCTCAAGCTGGTGACGCCGCACGCCGCGAAGCTGAAAGAGTGGCTGCCGATGGCGATGCTCGGACTCTAGGAACCAGACTCCCGCTAGAATCGGAGCATGAGCGAGCTGACGCAGATCTGGATCAAGCGGATGCACAAGGGCCCGATGGACCCGGCGGCCTCTGCCAAGGTGGTCGCCGGGAAGGGCCTTGTCGGCAACGCCAACCAGGGCGGCAAGCGCCAGGTCACCATCGTCTCCAACAAGAACTGGGAAGCCGTGACGGCGCCGCTCGGCGCGACGCCGGACCCGCGCATGCGACGCGCCAACCTGCTGGTGTCGGACGTGGACTTCACCGACTCGCGCGGCAAGATCCTTCACATTGGCAAGGTCCGGATTCGGATCTACGGCGAGACGCGTCCGTGCGAGCAGATGGAGGCGGTCGCGCCCGGCCTGCAAAAGGCGATGAGCGTGCCCTGGGGCGGCGGTGCCTTCGGCGAAGTCCTCGACGACGGAGAGATCGCCGTCGGCGACCCGGTCGCACTGCTTCGCTCGTAGGGCTCGGGCGCGGTAGCCGGCTAGCGCCGGCTGATCTTCACCCCGCCGTTGGTGGTGCGCACGCTGACGGTCGGACCGCCCGAGCCAAGCTGCGTCGAGATGCCGCGGCGCGTGGACAACTCGCCCTGGATGGTCAGCGGGATGTCGCTGCGGAAGCCGCCGTTTACCGTCCGGGTCTCGAGTTGCGCGTTGTAGCCCTCAGGAACCGCGAGGGTGACGCCGCCGTTGCTGGTCTGCACGTCGATGCCCTCGCCGTCCCAGCGATCGCCGCCAAGGGTCACGGTGAGGCCGCCGTTGCGAGTCGAGCCGTTCACGCGGCCGGCCGGCGTTCGACCTGCCGTTGAGCCCGCTCGAGCACACGCTCCACTTGAGGGCTGACGTCGGTCCGGCTCTTGGGTTCCCAGCGAAAGGTTTGTGCGGTCGGGGCGACCGCCAGGCCGACCAGGATGGCCAGTGAATTTGGGGGCCTGGCCCCAATCATCCCTTTTCTAGTCTTCGGTCGTGGCCACCGGCCGGGCGGGGTCCGCGCTCCACTCGCTCCATGAGCCCGGGAAAATCTTCACCCCATGAATTCCAGCGTGTTCGAGCGCCAGCAGGTTGTGGCAGGCCGTCACGCCTGACCCGCAGTAGACCACCACGTCCTTGGCCTCTCGTCCCTTCAGCACCGGCGCCCACTGCGCCTTCAGCGCCTCCGGCGACTTGAAGGTCTTGTCGTCGGCCAGGTTCTGCTGAAAGAAGTAGTTGGCCGCGCCAGGGATGTGACCGCCCACCTTGTCGAGCGTCTCGCCAATGCCGCGATACCGCTCCGGCGTTCGCGAATCGACCAGCAGCCGCGCCGGGCTCCCGAGCCCCGCCGCCACCTCGTCCACCGTCAGCTGCCATCCCGGCCGCGGCGCGCCCTTGAACGGCACGGCGGCGGTCGTCTCGACGCCGCTGCGCACCGGATGTCCCTCGCGCTGCCACCGCGCCAGCCCGCCGTCGAGCACGGCCACCCCGTCGTGCCCCATCCACCGCAACATCCACCACAACCGGCCCGCATACATGCTGCTGTCGGCGTCGTAGGCCACGACCTGGCTCTGGGGGCCGATGCCGAGTTCGCCGAAGCTCTTGACCATCTGCTCGCGCGTCGGCAGCGGATGGCGTCCGTTGGTGCCGGTCTTCTCACCCGACAAATGCCGATCCAGGTGGGCGTAGCGCGCGCCCGGAATGTGGCCGGCCCGGTAGAGCGCCTCGCCCTTGGCGGGATCGGTCAGGTCGAAGCGGCAGTCGACGATCACCCAGCTCGGGTCGTTCACGTGCTGGGCCAGCGTCGAGGGGGTGATCAGGGTCTTGTGCATCGTTACGGTCTCAGTCTCTCGGCGAGTTGGTGCAGGAATAAGCCCACGTCGGTGACGACGCCAACTGTCTGGGTGGAGCCGCGGTCCGACAGCTTGGTGACGACGGCGGGGTTGATGTCGACGCAGATGACCTTGACCCACGACGGCAGCATGTTGCCGACGCCGATGCTGTGCAGCATTGATGACAGCATGACGACCACGTCGATGTTGGCCAGCGCCGCGCCGTACGCATCCTGCGCCGCCGTCAGGTCCATCATCGTCTCCGGCAACGGCCCATCGTCTCGAATCGAGCCGGCGAGGAGGTACGGCACGCGGTGGGTATGGCAGGCGTGCATGATGCCGGAGGTGAGGACGCCGGCTGTGACGGCCGCACCGATGCCGCCGGCGCGGCGCACGGCGTTGATGGCGCGCATGTGGTTGCGGTGGCCATGCTCTACCGGGTGGCCGCTGCTGAGGTCGATGCCGAGCGAGGTGCCCGAGAGGGCCACTTCGATGTCGTGCACGGCCAGGGCGTTGCCGGCGAGCAGCGTGTCGACGTAGCCGAGGCGGATCAGTTCGCAGAAATACTGCGAGCCGCCGGTGTGCACCACCACCGGCCCGGCCACGAACGCGATCCGGCCGCCGGCGGCCTTGACCTGCCGCATCATCTCGGCGACGCGCGCCACTGCGGTTTCGACCCGGCGCTCGGACGACACCTCGTTGCTCATGAAGCCGAAGCTGGGCTTGTCGCGCTGCTGCACGTCGGGCGCGACGCGGATGCCCTGCATGCCGCAGACAATGCGGTCGCCCTTGCGGACGTCGCGCAGCTTGCGGCAGGCAACGCGGCCTTGGGCGACGACCAGCACGGCATCCATGCGCTGGCGCTCGGCCGTCACCCAGGCGCCACCCATGAACACCGCGGTGCGGTGATTGGTGGTCGAATAGAAATCTTCCGGGACGGCGCCGTCCATGTCGGCTTCCCGCAACATGACTTCCGGCGTGCCCTCGACGTAACAGCCGAACACCGACAGCCGGGCCAGCAGGTCCTGGAGCCGCGCCGGGGTCTTGGCGGTCAGCCGCAGGGTGAGATGGGAACCCTCTTCGTTCTTGCGGCCGACGTCGAAGCGGAGGATCTCGTACTCAGACCCTTGTTCGACAATGGTGGTGAGAATCGACTGGAAATTGCCCGAGTCGATCAGGTGGCCTTCAGCCTGGACTGTTTCAGAAACCATGGAGGTGCGGAGGGGTCAGACCCCTCCGCACATTCTAGTCGGGGTCAGACCCCTTCGCGCGTGTTACAGAATCTGAGCCTTCTGCAGCGCGGCGATGCGCACTTCGAGCGGCGGGTGGGTCGAGATGAGCGCCATGAACCCGCTCTGTGCGCCTGAAATCTTCATCGCCGCCAGCTGGGGCTGCGCGGTGTCGACCATGTCCTTGTTCTGCATCAGCCGCTGCAGGGCGCCAATCATGTTGGCCTTGCCGGCCAGCTGCGCGCCGCCGGCGTCGGCCCGGAACTCGCGCGCGCGCGAGAACCACGCCACCACCATCGAGCCGAGGATGCCGAACGCGATGTCGAACACGATCGTCGTGACGAAGAACACCAGGGACGAAATCTTCTCGTCCACCATCTGCCGGACGAGGTTGGCGATGATGCGGGAGAAGAACAGCACGAAGGCGTTGACCACGCCCTGGATCAGGGTCAGCGTGACCATGTCGCCGTTGGCGATGTGCGCCACTTCGTGGGCCAGCACGCCTTCCACCTCTTCGCGGCGCATCGAGCGCAGCAGGCCGGTCGACACCGCGACGAGGCTGCGGCTCTTGCTCGGGCCGGTGGCGAACGCGTTCACTTCGGGCGAGTCGTAGATGCCGACCTCGGGCATCGGCAGCCCGGCCTTGCGGCTGAGGTGGCCGACGGTCTGGTGCAGCCAGTCGAGCTCGGGCTGGCCGCTCGTGCCATCGACCAGCTGGACGCTCATGGCCATCTTGGCCATGAAGCGGGACATCTGCAACGAGATGAACGCGCCGCCCATGCCCCAGATGAGGCTGAACACCATCAGGGCCGAGTAGTCGAGACCCGACGGCGTGATGTAGCCGGTCACGCCCAGCAAGCTGAGCACGATCGACAGCGTGATCATGACGGCCAGGTTGGTGGCCAGGAACAGGAGAATGCGCTTCATGGAGTCAAGAATAGCAAACCGCCGAGCAAACGCTAAACTACGTAAATTGGCGTGAACTCTGCGGTAAAAACGATGGTTAGCGGACCGGCGTGTAGCCCTCGGCCAGCTTCTTGCGCGCCGCCTCGACCTCGCGGTGGAACACGAACAGCGCGTCGGCGTTGTCGTTCTTGTCGGTGAAGTTCCAGGTCTTGCCGCCCGTCTGCTTCACCCGCAGGTTCTTCTGCAGGTAGTCGACCGCGAATTGCTCGGTCTGGGCATAGGTCAGCGTGAACGCGTCGCCCTTGTTGCCGGTCTCGTACTTGAGGCCGTCAACGGTCGCCGACAACGTGCCGTTGCACGAGCCCATGGCGTGCTTGTGCACCACCGGGACCTTCGCGTCGAGGCGGACTTCCTTGATGCGAACGGAGATGGCGTTCGGGCCGGCGACCAGGTCGACCGTCCTCTGCACGCTGCTGAACCCATCCGCCGTGAGCTGCAGCTGCTTGCGGCCGGGCGCGAGCTGGTCGAGGGTGAGCGGGGCGGTGCCGACGAACTGGCGATCGATGAACACCGAGGCGCCCGGCACATCCGACTCGAGCGTGAGCGTGGCCAGGGACGGCGCGGCTTCGATGACGGGCGCGGGCGGCGGCGCGGTGTTTCCGGGCGCGGTGGCGCGCGGCGCAGCCGGCGCGGCGGCCGGCGCGGGTGCTGGGGACTTGGCCTTGCGAGCCGTGGGCGCCGCTGCCGGGGCTGCCACTGGCGCGGCGGCGGGCGCTCGCTCCGGGTCGTTCCTGCCGACCCTGAAAACGACCACAAGCGCGATGAGAACGGCACCTGCGGCGCCGATAAATGCGGCTGGCTTCATCGGCGTAGATGGTAGCAGAAGGGTAAAATGCGGGGGATGACTGGCCGCCGGCTGATGGTTGTTGCCTGGGCGATGGTGTCGCTCACCGGGATCGCAGTGGCGCAATCGCCTGCCCCGGCCGAGTGGTTCCAATGGCGCGGGCCGGACCGCGACGGCATCTCGCAGGAAACAGGACTGCTGCAGGACTGGCCCAAGGCCGGTCCGCCGCAGGTGTGGCGGACGGGCGGGGCCGGCAGCGGGTACTCGTCGTTTTCCGCCAGCGGCGGCCGCCTCTACACGCTCGGCGCCCGCGACAACAACGAGTACGTGATGGCGTTCGACCGCGCCACCGGCAAGAAGGTGTGGGAACACTTGAACGGCCGCCGCTACGAGAACGACCGCGGCGACGGTCCGCGCAGCACCCCGACCATCGACGGTGATCGCCTGTACGCGCTCGGCGGCAACGGCGACCTCACCTGCCTCGAGCTCGCCACCGGCAAGCGCATCTGGTCGATCAACCTGATCCAGAAGTTTGGCGGGCGCAATCCCTACTGGGGCTACAGCGAATCGCCGTTGATTGTCGGCGACCGCATTCTCGTGAACGCCGGCGGCCCGCGCGCCTCGATTGTGGCGATTGCCAAGGCCGACGGCGCGACGCTCTGGCAGAGCCACGGCGACGAGGCGGGCTACTCGTCGCCGATGTTGATGCGCACCGGCAGCCTCAACCAGGTCATCTTCTTCACCGGCTCGCGCACGCTGGCGGTGGATCCGCGCGATGGGCGGCTGTTGTGGTCGTACAACAAGGCGGCCAATGGTACCGCCAACATCGCCACCCCCATTGTTCGCGGCACGCGCGTGTTCGTGTCGTCCGACTACGGCACCGGTGCGGCGCTGCTCGACATCCGCGCCGCCGGCAACCTGGCCTCGGCCAGCGAGGTCTACTTCACGCGCGACATGCGCAACCACCACGCCAGCGCGGTGCTGATCGGCGACCACCTGTACGGCTTCTCCAGCAGCATCCTCACCGCGCTCAGGTTCGATACCGGCGCCATGGCGTGGCGCGATCGCAGCGTCGGCAAGGGGTCATTGATCTTCGCGGACCAGCGGCTCTACCTCTACAGTGAAGGCGGGGTGGTCGGGCTGGCCGAGGCCTCACCGGCCGGCTACCGGGAGCACGGCCGCTTCACGCTGGCCCAGCAGAGCGGCCTCTCGACGTGGAGCCACCCGATCATCAGCGGCGGGCTGCTCGTCATCCGCGACCAGGACAACGTGTACGCCTACGACGTCCGCGCCAGGTAACACCGGTCAGCTCTCCCCTGTTTCGCCAAAAATGCGCCAGAAGCTTCTAAAGCCTTTATATGGCTAAAGATCGCGTCTCGACTCGCAGAACTTGAAATCTTTAAAAGACCTCTAACGTTATTAATAATTCATAGAAGTACTTAAAGTACGTTGCAATCGTTGACAAATCTCAGGTAGCCTCCACCCAGGTACGGGTCTTTCAACTACCCGTGGCGCTTTATCCATCTAGTCGGTGGTCAGGTGAATCCATGAATAGCACTCCAAATTCGGACCAGCAGTCTACCGCCACCCCAGTTTCCAATTTGTCGTCAATCCCCTGGTGCCGCCATGCGGCGATGCTGCTGGCGCTCGGCCTCTCGTTGTTCACGACGCAACTTGCCGGCCAGGCGCAGTTACCGGACGCACTGCGCTACTCCCGCGGCTACCTGGTGACCGGCAACTACGTCGTCGGCGGTGTGGACTTCCCCCCCGGCGGCGGGAGCAGCCAGATCCTTATCGGTTCAGACACTCGTAACGCGGTGCCGGCGGACTCGGACGTCGTGGCAGCATATCTCTACTGGGAGGACCTCACACCGCGGACGCAGAAGGTGGCACCGGCCTACTTCCGCGGGCAGCTTATCGCCAGCGCCAAAGCCTCGCGCCTCGTCAGCCCGCCGGGTGGCGCCAGCTGTTTTGGCGCCGTCGGCAGCAACGTTCGCAATCTCACGATGTTGCGCGCCGACGTGCTCGCCTTGCTGCCCAAGCAGTACGACGCGAATAATCAGTGGACCGGCCGGTACCTCGCAAACGGCGCGCACGACGTCTCGATGGGAACCCCCGGCGGCGGCAACACGCTGGCCACTGTTGCTGGTGCATCGCTGGTGATCGTCTACCGCAACCTTGGCGAACCTCTTCGCAAGATCGCGTTCTACGACGGTGTGTATGCGATGGCAGAAGGCGCCATGATGTCGCAGACGCTGCGCGGATTCTACGGCGCGGAGAATGACGCCTCGGCGCGCCTCACTCACATCGTCGGCAACGGCGGCAACAACCGGTCGGAAACAGTGAGTTTCAACGGGGTCGCCGTTTCGGCCACTGACCCGTTTCCGAATCCGGAAAATAGCGCCGACCGAGGATGGGCGAACCCGACGTTCAACGTGGGCAGCCTCCTGTCACGCAACGCGACAAACACGCCCTATGGGGAGACCGCAACCACCACCGTAACGTACGGCAGCACGCAACCGAACGAGTGCGCCAGCTGGGCCGGCGTGATCTTCAGTACCGCAGTGACAGATGGCGATCGGGACGGTTTGCCCGATGCGCTCGAAGGTGCCGAGGGCGGCCTCAAGGATCCGCCGACGCCGCGGTATCCGGACGGCGTTCCGCTGCCAAACCTGTTCGCGATGGGCGCACGCGTGAGCCAGAAGGATCTCTTCGTCGAGATCAACGCCATGACTGCCGCGGCAGGAACGACATACGGCTCTGGGACCGCGCCGTTCCGAACCACTATCACCGACGTCACTGATAACGCCGGTCACGACCACATGCCGAATCCCGCCGTGCTGAAGATGGTCGGGGACGCCTACAAAGGCGGCGGGATAGCGGTGCACTTCGACGTCGGAGATCCCGCGGTCTATCTCCGCGCATTCGGCGACCCCGACACCAATCCAAGCCCGGCATTTCCGTGCGACGTGGACGACTGCAAGGGCGCAGGCGAGTACCTGATCAAGGTGGACGCGGGGGCCCGCGGCGGCGAGCGTATTTCAGAGCGAGACTGCGAAGACTGCCAGTTCAAGGATTTCCCCGGCACGCTCGGGTGGCCGTACGGGTTCCAGGTCTATGGCGATGCACCTGTGTCAGCAGACGGCAAGGAACTGCTGACGCCGGCCCAATTAACGGATGCGACAAACCGCGAGCGCTTCGCCAGTTTCATTCGCAACTGGGGTGACGAACGCCGCCGCCGCTTCGATCGCAATCGCGACGACTACTTCCGTTACGCCATCTTCGCGCATGCACGCGGCAAGGCGAAGTCGCCGCTGCCCTGCCTCGATGACCAGGGCGAGCCGACGATGAGCGGCTTCCAGTTCAATCCCGCCACGAAAAAAATGGCGTGTACCGGGCATTCCAACCCGGCGTTCCATGTGCCGACGAGTGCGTCGGGAATGGCGCAGCTGCCTGGTAACGCGCTGCTCATTTCTCTCGGCCTGTGGGACACCGAGCATTTCGTCGGGTCCACGTTCGTGCAGGCCTCGACGTTGATGCACGAGCTCGGCCACACGCTGAACCTGTGGCACGGCGGCAAGCCGGCCACGTTCGGCAACGCGATCGAGCCGACGCGTGTCGAGCCGAACTGCAAGAGCAACTATTTCAGCGTGATGAGCTACCTGTTCCAGGTCCACGGCCTGTTTGACGCCGGTGGCGTCCCGCGCATCGACTACTCCGGCGTCGCCGGCGACACCATTCGCGAGCACAGCGTGAGCGACGGCACGCAACTGGGTTCCGGTGCGGGCCAGTTCAACTTCACCTATCGCCCGGCGTGGTTCGTGCCCGTCGGCAGCACGCTGTTCGCTGAACGCGGTGCCACGCCCGCGCGCCGGTATTGCAACGGTGCGGCGGACCCGCCGCTGAATGCCTGGGCGCGCATCCAGGCGCTCACGACCGACGAGCCAATCCAGTGGGATGGCGAGCCGGGCTCCGGCCAGTATTTCACCGGGCCGCGCGACGTGAACTTTGACGGCGTCGACGACCAGGTGCTCGACGGTTACGACGACTGGACGAATCTGCGGCTCGACCAGATCGGCGCCGGCCGGCGCGTGCAAATCGTGTCCAACGCCAATGGCGATCTGCTCGACTTCGCGTCGGGGGACCTGCTCGACTTTGCGTCAGGCGACCTGCTCGACTTCGCCTCCGGCGATCTCCTCGATTTCGCGTCGGGGACGCAGCTGCTCGACATGAACTCCGGTGCGTACATCCGCTACGACGCTGGCGACCTGCTCGACTTCGCCTCGGGCGACCTGCTCGACTTCGCCTCGGGGGACCTGCTCGATTTCGCCTCCGGCTCACTGATGACGAGCGGCGACGGTGACCTGCTCGACTTCGCCTCGGGGGACCTGCTCGACTTCGCGTCCGGCGACCTCCTCGACTTCGCGTCCGGGGACCTGATCGATTTCGGTTCCGGCGACCTGCTCGACTTCGCCTCGGGCGACTTGCTCGACTTCGGATCGGGTGACCTGCTCGACTTTGCCTCGGGCGACTTGATCGACTTCGGATCGGGCGCGGGCCAGGAAGAAATGACCTTCGAACTCGCCATCGCCATGGAACGGCCGCGGCCGCACGGTGTCACCGTGTGCGTGCTGGGGGTGGACTGCGCGGACGCGGTTGCGGCGGGCGCCGAGAATTACCATCGCGCCAAGCTGTCGTGGCGCGCGCCGACCTTCGGCGAGGTCCAGAACTACCAGGTGTACCGGTACTACTCGACGGAGAATCCGTCTGGGTTCATCGACTTCGCCACCGTCCCGCAGAACCAGTTCGTGTACATCGGCTCCACGGCCGACGGGCAGACGCGCGAGTTCATCGACCAGGAGGAACTGCCCGCGGGCGTCCGGTTCGCGTATTACGTCCGCGCGCTGTTGACGGACGACACGCTCAGCAACAACTCCGACCTGGCGCTCAACGGCGTCAATCGGTACATCATCGCGACGAACGACACGCCCGTGGCGGCAAATGACTCTGGCGCCGAGGTGGTCGAGGGTGACGCCGTCGCCATCGCCGTGCTGGCAAATGACACCGACACGGACTCATTGCCTGGCGCTTCGAGTACTCGGCTGATACCCGGGGCCGGGACTTCCGACACGTTCGCGGCCCGTGCCGGGCTGCGGGTCATGATTACCCAGGAACCCGGTGATGGCACCGCGGTGGTGAACTCCGACGGAACGGTTACGTATACGCCGGACCAGGATTACGCCGGCGAACCAACGGACACCTTCAAGTACAAGGTGAATAACGGCACCTGGAACAACATGCCGCTCAGCGCCGACTCGGACGAGGTGACGGTCACGGTGACGGTCCGCTCGCGCCACACGGCAACGGTCGTGACGATCTCCCCGGCAAGTCCGACATACGGCGACTCGATCACGTTGCAGGCCAACGTGACGCCACACTCGAACCTCGGGGACCTTGATCCGGCCAGCACCGTGACATTCAGGGAAGGTGACACCATTCTCGCGAACGTGCCGTTGCAGGACGGCGCGTTCATCTTCAGCACGTCGTCGTTGACGGCAGGCTCCCACACGATTACCGCCGAGTTCTGCGGCGGACCGACGCATCCGCACGACCGCTGTGGTCAGTACTACGGCAGCAGCGGCTCGGCGACGTTCACAATCGCGAGGGCGACTTCGTCCACGGTCGTGTCATGTCCGGCGAGCGTCATTTACACGGGCGCGCCGCGGACGCCATGCTCGGCGATGACGACTGGCGCAGGCGACCTGAGCCAGTCCACCACGGTCACCTACAGCAACAACACCAATATCGGCACCGCCACGGCTAACGCAACATATGCCGGCGACGCGAATCACGCCGGCAGCAGCGGCTCGGCGACGTTCGCGATCGACGTCTACCGCTTCGTGAACGTCCAGAACATGCCGGCGCCTGCAGGCAAGTCGTTCGCGAGCATTTCGACGATTCCGTTGCAGTGGCAGTGGGCCACTGCTACCGGCGAAGTCCTGAATACGCGGTCCGTGGTGCCCCGGATGATGGCATATGCCTGTTCGAACCTGGGGCAGAAGCTGCCGGGGGGCTACCCCGTTGGCGAGTTCAGTTCGCTCAATCCAGGCCTCGGCAACTCCTTCAGCTACAGTGAGACCACGAATACCTGGCAGTTCAACTGGAAGCTGCACTATCGCGCCGCGGACCGCAAGTACTACGGCCTGCCGACCGGCAACTACGTCATCGCCGTGGTGGATCAGGCGATGAGCACCTTCAGATACCCGGCCACCACCAATACGTGTGATGGCGGACTACAAATCGTCGGCGCACTGGTCGTCGTGAAGTAGCCTCGCACCATCCGCATCGCCGCAGGGCTGATCGTCCTGCGGCGATGTGAAGGGCCGCGATCGCTCCCGGATGGCCAAGTCGCAAGCCATGTGTCAAAAGGCTGCAATTCATCAGAATGGTGCCATAATCCCCACTGCTCGCCGACTCCGTCGCGTTGGCAAAGCACTGCAGTTGCTTGTGGTGCTGCTGCCATGGCCGGAAGGTGCGTGGGCTGGTGTCGCCTGGCGCACGTTACCGCGCGCCTGAACATCCGAGTTGCCGGGAGGGCTCTGGATAATGCCGCGATCGACCGGGAACGCCCCACCACCGGACCACGGTGGCAAGAGTGTCTCTGACAGCGAGCTGACGGCGTCAGACGCGCGCGACCAGCCGGTCGCGCCCGAACCCACGTCGACGGGATCCACCGACGGCATCGCCGCGTTCCCCGGCGACGCCGACGCGACCATTCTTCCCGTAGCGCGCGGCACGGGCCCACAGTCTGTGCCGGCCAATCCCGACGTTACCTTCTTCGCCGACAGCGATGCGACGATGCTGCCGACCAATTCCGCCCGGCCGGCCCCAGCGGGCGAGGAGGATCAGACGCGGTTGGCACCGCGGCCGGGCCGGCCTCCGGCCTCGCGCCCGCGCATGCCCTCGGGTTCCGGACAGCGGCCACCGACCAGTGTCACTGGCGCATCCGGCTCGGATGGAGGCCCCCTTGCTGTCGGGCAGGCGTTTGGAACGCGATATCAGATCATCCGAGTGCTCGGCGTCGGGGGCATGGGCGCCGTGTACCAAGCCTTCGACGCGGAACTCGGCGTCGATGTCGCCGTCAAGGTCATCCGCCCGGAAATTGCCTCGGATCCGGAAGCCGCAGCAGAAATCGAGCGGCGGTTCAAGCGCGAACTGCTGCTGGCGCGGCAGGTCACGCACCCGAACATCATCCGCATTCACGATCTCGGCGACATCGACGGCATCAAGTACATCACGATGCCCTTCATCGACGGCTCTGATCTCTCCACCATCCTGGAGCGGGAGACGAAGCTGCCGGTGCCCCGCGCGCTGCGCATTGCCCGCGGCGCGATCGCCGGGCTCGTGTCGGCGCACCAGGCCGGCGTGGTCCACCGTGACCTGAAGCCGGCCAACATCATGATCGCCGATGCCGAGGACGTGCCGACCGTGATGGACTTCGGCATCGCCCGCTCGGCCGGCGGTTCGGGGCTGAGCAAGACCCCGGCCGCGTTGGGCAATCTCCGTCTGTCAGGCTTGAGCCAGACCGCGGCCGCCGCCGCGAGTAGCACGATGGCGGGAGCAATCGTCGGCACCGTCGCGTACATGGCGCCCGAGCAGGCCCGCGGCGAGGCTGTCGACCAGCGCGCCGACATCTATGCGTTCGGCTTGATCATCTACGACATGCTCATCGGCGGGCGCCGCTCCGACCGCGCGGTGAGCGCAATTGCGGAGCTGCAGCAGCGCATGGTGGCGGCGCCGCCGACTCCGCGCAGCATCGACCCGTCGATCCCGGAGGCGGTGGACGCGATTATCGCCAAGTGCCTCGAGCCCGATCCGGAGAAGCGGTTCACGACCTCGCTGGCCTTGCAGAATGCACTGGAGCGGCTCGACGACAACGGCAAGCCGTTGCCGCTCGTGCGGCGGCTGACGCGCAAGACGATGATGATCGCCGCCGCGGCCGTGCTCGTGTTGGTCGCCGGCACGTTCTACCTCGCGCAACAATTGTCGGCGCCGGTGAAGACCCCGGACCCCGTGACGGTCATCATCGCTGACCTGCAAAACAACACCGGCGATTCATCCTTCGACCGGACGCTCGAGCCGATGCTGAGCCGCGCGCTGGAGGGCGCCGGCTTCATCAGCGCCCTGCCTCGCAACCGGATACGAGCGGTCCTGAGCGTCCCGCCGCCTGAGAAGTTCGACCAAACGGCGGCGCGTGAACTCGCCGTCAAGCAGGGCCTGCCGATCGTCATCGCCGGTGCGATCGACCCGCGCGGCGCCGGCTACGAGATTTCAGTGACCGCGTTCGAGACGGTGACCGGCAATGTCATTCGGGCGGCCACCGCGCGGGCGGCCTCGAAGGATGCGGTGCTCGATACCGTCTATAACATGATGGGGACGATCCGCAAGGCACTCGGCGATCCGTCCAGTTCGTCACAGCTCTTCGCCATGCGGAGCGTCTCCACCACCTCCCTCGAGGTTGTCAGCCATTACGCTGCCGCCATTCAGGCGCTATCGAACGGCAAGATTGAGGCCGCGCGCGACAGCTACCTGAAGGCCATCAGCATCGACCCCAAGTTCGGGCTCGGCTACCAGGGCCTCGCGGTAGTCTCTCGCAATCTGGGGCGCCCCGACGACGCCGAAAAGTACATCAAGGAAGCGCTGAAGTATCTCGACAGCATGACCGAACGCGAGCGATTCGGCACGCGCGGCTACTATTACCGTGTTCTTGGCGACAATCAGCAGTGCGTGAAGGAATACGGCGATTTGCTCGCCGCGTACCCGGCCGATACGACGGCGCGTGCGAACCGCGCCAACTGCTTTTCGGCGCTGAAGCAGATGCGGGAAGCGATGGAGGAGTACCGGAAGTTGGTGGCGATGGCGCCGAACTCCACGGCTTACCGCACCAACCTGGCGCTGTCGTCGGCCGTGGCCGGAGACTTCGAGGGAGCGGAAGAAGCCGTTGCCGCTCTTCCGCAACCCGGTGAACCGGCGTTGCGGGCGCGGGCTTACAGCCAGCTCGGACGCGGCCTCGTGGCGGAGGCACAGGCCACCTACCAGAAGCTTTCGGGCATGAGCACGGCCGGTGCATCGCTGGCTTCACTGGGTCTGGGCGATCTCGCCATGTATCAGGGCCGATTCTCTGCGGCCGTCGGGATACTGGAAGCGGGCGCGGCGGCCGACGTGGCCAACAAGAATGCGCTACCCGCAGCCATCAAGCACCTCGCGGCCGCGCACGCGCACCTGATGGCGGGTCGCAAGGCTGCCGCCCGCGCCGCCGCCGACAAGGCGCTCGGGCATGCCTCGACCATGGCCGTGAAGTTTCTCGCCGCGCTGGTGTTCGTCGAGGTGGACGCCACCGAACAGGCGCAGGCCCTCGCCACCAGCCTCACCTCGGAGTTGCCCGCCTCGCCGCAGGCGCACGGCAAAATCATCCTGGGCGTGATCGCGCTGAAGAAGGGGGACGCCCGAGAGGCCATTCGCATCCTCGAGGACGCCAATGGCCAGCTCGACACCTGGCTCGGCCGTTTCCACTTGGGCCGCGCCTACCTCGAGGCAAAAGCGTTCCCGCAGGCCGACTCGCAGTTCGAACGCTGTATCGCTCGCCGCGGCGAGGCGCTCTCGCTGATGGATGAAGGTTCGACCTACGGCCACTTCCCCTCGGTGTACTACTTTCAGGGCCGTGTCCGCGAAGGCATGGGGACCACGGGGTTTGCCGAGGCGTATCGCGAATATTTGAAGATTCGCGGCGAGTCCGCCGAGGACCCGCGGGTCGCCGAAGTCCGGAAGCAAGTGGGCAGCCACTAGCCGGCCACTCCTACCGGTGCACCGAGTAGGTGACCTTCAGGACCAGCGATTGATTGGCCCGGCCGTCGAAGACGCCGTCGGTGTAGCGGGTCTCGTTGTAGACCAGATACACGTTGTCGATGGTCCGGAAGATGTAGTTGAGCCGCACCTGCGTGGCCGCCAACTGCCCGGCGCTGTTGTATTGCAGGTAGACGGACGTCAACAGGCTGGTTGAAAACGAGACGTTGGCGCGCAGGCCGAACAGGTGAGTGACGAACGCACCGGCCGACAGGGCGACGTCGTTGATCTGGTAGCTCGGGTTGAGCGACAGCGTCTGGTTGGGCCTCAGTTCGCCGTTCACCGTGACGGTGGTCTTGTCGCCATCGTAGAACCCCCCCTTGCTCAAAGACAGGTTTGCACTCACCCTGCGGCCGTTGTACGACCGGATGCCTAGCGTCAGCGCCTGCCAGTCGTACGCGCCGGGTTTCACCGTCGTGCCTGGGCCGATTTGGAAGGGCCGGATGACACGCTCGTAGCTGTTGGACGGCACCAACGAAATGCTGTCGCCGCTCTGAAAGCCGGTGGAGAAGGTGAAACTGGTGTCGCGGCTGCGCAGCACGCGATCGACGTCGTGGTACCAGACGCTCGTCGGCGTCAGCTCGAACTGGCGGATGTTCCAGCGCCCGGGCCGCGGCTTGAGCGACCCGCGTACGCCAATCATCCGTTCTTTCGCCCGGACGTAACCGATGCCCGCGTTGAAGTTCGGGTCGACGTCCAGATAGTTGGCGCCGGCCTCGAAGAAGTCGTCGCGCCATTCGGCGCCGAGTTGCGTGGCCCACTGCGCTTTGGCCGGGACCGACGCCCCGGCCCTCCGGGCGTCGTCCGACCGCGCCGCCAGTCCCATGATGTTGAGGTTGTTGAAGAAGGTGAACCGCCCGTCGACGCCGAGCACGGTGTTGCGGACCCCGCCGCCCTGGCGGTTGGTGGCGATGGCGCCAATGTAGGAGCGGCCGAGGATCTCCTTGCGCACGCGTCCCACCGTAAAGTTTTCGCCCGGCTGGCGATCGGTGTCCGAGGTCTGCGCCGTGACCACCCCGACATCGAATCCGGCGGCCTTGCCGGTGAGCTTGCCACCGACGGGAATGGTGATCGGCGTGCCCTGGTTCGACAGGCCGATGTTGCGGCTGTAAAACAACTCGAGCGGCGGTGGCCCGAAGTGCAGCAGCCCGACACCCATGCGCAGCGAGTCGGCGCCTTCGATGAAGAACTGGCGCTTCTCCGGGAAGAACAGGCTGAAGCGCGTGAGGTTCACCTGCTGCGCGTCCACTTCGGTCTGCGCGAAGTCGGGGTTGACGGCCAGGTCGGCGGTCAGCGTCGAGGTCGCCTGCCACTTCAAGTCGTCAATGCCGAACTCGGTGATGCGGCGGGTGCCGGTGGGTGTCGCCACCGCATCGAGCGAGTCGGCCCCGCCCAGGAAGTACGGCCGCAGGCGCACGCGCTCGGCCTGCTTGATGTCGGCCAGCCCGCCCAGGTGGCCGGCCTGCGACACGTTCTGGAACGCGTAGTTCCGGCTCCACCCGGCCCAGTAGGCCGTTTCGTTGCGGCGCTTGATCACGCGCTCGAAGTTGAGGCCCCAGGTCTGCGCGGCCGCGCCGGTGAAGCGCAGGATCTTGAAGGGGATGGCCATTTCCACCGACCACCCGGTCTCGGTCAGTGTGGCGGCGGCGGTCCACTGCTCGTCCCAGTCGGCGTAGTAGAAGCGCGATTCGTTGCGGACCAGCGCATCGAAGCGCGTGCCCCGCGGGTTGACCCGGAACACGAACGCGTTGCGGTGGTCGTGATAGGTGTCGAGCAGCACCGAGAAGGTGTCGTCGCTGTCGAGGGTGTTGTCGCGCCGCAGTTCCGACGCGCGAATCTCGGCCGGCACGCGGTCGTCGAGCACGGCGCCGATGTAGAGGTGCGACTGGTCGTACGCAATCCGGACGGCGGTCGGCTCACTCGCATCACGGCCCTCTTCGGGCTCGCGCTGCTTGAAACCGGAAATGATCGCGGCCCGCTGCCAGATCGGGTCGTCGAGGCGGCCGTCCAGTTTCGGGGGCGCGGTGACTTTCAGGGCTTGAGCGGCCGGCGCTTCGGGCGTTTGCGCTGCCGCGAAGACCGAAGAGCCAATGACAAAGAGCGAAACTGCCGCAAACTGGCGACTACACACGCGGGCCGAAGCATAGCATGCTCCCGCCCGCGCCCTGGCCGCTCACAAACGCGTGGTTCGTGGTTCGCTATTTCGGTTCCGAGGACGGCGGGACAATGCCCTTGAGGCGCGCGATCGCCTGCTCGCAGAACGCGAACGAGTCGGCCAGGGCCTGTTGCAGGGCGGCCTTGCCGGTGACGCCCTTCTCGATGCCGGTCGGGCCGGTCGGCTTCATGCCGCTGGCGGCGCCGCACATGCCGTGAGCTGGCGTGTCATGATGGTAGTTCCTTGGGTGAACGGGTAAGTCCTGACCGGCTGATTCTGCCACGGAACGCGCGGCAGTTGGCCGCGCGGATCGGTCGTCTGCTGGCCGTGTTCGTGACGAGCGTGGTAACGGCCGTCACCGGCGCCTGCGCGCCGGTGCGAACGAGCGAGACCGCGGCGGTGTCGCCCTCGTCCGGGCGGCCCGTGCTCTCGTTCCTGAGCGAGTTCACGCGGCCCGCCGGCCTCCCGTACCCGCAGCTGTCCGATAGCGGCAAGTTCGGCGGCCTCTCAGGCCTGGCGTTCGACCAGGCGAGCGGCGACTGGCTGGCCGTCGTTGACGATCGCGCCGGCGCGCGCGTCGCGTGGCTCGCGATCACCGCGGCCGGTGGCCGGCTTGCGGTGTCGCCGCGGCGGATTCAGGCCCTGGCGGCCGGCCCCGGCGTTGATCAACGCACCGTGACCCAGGCCGACCTCGAAGCCATCGTCGCGTTGCCTGACGGCACGTTCCTCATGAACGAGGAAGGGCACGTCACGACGGAGGGCGTGTGGCCGCCGGCGATTCTGCGCGCGACTCGCGACGGCGTGGTCACCGAGGTGATTGCGTACCCGCCCGAGTTCCAGGTCGGCACCGACGGCCAGGCGGGCATTCGCGACAACCAGGGTTTTGAAAGCCTCACCCGCACGCCCGGCGGCCGGGTGATTGCCGGACTCGAGCAGCCGCCGATCGATCGTCCGGCCACCTCGTTCGAGCGCGGTGGTGAGGGGCGGCTGATCGCGTTCGAGCCGAGTGGCGCCACCTTTCGCCCGGGGCGGCAGTGGCGCTACGAATTGGCGCCGACGCCACGGTCCGAGCGCTTTCCGACGGTGTGCAGCGATGGTGAAAACGGGTTGGTCGAGCTGCTGGCCATCACCGAGACCCGGCTGATTGCCCTCGAGCGCGCCTGCCTGATGACGGCCGACCGCTCGGCGGTGTTCAATCCCATCCAGCTGTTTACCGTCACTCTTTCGGGCGAGACCGCGACCAAGACGTTGCTGCTGGACCTGACCACGGTGATCCCCTCGCTGTCGCCGGCGCTGGCGCGGCTCGACAACTTCGAGGGACTCGCGTTTGGTCCTCCGGTCAACGGGGCGCGCACCCTGTTGCTGATCTCGGACGACAACTTCCGCAAGACGCAGGTCACGTCGTTCCTGTTGTTCGGGATGCGCTGAAAGGGGACCTGCTCCCCTTGTTCATTCCACGAACTTATACCCGACGCCCCGCACCGTGAGCAGGTGCTCCGGCTTGGTCGGGTCCGCTTCCAGGTAGCGTCGCAACCGCACGATGAAGTTGTCGATGGCGCGCGTGTCGGTGTCCTCGTGCAGGTCCCACACTTCCTCGAGAATCGCCTTGCGCGAGACCGCGCGGCCGGCGTTGCGCACCAGGTACTGCAGCAGGTCGCTCTCCATCTGCGTCAGCTGATACGCCTTGTCGCCGACTCGCAGCTCCAGCGCCTCGAGATCGAGCGTGCGCCCGGCAAAGGTCAGCTGCTCGTGCTCGTGCTGATCCTGCTGCAGCCACTGGCGGCGGCGCAGCAGCCCGTGCAACCGGGCGAGCAGGATCTGCAGTTCGAACGGCTTCGGCAGGTAATCGTCGGCGCCGGCCTCGAACCCCTGCAGCACGTCGGCCGGACGGCTGCGCGCGGTCAGCATCAGCACCGGCACGAAGTGCCCGGCCGTCCGCAGCTCTTTCACCACCGCGAAGCCGTTGCGGCCCGGCAGCATCACGTCGAGCACGACCGCGTCGTACAGGGCGCGATTGGCCAGCAGCCGCTCGAGCGCCGCCTGGCCGTCGCCGTCCACGTCCACCGTGTGGCCCTCGGCCTCGAGGTTGAAGCGGAGGCCGTCGGCCAGGTGCGCCTCGTCTTCGACGATGAGGATGCGGCTCATGTTGCTGGCCGGGAGTCGGGCGTGGGGAGTCGGGCGTCGGTGGGGACACTCTTCATGCGTGGCAGTTCGAGCGTGAAGGTCGCGCCCTTGCCCTCGCCCAGGCTCTCGGCGAACACGCGGCCGCCGTGGGCCTTGGCGATTGAGCGGACGATGTAGAGGCCGAGGCCGGTGCCCTTGATCGTGCGGCCGCGCGGCTGGAAGCGGTAGAAGCGGCTGAAGATGCGGCCGAGCTGCGCCTTTGGAATGCCGGCGCCGCTGTCCTTGACGCGCACCCACGCGGTGTCGGGCGTGGCGCCCACCGCCTGCACCACCACCCGCGGCGTCTCGCTCGAGTATTTCACGGCGTTGTCGAGCAGGTTGAGGATGGCCGTGCGCAGCTGGTCCACGTCTCCTTCGACCACGAGCAGCGTGTGGGCCTCGGAGCCGGCGAGGGTGATCGCGCTCGGCGGCAGGTGGTGGCGCATGCGCGCAGTGTCAACGCAGTCCTGTACCAGCCACACCAGGTCCACCGGCGCGCGATGATCGAGCTTGCGCTTCTGGCGCGCGTGGCCGGCGCGCAGCACCTGCTCCACGGTGTGCTGCAGCCGGTCGGCGTCCTGCAGCATGATCCGGTAGAACTCCTTGCGCTGCGCGTCGCCGACCTCCCGCGACTGCAGCGTCTCCAGGTACAGGCGGATCGACGCAATCGGGGTCTTCAACTCGTGGGTGACCGAGTTGAGGAAGCTGTCTTGTTGTTCGGTGATGCCCATTTCGCGGACCAGGAACACCGTGTAGACGATAAGGCCCGCGATGATCAGGCTGAAGGTGGCGACCCCGAGGACGAGCGGCGCCAGGCGCCGCCCGTTCACGAGAATCCAGCCGATGTTGAGCGTGACCGCCGCGGCGACCAGCACGACGCAGAGGACGACGAAGACGATCGATGCGGTCTGGCGCCTCGTCAC
>JBEGVQ010000176.1:0-11074 GCA_041178345.1 Acidobacteriota bacterium | reverse complement strand
GGCTGCGCGCCGTCGGGATCCTGGCCGACCTGCGTGCGCAGGCGCTGCACTTCGCTCGTCAGCGACAGGCGCTCGAGGGCATTGCGGATGGCGGCCTCGAGGGCGACCTCGCCCACGCCGTCAGGATCACCCGGCTTGACGACGTAGTCGATCGCGCCGAGGCGAACGGCCTCGACGATGGTGGCGGGGGTCTGGCCGCCGGAGAGCATGACGACCTGGGCTGCCGGGTGAGCCAGCCGGATCGCGCGCAGGGTCTCCAGGCCGTCCAGTCCGGGCATCAACACGTCGAGCAGGATGACATCAGGCAACGCGCCCTCGCGCAGCGCCGCCAGCAGCGCGTCGCCGCTGTCGTAGGCCGCGGTGTCGTAGCCGCGAGACCGCAACAGGGTCTGCAGGTAGTCGGCAAAGGGCTGGTCGTCGTCAACGATCGCGAGGATAGCGCTGCTCATAGTCGTACCATTGGAATGCGGAACCCGACAGAGGCCTTGTGGGCGGGGTGGGTCCACGTCTGTATACCGTGTTGTTCGAGCACGAAGGCCGCCCAGATCAACGTCAGCCCCTTGCCGCCACGAACCAGGTTGACGGCGGCCCCGCCGCCGCCATCGGCGGTGGAGGGCAGCGCGCGCACGCCCTCGGGGGTGCCGGCCCGGATGACCAGCGCCTCGCCGTTGCCCTCCCAATCGCAGTGGTGCGGTTCGTGCTTCGCTTCGTCGAACGCCGACTTGATCACAGTCGCAATGGCCCTGACCAGACTCTTCGACGCGTTGGTGGCGATCTGGCCGGCCGGTGGCTCGCCGCCGGCCGTCGCGCCGGCGAGTTCGTCGCACTCGCGCAGGTCGGCCGCCAGCTGCGTCACGCCAAGCCGCTCGGCCAGCGCCGGCGCGCCGGCCTCGGCGAGCGCGCTGACCTTGCCGATGTCCGCGCAGAGCACCGCAATCACGCCAAGCGCCTCGCGTGTCTGCTGCAGAGCGCGTTGTTGATCCTCAGGCTTGGCAAGTCGGCCATCCACATAGAGTTTTAAATATCCCTGTGACACAGCGAGTGGCGTACGAATCTCGTGAGCCAGTGTATTCAAGACTTGCGCCATGTTCGGCTGCATGACCCCAATCTAGCATGCGCGGCCTGCTGAGCCGGTCTGGCACGGTGCTTGTAATGCAATTGGCCAGGAAGAACGGTTTCGATGAACAAGTCCCCGGCCGCGAAGCACATTCTGGTCGTTGACGACTACGTGGACGCGCTCGAGATCTGGGCGATCTACCTGCGCTCGATCGGCTACCGCGTGTCGACGGCCACCGATGGCCCGAGCGCGGCCGCGAAGGCCGTGGAACTGCTGCCGGATCTCATCGTCCTGGACCTCGAATTACCAGGGCTGACGGGCTTCGAGGTGGCCACTCGCCTGCGGGCCAATCCGGCGACCGCGGCCATTCCACTGATAGCCGCCACCGGATACTCACACGCTCGCCACCGACTTGGCCAGGGCCAGCAGCTTTGACGCCGTCGTGGTCAAGCCGTGCGACCCAGACGTGCTCGTCCAGGAGGTTGAGCGCCTGCTGGTGGGTTGCGATACGCATGGAGAACCGACTGGTGTGGAAGCAACTCGCGAGAATGGGTAGTGGGATACCCACAGGTGGAGCAAATGACTACAGATACTGTCTTGATTGAGCGCGCCCTCTGGGTGATGGCCATCGCGATGAGCGTGCAAGCCCTGCTATTCGTCGGGGCGGCCATTGGCGTCGTCGTCGCCTGGGTTAAGGCCGCCCGGGCCATTGATGAGGCGCAGGTGACGATGCAGGCGCAGATGGCGCTCATGCATGCGCACATCGACCGCGTTAATGGGCACATCGACCGCATCACCGGAGCGGTTGCCGAGGTCGGCCGGTCCGTGCGCCGCGGTACCGAAGCCGCCGGCGACGTCGTGACTGAAGTGCGCGACGTCGTGGGGACGGTCGGTAACGCACTGCAAAGCGTCGCCTCGGTCGCGGCGGCCCCCCGCACCGCCATGGCGATCGGCGTGTTGCGCGGGGTGGCCATGTGGCGCCGCCGCCGCGCGTCGCACCGCCGCCGGCCGACGCTGGCCGCCGCGGACGTCCCACTGTCGGAATCGTAAAACAAGGAGAGCCGTAATGAGAATGATGAACGAGAACGAATCGGTTGGTAGTGGCATGTTCCTGTTGGGCGTCGCTGCCGGCGCGGTGGTCGGCGCGGCGGCCGCGCTCTTGATGGCGCCGAAGGCCGGCACCGAAATGCGCCGGGACATCAACGCCGGCTGGAGTTCGCTGCGCGATGCCGCCGCCCGCCGCTATCGCGAGATGGCCGATCGTGCCGGCGTGCACCTCGAGAACATCGAAGAGAAGGCCGACCAGTTGGCCGACCAGCTCGAATCGTCGGCGCGCGAAGCCGTGGACGCGGCGTCGAGCCGCCTGGGCGAGGCAGCCTCACGGGCCACCGCTACGATTCGCGATGCCAGCGCCGGCGGGGCGACCAATCCCCGTAATTCCTGAACTGGAGACACCATCATGTTGACCACGATTCTGGTGCTGCTTGTTGTCCTCTGGCTGCTCGGCATGGTGAGTTCATACACGCTCGGCGGCTTCATTCATCTCCTGCTGGTCGTCGCGGTCGCGCTGATGCTGATCCGCGTGATTCAGGGCAGAAATCCAGTCTGAACGGGCGCTTTCGGGGGGCCTGGTGATCTGCTTGCGGATCGCCGGGTCGCCAATCCTGCGCAGTTCATAAGTCGTCCCGGCACCGCATTAATACGCTACACTTCTGTATAGTTCGACTTCAATCAGCTATGGCTTCACTCAAGTCGTCCAGCCGGCGCCGGGTTCTCGTCGTCGACGATGAGCCGATGGTCACTGAGTGGCTGAAGATGGTGGTGGAGCAGGCCGACCGCAACCCCGGCTACGAAGTGCGGGCGGCGGCCGTCGGGTCCCGGGCCATCGAGTTGTTTCGCTCGTGGCGGCCCGACGTCGTGCTGCTCGACATCGTCCTCCCCGACATCGACGGCATCATGCTGCTGCGGCAGCTCAAGGAGATTGACCCCGCGCCGGAGATGATCGTGATCAGCGGCGTGGGCACGATCACGCGGGCGCTCGAAGCCGGCCAGGCCGGCGCCTTTTATTTTCTCGAGAAGTCGAACCTGGATCCGGCCGGCCTGCTGTCGATCCTCGATCGCGCGTCCAGCCTGCACGTGGAGCGCGCCCAGCACGAGCGCCTGAAAGAGCAGATGCGCGGGCAGTACGCGTTCGCCAACATCATTGGCAAGAGTAAGAATATGCGCGAGCTGTTCGAGCTGATTGATGCGGTGGCCGAAAGCGACGCCAACATCCTGATCCAGGGCGAGAACGGCGTCGGCAAGGAGTTGATCGCCAACGCTATTCACGTGCGCAGCGGCCGCTCGGGCGGCCCGTTCATCAAGATCAATTGCGCGGCGCTGCCCAAGGATCTGATCGAGTCGGAACTGTTTGGCTACAAGAAGGGCGCCTTCACGGGCGCGACCACCGACAAGGTGGGGCTGCTCGAGCTGGCCGGCGGCGGGTCGCTGATGCTCGATGAGATCGGCGAGATGCCGCTCCTGCTCCAGACCAAGCTGTTGCGCGTGCTGCAGGAGCGCGAGTACCGGCCGATTGGCAGCGACCGCCTGGTCAAGGTGGACTTCCGCCTGATCTGCGCCACCAACATCGACCCGGAGGCCGCGCTCAAGGACGGCCGGCTTCGCGAGGATCTCTACTTCCGCATTAACACCGTCACGCTGCAGGTGCCGGCGCTACGCGAGCGAACCGAGGACCTGCCGCTGCTCTGCTCGCACTTCCTCGACAAGTTCAACCAGCGGTACCAGAAGAGCGTGAAAGGCATCTCGGCGGCGGCCTATCACCTGTTGATTCGCTTCCGGTGGCCCGGCAACGTGCGCGAGCTCGAGAACGCGATCGAACGCGCCGTGCTGGTGGCCAAGTCGGCCGAGGTCCAGCCGTCGGACCTGCCCGAGCCGATTCGCGGAGACTCGGCCGCCGACGATGCGTTCACCGTGCCGCCGCATCACACGCTGGCCGAAATCGAGCGGATGGCCGTGCTGCAGACGTTGCAGCGGACCAACTGGAACAAGCAGGAGGCCGCCCAGATTTTGGGTTTGTACCGGCCGACGTTGTATAGCAAGATCAAGAAACACGAAATCAAGGATCCGCGCGCCGCGAGGCGGATCGTCGAGGAGACCGGATGAACGATCGCAACCTGATGATTCTGGGCGGCATGCTGGGGGCCGTCGTCGGCGTGGGCGTCGGCTTCGTGCTGTTCACCGAGCGCGGGCGGCAACTGCGGGCGGAGCTGCAGCCCGAGATTGACACGGTGGTCCGCGAGGCCATGCGCCTGTCGCAGGTGATGGACGAGTTCAAGGCGGGCACGCCCGCCGAGAAGGGGAGCGCGGCCGCGGCCCCGGCAGCGTGGCCGAGGCGGACCTCGTAGCGTGACGGCGGGCCGCGAACGGCCGGGCGGGCAGGTCCGCCTGATCGGCCTCGCGACCTGGCGGGGTGTGGGGGAACTCTATAACAGCGACGCGCTGACGCATGCGGCCTCGGTGGCCTACTACGCGCTGATCTCGCTGTTTCCGTTCCTGCTGCTGTCGCTGGCGATCCTCGGTGAGGTCACCTCCAACGCCGCCGAGCGCGACGCGGTGGTTCGCTTTGTCTTTCGCTATTTTCCGCGCCAGTTCGACTTCATCACCGGTCAACTCGATTCCTTCCAGACCGCGCCGGTCAGCTTCGGCGCCGGCGGCATTCTCATGCTGGTGTGGGCGTCAACCGGCGTGTTCAACGCGCTGACCTCGGCCGTCAATCACGCGTGGGGCGTCGAGAAGCGGCGCAGCTTCCTGAAGCATCGCCTGGTGTCGTTCCTGATGCTGGCCTCGGCCGGCGGGGTCCTGTTGATCGGCCTGATCCTGGCCAGCGTCGTGCGGCTCGCCGAGAGCAGCCGCTTTGGCGAAGCCATCGGCCAGGCGCCGTGGGTGAGCTGGGCGAGCGGCCTGACCGGCCATGCCACGGCCACCGCCTTGCTGGTCATGTGCGTGGCGCTGGTGTTCTACTTCATCCCCAACACCAAGGTGCGGTTCCGTGACGTGTGGCCGGGCGCCCTCATGGTGGGGATCCTCTGGCGAATGGCCTTCTCGCTGTTTGCCTGGTACGCGAGCGATCTGGCCACGTGGAACGTCATCCACGGCTCGCTGGCCGCCGTCGTGGTGTTCCTGATCTGGATCTATGTGAGCGTCGTCATTCTGTTGTACGGCGTGGAGGTCACCGCGATCTACGCCCGCCTGCAAGACGCCGCCGAGCGCCATCCGGATCTCGCACCGTTGGCACCTACCCCGTAGGCACCCACCCCGTAGGCACTTTAGGCACCCTAGGCACCTTAGGCACCCTGGTTCTTCTGTATCATCGAAGGAATGCCAAACCGCCTCGCGGACGAACAGAGTCCGTATCTGCTGCAGCACGCGAACAATCCGGTTGACTGGTATCCGTGGGGCGAGGCCGCGTTTGCGGCGGCGCGCGCGCAGGAGAAGCCGATCTTCCTGTCGATTGGCTACGCGACCTGCCACTGGTGCCACGTGATGGAACGCGAGTCGTTCGAAAACCATGGCGTGGCCAAGGTGCTGAACGACCACTTCATCTCGATCAAGGTCGATCGCGAAGAGCGGCCCGACGTGGACCGCGTCTACATGACGTTTGTGCAGGCCACCACCGGTTCGGGTGGGTGGCCCATGAGCGTGTGGCTGACGCCGGACCTGCAGCCGTTCTTCGGCGGCACCTATTACCCGCCCAGGTCGCAGTATGGCCGGCCCGGTTTCGTGGATGTCCTGACCGAGATCAACCGCGCCTGGCGCGAGGATCGCGCGAACGTCGTCAGGTCGGCGGGTGAGATCGTGGCCCGCCTGGCCCAACTGGCGCGCGGCCAGGACGATCGCCGCGTGCCGGATGCCGCGACGCTGACCAAGACCCTGCAGCAGTTCGCGCAGACCTTTGACACGCGGCGCGGCGGCTTCGGCGATGCGCCGAAGTTCCCGCGGCCGAGCGAGCTGCTGTTCCTGCTGCGCGAGCACAAGCGCACGGGAGACGCCGCGGCGTTGAACATGGTGGTGCAGACGCTGCGGTCGATGGCGCTTGGCGGCATGCGCGATCACATCGGCGGCGGCTTTCACCGCTACTCGGTTGACGGCAACTGGCGGGTGCCGCACTTCGAGAAGATGCTCTACGACCAGGCCCAGCTGGTGCTGGCGTATCTCGAAGCGGCGCAGGCCAGCGACGACCCGTTCTTTGCGCAAATTGCCGAAGACACCCTGCAGTACGTCGAGCGCGACATGACGGACCAGGCGGGCGGCTTCTATTCGGCCGAGGATGCCGACAGCATTCCGCCCGGCCAGGAAGGTGCGCCGGGCGTTCACAAGATGGAAGGGGCGTTCTACATCTGGGGCCAGGACGAGATTCGGGCTGCCCTGGGAGAAGACAGCCTGGTGTTCGAGGGCCGCTACGGCGTGCTGCCGAACGGCAACGCTCCGTTCGATCCACAGCAGGAGTTCGTCAACAAGAACCTGCTGCATACGGCCCAGTCGATTGCCGACCTGGCGAGGGCCAGCGGCAAGACGCCGGTCGACATTGCCGAGGTGCTGCTGCGGGCGCGGCAGGTGCTGTTCGAGGTGCGCAATCGCCGGCCCCGCCCCCAGCTGGACGACAAGGTGCTCACCGCGTGGAACGGCCTGATGATTGCCGCGTTCGCGCGCGCGTCGCGCGTGCTGCCCCAGCACTTGGTGGACGGCGATCCGGGACCGCGGCACCTGGCGAGCGCCGTGCGCGCGGCGGCGTTCATCAAGGACACCATGTGGGACGCGGCGGCCGGGCGGTTGTGGCGGCGCTACCGCGGCGGCGATGCGGCGATCGAGGGGTATGCGGAGGACTACGCGTGCTTGATCTTCGGCGTCCTCGAAGTGTTCCAGGCCACCGGGAGGGTCGAGTGGCTGGACTGGGCCCGCGTGCTGCAGGCGCGTCAGGACCAGCTGTTCTGGGATGCAGAGGGTGGCGGCTGGTTCAGCACGACCGGCCTCGACCCGTCGGTCCTGCTGCGCATGAAAGAAGACTACGATGGAGCCGAGCCGTCGCCGACCGCGGTGTCGGCGCTGAACTGCTGGACCTTGGCGCACCTGACCGGCGAGGCGTCTTACGGCACGCGCGCCGACGCGGCCGTAGCGTCGTTTGGCGGCCGGCTCGAGGAGCAGGGCAGGGCCGTGCCGTTCATGGCCGCGGTGCTGTCGGCGTCGGTGGCCGGCGGAGAGCAGATTGTGATCGTCGGACGCCGTGACGCGGCCGACACCCAGGCCCTGTGGCGGGCGGCGAATCGCGCCTATCGGCCGTTCGCGGTGATGGTGCCGGCCGATCCATCGGACCAGGCGGCCCTGTCGGCGCACATGCCCTGGGTCGCGGAGATGCAGATGATTGAGAACCAGGCGACCGCCTACGTGTGTCGCGACTTTGCCTGTGACGCGCCGGCCACCGATCCGGGCGTGTTCCCGTGAGCGGGCTGGTCCGCATCCAGGCGGCGCGCGAAGGGGCGTGGCGGCGTGTCCAGCTGAACGCGCCACCCGGCAACCTGTTGTCGCTCGCCCTGGTGCGCGCGCTCGGCCGCGTCCTGCACGAACTGGAGTCCACGCCGGGCATCAAGTGGCTGACCGTCGAGGGCGCCGGCGACGAGTTTTCGTTTGGCGCGAAGATCCAGGAGCACGAGCCTGGCATGATGGCGACCGTGTTGCCGGAAACCCATCGCGTGATCCGGCAACTGCTGGCGTTCCCGGCGCCGACCGCGGCGCTCGTCAACGGCCGGTGCCTGGGTGGCGGCTTCGAGCTCGCCCTTGCCTGCGACGACATTCTCGCCACCGACTCGGCCACCTTCGGCCTGCCCGAGATTCGGCTGGCGGCGTTCCCGCCGGTGGCCGCTGCCGTCTTGCCGTTGAAGGTGGGCGCGTCACGCGCCACGCGGGCGATTGTGACCGGGCAGCAGCAGTCGGCTGGCTACTGGCATGACGCGGGCCTGCTGTCGATGGTCGCCTCCACCGCCAGCCTGGTTGAGGCGGCCGGCAGCTGGTTCGACACGCACCTGTCGCCTCACTCTGCCGTTGCGCTGTCGCACGCCGTCGCCGCCGCCCGGCTGACATTGCGGGCCCAAGCCGAACCGGCGCTCGACCAGGCCGAGCGCGACTACCTGGCCGGCTTGCTGAAGACCCACGACGCGGTCGAGGGCGTGCAGGCCTGGATCGACAAGCGCGCGCCGAACTGGAAGAATTCGTGAAAGGACGATCGCGATGATTGATGTGGATGTGTGGGTGCGTGGGGCCACCAATGCGGTGACCCAGAAGATGAAGGGCGTGCCGGCCGACGCCGAGTCGTGGACCGTGGCCGACGTCAAGCTGCTGCTGGAGCAGATGCTGAAGGCGCTCGAGCGCACGCGCGATCCGAACGGCGAGCCGCCCCCGGTATCGATGCGCGGCTTCAGTTGGATTGTCAGCCCCGATCAGGGCGGTGTGCTCGTGCACCTCGAGGTCCAGGTCGGCACGGCCAGCGCCGGACCGTTCGCGATTGACGAGACCAGGCTGAGCGACATGATCGCGCGCGTGATCGGCGGGCCACGGGAATCGAAGCTGGTTCACTAAGAGCCGCTGGCGTAGTGGAAAGTTGAAGGTGGCAGTTTCAGTTTCAGGGACAGCGGGAAACTACCAACTACCAACTTCTCAACTCCCAACTTTCTGAGCCGGGGTGGCGAAACTGGCAGACGCACAGGACTTAAAATCCTGAGAGGGTAACCCCCTCGTGCGGGTTCGATTCCCGCCCCCGGCACTTCGCTCGCTCACTGCGCTCGCTCGTTCGTGCCAGGGGCGCTCATCCCGTTGGCGTCGCGAGCCTTCGGCTCGCGCCAGCGGCACCGATTCCCGCCCCCGGCACTCCCTCACTCTGAACCATCGGCCCGGCCAATCTCGACGTAGGTGTCGTCCGCTTCGCGCGAGACCCGCACCGTCCACGGATTGCAGCAGACCTCGCAGTCCTGCACGTAGCTGCCGCGCACGTCGGGCTCCACGTAGATCTCGACCTCTTCGCCGCAGTACGGACAGGTGACGCGGTGGGTGTCGTCCATCCATCAAGGATAGCCGTCCTTAGCCGCGGCGGTTGGCCCGGATTTGGCACAGAGCGAGGAAACATGAAGTGGCAGGGTGGCCGTCGCAGTACGGATATAGAGGACCGCCGGGGCCTTCGGCACGGCACCGCCGAGCAACGCGCCCGCTGGTTTCGCCAGGGGTTGTCGAGCGGCGACATGAACGCCTGCGACACGTTTCGCCAGGGCACCCGCTAGGTCCCCGCTGCTGGGAACGCACCGCGGCAATGATCTCCAGTCGAGGTAGAATGCCCGCACCCTGAATCGACCGAATCCGGAATGGAGCGACGAGTGCAAATTGCATGGGGATTCGCGGCGGCGTTCATCGGCGCGTTATCCACCTTCAGCGTCTGGGTCTACGTCAGCCGCCGGCGCCTCGAACTGCGAGCCGCGGAACTCGACAAGACCCTCGAGCAGCGCACCACCGAGCTTGAATCGGCGCGCCTGCAGTTGCAGCGACTGAACACCGAGGATCAACTCACCGCGGTCGCCAATCATGAACAATTTCTGGAATTTCTCGAGCGCGAGTGGCGGCGAGCTCGCCGCGATGGCTTGCCCCTGTCGCTGATCTTCATCGACGTGGATCACTTCCGGGCGTACAACCGGCAATTTGGCCGCAAGGCCGGTGACGAAGTGTTGAAGCAGATCGGCCGCTGCCTGGCGGGCATCGTCGGGCGTCCCGGCGACCTGGTGGCGCGGTATCACCGCGACGAGTTTGCCCTGGTGCTGGCCTCGACCGATGGCCCCGGGTCGTTCAAGATCGCCGAACAGGTGCGCGCCGCGATTCGCGAACTGCAGGTGCCGGCGGCCAAGGACGCGCCCGCCGAGTTCGTCACCGCGTCGGTGTCGACGTCGACGGCCGTGCCGCAGCGCGAATCGGCGTGGGAAGAGCTCGACCTGATCAAGGCCGCCCGCCATGCCCTGCGCGAGGCGCGGGCCGGTGGCGGCAACCGGGTGTTGCGCGCGAATCTCGGGCTGGCCGGTCCGCCCGAGTTGGTGGGCGCGCGACCCTAGCATGCGGCTCGAACTCGCGCGGTGCGGGGGCATTGGCGTCGAGCTGCACGCCGACGTCGAGCGCGTGTCGGCCGAGTTCGGCGTTGGCTGGGCGAAGGCGCCTGGGGCCGCGGCATCGGCACCGAAGCCCTGACGGCGGTGACCACCGAAGTGTTCCGGCGGCACGACCTGACCCGCATCTACGCCTTGCCGTTCGCCGACAATCACGCCTCGATTCGCGTCCTCGAAAAGGCCGGCTATACCCTGGAAGGCCACCTGAGGCAGAGCGCCATCAAGGACGGAACGATTCGGGATCAACTGGTGTGCGCCGCGGACCAGCCCGTTTGAAGTTGTCAGGACGCGGGGGGCATTTTTCGCTACCATCAAGGGACAAATGAACCAGGCCTCTTTCACCTGTCCCGGACTGGCGGATTTGATTACCCGGCTCGACCGCTCGGTCGATGCGGGTGATGCCGGCGCCGTCACCGCCGCGGTCAAGGCTGACCTCGAGCACGTGCTGGGCACGCGCGCGTTGGTGCTGCCGGCGCCGCTCACCCAATCGCGTCCCGATGCGTACGCCCGCCGGTTGCTGCATCGCGATCCCGCCGGCCGCTACAGCGCGATCGTCATGACGTGGGGACCCGGGCAGGGCACGGCCGTGCACGATCACGGCGGCTTGTGGTGCGTGGAGGGTGTCGTGGACGGCGAGATCGCGGTGACGCAGTACCGCGTGGAGCCCGACACCGATGGCTTCTTCCGGGTGACGCCGATTGGCGCGCTGCTGGCCGGCACCGGCTCGGCCGGCTGTCTGATTCCGCCGACCGACCATCACGTGCTGGCCAACGCGCGGCCGGCCGCCGCGTCCATCACCTTGCATGTCTACGGCGGCGACCTGGAC